>CAYGAO010000042.1:0-3223 GCA_964347715.1 uncultured Acidobacteriota bacterium
CTTTCGCGGGGAGGGAGAACCCTCCCCGGCGGCGCTTCGCGCCGCGTCGGCGCACGAGGGACTTTCTCCACAGCCTGTCATGGGCGGGCGTCCGGGAGTATCGCCGAAGGGCGCGGGAACAGCCGCGAGGCTCCCGTCCCCCGCTTTGCGGCCCGCTCCCGACGGCACTACCATGATCCGCAACCATGCTGCTCCGCTCCCTCCTCGTCTCGCTCGTTCCCTTCGTTCTCGCTCTCCCGGTGCAGGCCGGGCTCCCGCCTCAGGACGAGCCGAGCGAGAAGGAACGGATCGAGGCGCTCCCCGAGCGCCACCGGGTCTGGCTGACCGAAGAGGTCACCTACCTGATCACGGACCGCGAGAAGCGGGTCTTCCTGTCGCTGACCTCGGAGCGCCAGCGCGAGGCGTTCGTGGACGCCTTCTGGCGCAAGCGCGATCTGAACCCCTCGACGCCGGAGAACGAGTTCCGCACCGAGCACTACGCGCGGCTCGACCATGTGAACAACTGGTTCGGCCGCGACACCTTCCGCGACGGCTGGCAGACCGACCGGGGCCGCTACTACATCCTCCTCGGCCAGCCCCGCTCGATCCAGAACTACGAGGCCCGCGACGAGATCTACCCGACCGAGCTCTGGTTCTACAACAACTCGGAACTGAAGCGTTTCGGGTTGCCGGCCTTCTTCTACCTGCTCTTCTGGAGGCGCCACGGCGTCGGCGAGCTGCAGCTCTACGATCCGATCGCCGACGGGCCGCCCGCGCTGCTCACCGGGTACCAGCCCGAACGCCGGGACTTCCGCGACGAGGTCGAACGCGCCTACGAGATCCTCTACGAGTTCGACCCCGAAGTGGCGAACGCGGCGATGTCGTTCCGCACCGACGAGCAGGACATCACCCGGTTCCAGGCGGTGCCTTTCGGCAGCCTCTCGCTCCTCCAGGACATCCACGAGGTTCCCTTCCGGGGCCTCGACGACAGCTACGCCGACCGGCTCGACTTCGAACGCGGCGCCATCGAGGCCGACTACCTGTTCCGCCATGTGCCCGGCCACGGCGCGATGGCGGTGCTGCCGGGTCCCGAGGGCGCCTCGTTCCTCCACTGGGTCGTCCAGGTGGACGCCCGGCACATCGCCTTCGTCCGGAACGAGGATCGCGCCACCTACGACACGGTGTTCGTCGGGACGGTGGAAGCCTCGCTGCGGGATGATCCCGAGCAGGTCGTCACCGAGTTCCGCAAGGAGTCCTTCATCTCGCTGAACGACGATCAGGCGGGCGCGCTCCGGCGTCCGTTCTCCTGGTCCGGGGTGGCGCCGCTGATCCCGGGGGATCACCTGGTGCGGATCGTCCTCCGGAACCGGGCGTGCGGCTCCCGGGAGGAAGAGGACTGCGCGAAGGCCTACACGCTGATCGAGGGCGAGGTGAGCGTGCCTCCGGGCGACGGGAGCCCCGGGCTCAGCGACCTCGTGCTCGGACGGCGCTTCGAGGCGCAGCGACCCCGTTACCGACCGTTCCGGCTCGGCTCCGCCGCGGTGGTTCCGAACCCGCAGGCGGTGTACACGACGGCGGACGACTTCGTCGCCGCGCTCGTGCCGCGGAACGCGCCGGAAGGCGCCGCGGTCCGGTTCCGGATCGTGAGCCGGGAACCGCTCCGCGACGGAGAAGTCGTCCACGAGGCCGGGTCGCCGGCGACGGTGGATCCGGCGAGCGGGTTCACCTCGCTCGAGATGCCGCTCCTCGACCTCGGGGCCGGTCGCTACGAGCTCGTGGCCGAACTGCTCGACCGCGCCGGCGGCGTTCTCGCCCGGAAGCGGGCGGAGTTCACCGTTTCGCCGCGTGGCGATCTGGTGGAGGCCGGTTTCAGCGGCACGATGCTTCCCTACGGGCCCGAGAACGCCGGGTTCACGAGCCTCGCGCTCGCCGAGCAGTGGATGGCGCTCGAGCGAAAGGAACAGGCGCGGCCGGCGCTCGAGGCCGCGGTGGCGCTCGCCCCGCGTCTCGGCCGCGCGCGGGAGCTGCTCGGGCAGCTCGAGATCGAGGCGGGCCGCCCGGAGCGGGTGGTCGAACTGCTCGAGCCGGTCCATGCCGAGGTGAAGGACCGCCACGACCTGCTCCGGGTGCTCGGAGAGGCCTACTTCCTCGTCGCACGCTACGAGGATGCGGAGGCGCTGCTCTCGCAGGCGATCCGGCTCGAGAACCCCGATGCCCGGAGCCTGAACCTGCTCGGCCTCGCGCGCTACCAGGTCTCGGATTTCGCCGGCGCCCGGGAAGCGTTCGAGCGTTCGCTCGCGCTCGACGGAGAGCAGCCCGAGGTCGAGGAAGCGCTCGCGCGCGTCGGCGAGGCCGAACGCGCCGAACGATCTCCCCCTCCGGCAGGTTGAATCGGTGGTGGCGGGACCGGCTCGTCCGCCGGTTCGCCGTCGCCGGAGTGTCTCTCGGCGCGTTGAATCTGCTCGTCCTGCTCGCGCTGGCGCTGTCCGGCGTCTGGCGCGGCGAGGTGGAGATGCCGACCCTGTCCGTCCAGATCGCGCTGTTGACCGCGTTCATCGTGTTCGGCGGCTTCGGGCTCGCTGCGTTGGGTACGTTCGGGATCGCCGAGATCGAGAAGATCGCGCTCCGTCGCGCCGAGGCTCTCGTGAACGAACGGCTCGAAGGGCTCACCGGCAAGACCCGCTCGACGGCAGGCGATCCCCCACCGCCCTCCGAAGCGGACTTGCAGGAGGTGGGGGAGAAGCTGTGAACATCCTCGATTACCGGGAACGACTTCCGGAGTTCCAGGAATCGGCGCCCGTTTCGGTCATGGACATCTGCCGAGACCTCGGGCTTCGGGTCTATCGCGTCCAGCACTGGCCGGACCATCTCTCCGGGATGATCCGGCGGGATTCGGCTCGGGGTGGCCGGAGCGGATTCGCGATCTTCGTGAACGCCGACCACCCACCCGTCAGGCAGCGGTTCACGGTCGCGCACGAGGTCGCTCACCTGGTCCTGCACCGCGAGCTGATCGGCGACGGCATCACGATGATGCGCTCTACCGGAGCGGCCTGAGCGACGAGCTGGAGGCGCAGGCGAACCGTCTGGCGGCCGACACGCTCATGCCCCGGCATCTGATCCGGGAAGAGATGGAGGCCGGCGCGAAGTCGGTGGGCGAGCTGGCGGAGCGCTTTCGGGTGTTCCAGTGCGCCATGTCCATCCGCCTGGGGGTTCCGGCGTAGCGGGATCCGGCGAACCGGCCCTG
>CAYGAO010000042.1:3323-16014 GCA_964347715.1 uncultured Acidobacteriota bacterium
CCATGTCCATCCGCCTGGGGGTTCCGGCGTAGCGGGATCCGGCGAACCGGCCCTGTCGGGGTCTCGCGGCGGACGCGCTCATGCGGCGGCATCTGATCCGGGAAGATATGGAGGCCGGCGGCGGGTCGGTGGGCGAGCTGGCGGAGCGGTTTCGGGTGTTCCCGTGCGCGATGTCGATCCGGCTGGGCGTCCCGGCGTAGCGGGATCCGGCGAACCGGCCCTGGCGGGGTCTCGTGGCGGACGCGCTCATGCGGCGGCATCTGATCCGGGAAGATCTGAGGCCGGCGGCGAGCTGGCGGAGCGTTTTCGGGTGTCCCCCTGCGCGATGTCCATCCGGCTGGGGGTTCCGGCGTAGCGGGGTCGGAGGACCGGCGCCCGCATGTCGCCCGATTCCGGGGCGGGCGCGAGCGACGGATCGCGCCGCGGGCGGGTTCTGGCCCGGGGGCCGCCCCCTCCGGCTCTCGCTATTCCGCGCCGAGGGCGACGATCGGGTCGAGCCGCGCGGCGCGCCGCGCCGGGGCCACCCCGGCGGCCATCCCGGTGAGGATCGCCACTCCGAACGCCAGCAGGCCGGCGCCGAACGAGATCGCCACGGTGAGCCCGAACGCGGCCTCGACCGTCAGCGCGGCGGCGATGCCGAGCAACACCCCGAGGAGGCCGCCGGCGGCGCCGAGCGAAACCGATTCGGCGAGGAATTGGCTGCCCACATCCGCGGTCCGCGCCCCGACCGCCATCCGCAGGCCGATCTCCCGGATCCGCTCGCGAACCGAGAGCAGCATCACGTTCGAGATCCCGATCGCGCCGACCACCAGCGAGACCAGCGCGATCGCGAGGAGGAGCGCCGTCATGGTGCGGCTCGACCGTTCGAGGGTCGCGGCGAGCTGGTGGAGCGTCGTCCGTTCCAGGTTCGGGATGTTCCCGGCGAGCGTCTCCGCGACGCTCGGATGGAGCCCCTTCCCGAGCACCTCGGACGCCTGCGTGGAAACCGCGAAATCGTCGGGATCGGCGTCGCCGATTCCGTGGCGCTCGCGCAGCAGCGCGGTGATCTCGCGGGCCACTTCGGTAACCCGTCCGGAGGACCGCGCGGTCACCGTGATCGAGTTCAGGTTCGTGACATTCAGCAGCCGGTGGACGGTCGTGAACGGCGTGTACACCGCATCGAACTCGTCGTCGCCGGGCGTTCCCGGGTTCAGCCAGTTCGTGCTCACGACGACCCCCACGACTCGGAACGGCTGATTCCAGATCGTTACCTCGCGCCCCACCGGATCCGCGTCCGGCCCGAAGAGCTGATCGCGCGCCACGCTCCCGAGAACCACGACCTGGGCGGCGCGGCCGAGCTCGCCGTCGCTGAAGAACCGTCCGTGCTGGAGGGCGAAGGACCGGCGGATCTCGACCAGATCCACATCGGTGCCGTGGAGGCGGGTGAACCAGCGCCGCTCGTCGTTCCACACCCGCACGCTCTCGTGCACCCCGGAAGCCACATGCGCGACTCCGGAGAGACGCGCCACCGCGTCGGCGTCGTCGCGGGTGAGCGTCGCCGCCGCGCCGAGTCCGGCGGCGGAGTCGCCGAGCCGCTCGGCGGCGGTCGGATGGTCGTGCTTCTCCATCGGATCGTTCTCCGGGTGGGCCAGCGCGACGGGCACGGCGACCCGGAGCACCCGCTCCAGCACTCCCGGTGGACGGACCGCTCCGTGCCGCGTGGGCGCCTCGGATCCTCCGAGCGGGCGCTCGCCGCGGGTGCGGTAGTTCCCGGCGGTGACCTCGATGACGTTCAGTCCCGCCGCGCGCACCTGCTGGCGGATCGCATCCTGGGCGCCCCGCCCGAGCGCGATCGTGGTCAGCAGCGCCGCGACTCCGAACGCGAGCCCGGCGAGCGTGAGACCCGTGCGCAGCGGATAGCGCCGCAAGCCCTGCAGCGCGGTCTCGATCGCGGTGCGGCGCTCGGCGGACAGCCGGTCGAGGAGACGGCCGAGGCCGCCGCCGTTCTTGCCCTGCGGTTCAGACACTCTTCCCGACTCCGTTCGTCTCCCGTTCTTCCAGGATCCGTCCGTCGCGAAGCTCGACGCTTCTCGAAGCGTACCGGGCGACCTGCCGGTCGTGGGTGATCATGATCACGGTGAGCCCCCGTTCGGTGTTCAGGCGCGAGAAGGTCTCGAGGATCTCGCGGCCGGTGCTCGTGTCCAGATTGCCGGTCGGTTCGTCGGCGAGCAGCAGGCTCGGCTCGTTGGCCAGCGCCCGCGCGATCGCGACCCGCTGCTGCTGGCCGCCGGACAGCTGGCTCGGGGCGTGGCTCGAGCGGTCGGAGAGCCCCACGGCGGCGAGCGCCCGGGACGCCCGCTCCCGCCGCTCCTCGCGCCCGCGCCGGTTCGCCCCGTAGAGCAGCGGCAGCTCCACGTTCTCGAGCGCGCTCGCGCGGGCGAGCAGGTGGAAGCTCTGGAAGACGAAGCCGATCTCCTCGTTGCGGATACGCGCGCGTTCGTCGTTCCCGAGCCGCGAGACATCGCGGCCCATGAGCCGGTACTCCCCGGAAGTCGGTTCGTCGAGGCACCCCAGGATGTGCATCAGCGTGCTCTTCCCCGATCCGGACGGGCCGAGGACGGCGAGGAACTCCCCCTCCGGAACGTCGAGGGTGAGCCCCCGGAGCGCCTCGACCCGGTGGTCCTCGCCGAGGACATAGGTCTTCACCAGGTCCCGGACCCGGATCGCGACGGACGACAAGCGGCGCTATTCGTCCCTCTTCGGAGCCCGCGGGCGGAACCTGCCCGGTCCTATTCCGCGCCCGCTCCGTCGTCGGCGATGGAGTCTTCCATCTCCGCGTCCGGCAGCAGACCGGCGTAGGCGTAGAGGAAGGTCGCGACCGACTTCACCGCTCCGGCCATCCCATAGACCTCGCCGGCGCCCTCGATCACCCAGAACTCGTTCGCCGCGTGGGCGCCGCCACCGTGGCCTCCCGCGCCACCGACGATCGGCATGGCGAGGTCGGTGCCGTCCGGCAGCGAGGCGTCCCGACCGCTGAACAGGTACGCCGGCCAGTAGCCGCCGAGGATGGACTCGCCCTCGATCGGCTTCCGGTGGCGGATCCCGAAGATGTCGTAGGTGCGCATCAGCGACTCCGCCGCGCGGTTGTCGTAGTTCGACTTCGACCAGGGGACATCCCCGATGATCGTCATCTCGACATCCTCGTAGCCCTGCGCGTCGAGGTAGTCCCGGACCTTCTGGACCATCTCGAGGCCGTCCTGGCCCGGCACATAGCGGATGTTGTGCTTCGAGGTGATCCGGTTCGGCAGGATCGCGCCGGCTCCCCCCGGGAACCGGTTCCCCGCCCAGATGCCGTCCATGTTGAAGGAGATCCCGTAGCGCGCGTTCTTGAGGTGCTGGAGCGGGTCTTCCGTCATGAAGCGCGCGACCCCGATGTTCTCGGCGGCGACCGCGAGATCCAGGTTCTCCGCGGCGGCCTCGAACATCGCTTCCTCCGCCGCGCTCAGCGGCTGGGCCCCGTCGTAGAAGCCCGGCACCAGCACCCGGTTCCCGTCGTCGGAGATCAGCGTCGAGAGCATCTTGATGTGGCGGAGCGCCGGGGCGTCCGTCGAGCGCTTGTGGGCGCCGTGGATGTTCGAGGCCACCGGCCCGCGCCCCCAGCTCGCTCCGCTCGTGGTCAGCTCGATGTACACGCAGCCTTCGGAGCCGCCGCCGATCCCGGCGGCGCCCGAGCGCGACTGGGACCCGAAGCGGTACATCGCCTCGGCCTCCCGGAAGAGGTCCGGGTTCTCGCGCACGAACTGGCGGAGCCCGATGGACATCCGCTCCTCGTCGCCCTCGGCGATGAAGATCAGGTTCACCGGCATCGAACCCGTGACCTCGTGGATCGAGTGGAACGCGTTCCACTGGGTCATCTGCGGGCCCTTCGAGTTCGTGGCCCCGCGCCCGACCATCACCTTCTGGAACGGGCCGAACTCCATGATCTCGCCGTCGAACGGCGGCACGACCCACGCCTCCGGGGAGGTGATCGGCATCGTGTCGTACATCCAGTAGATGAGGAGCGTCCGGTCGGCCCCGTAGTCGCAGTTCGCGTAGACGACCGGGTTCCCGGGCTGGCCCCACTCGGTCATCGGGATGTCGTACACCTGCGACTCCTGACACCCGAGCTGATCGAAGAAGCCCTTGACCATCTGCGCGGATTCCGGGATTCCCTCGCCGGAGTTCGAGATGCTCGGCTGCTGGATCCAGCGCCGCAGGTTCATCACATGCTCGTCCACGTTCTCGTCGATGTGGGCGAACACCTGCTGGAGTTCCTCCGGGATCTGCGAGAGGTCCGGGGCGATCTCGGTGTCCCCGGCGGCGCGGATGCCGAGCGCCGCGGTCGTCGGGACGACTTCGTCCTCGACCGGCGGGGCGCCGCAGGCGGCGAGTGCGAGGCCCACGAGGGCCAGAGAAAACAGAACGAATCGGAACGAATGGCGCATCGCCGGGATCTCCTCGCAGGCCCTGGAACCGCGGCCGTCCCCGCGGTCGTCGTCCGGCCGGTTCACGGAAGATATGCGCGTCCGCCGACCCGTGTCAACGAGAGGCCGGGCGGGCGTACGCTCCGGAGTCCACCGTTCCTCCCTCCCCGCGCCCCTCCAGCCGAACCGCTTCCCCCGCTCACGCCACCGCCTGGGCCGTCTTGCCCCCGAGTCTCCGCGCGAAGGCGCTGTCGCGCTTCGCGTTCTCGTTCCTGATCGCTTGCGGCGCTCCGGAGGAAGACGGCCGCGCGCTTCCCGGGACGGTCGAGGAGCTCGCCGCCGGGTACGTCCGGCTCGCCTTCGCGCTCTCGGAGCACGACCCGTTGTTCCTCGACCTCGTGTTCTCGGCTCCCGCGCCGGCCGAGACCCCGCTCTCGCTCCGCGAGATCGCCGAGCGCGCCGACCGGCTCGCCGGGGGCGTGGTGGCCCGTTCGGCGGATCCGGTGCGCCTCCGGCGGATCGAGGCCTCGCTCACGGCCCTCGCCTTCCGCGCCCGCGCGGTCGCGGGGGAACACCGCCCGGCCGCGGCGGAGCTCCGGGAGGTATTCGGCCTCGACTGGACGGAACCGGACCTCGCGCTCGACCGGCTCCACTCGCGGGTGGGACGGGCGCTGCCCGGGGTGGGGCCGCTCCGGGTGCGCGCGCGCCGCCATGTCGAGCGGTCGGGGCTCCCGCCCGCCGCCGTCGAGTCCCGGCTCCTCGCGGCGCTCGCGGCCTGCCGCGACCGGTCGCTCCCGCCGAACGTTCGCCTCGGGATCGGCCCGGTCCGGCTGCACTGGATCACTCCGGCCGAGGCGACGGGTCTCCCGACCGGTCCGGCGCCGTTCTATCGCTACGAGGGCGACGGGGTCGGGGTGTTCTCGCTGCCTCGCGGGTTCGGCGTCCGCTCGTCCGAGCTCGCGCGCCTCGCCTGCCACGAAGGAGTTCCGGGCCACCACCTCCAGGCGGTGGTCGCCGCGGCGCAGTTTCGCGCCACCGGGTGGCCCGAGCTCGGGATCGTTCCGCTCTACGGCCCCCGGACGGCGGTCTTCGAGGGACTCGCCGGGATCCTCGAGCGGCTGGCCCCGACGCCGCCGGCGGACGCGGCGCTGCGGGCGCTCGAACCGGTCGTGTCCTCGGTCCTCCGGCGCTACCTCGACGGCGAACTCGGCCGTCTCGAGGCGGTGCGCGCCCTCGATTTCGAGGGGTTCGTCCCGGACCCGCACGGGCTGCTCGACCACGCCGACCGCTTTCGGGGGTACGCTCTCGTGGCGCCGTCCGCCGATCCCGTGTTCTTCGCCGCGCTCGAGCGCCTCCTCGCTCCCGATCTCGGGCGCGAGGAACGCTTTTCCCGGATCGTCCGGGTGATCGAGGAAGCGATGGATCCGCGCGAGGCGGTCGCCATCCTGTCGCCGTCCGAATGATCCGCTCTGCGCTCTTCCTCTCCGGCCTCGGCCTGATCTCCTGCGGCGAGCCGGAGCCGGACCCCGTGGACGCCCCGGCGGCGACGGGCGCGATGGGAAGCATGATGGCGCACGGCGATCACGCCCCGCGCTACGGCGGCTACGTGTTCATGCACGGCGACCTCCACTTCGAGGTCGTCCTCGGCGCCGGGGGGGAGCACCGGATCTACTTCTCGGACGCGATGCGGAGCGAGCTCCCCGCGGCGGTCGCCGAGGAAGTCCGCATCACCGTGCGCCGCCCGAGCGACGGCGACGAGGACCTCGAGCCGCTCCGCCCGCGGATCGACGAGTTCGGAGAAGCCTGGATCGCGAGCGGACGCCCGATCGAGACCGAGGAAACGGTGGCGATCGTGTTCTTCCGCTTCGAGGGCGCTCCCTACGAGATCGAGGTCCCGTTCATCATGGCCCCGGAGACGGTGGATCCGCACACCGGGCTCCCGATCTCGGGGGAGCCGGAGCCCCCGGGCCGGTCCGAGTCGGGCGCGGAGCCCGAGTCGCTCGGCGGACCGGGGTCCTGAGGGCGCGCTACTCCGACCGCAGCGCGACGATCGGGTCGAGCCGCGACGCCCGGCGCGCCGGATACCAGCCGAAGAAGACCCCGACCCCGGCGGCGAGCAGTACCGCGCCGGCGACCGCCGCCACCGGGATCAGCGTGCTCCAGCCGAAGAGCGTCTCGACCGCCGCCGAGCCGAGCCCGCCGAGCAGGGTCCCGAGGATTCCGCCGAGGGCGGCGAGCGCCACCGCCTCGGCGAGGAACTGCCACAGCACATCGCGCCGCCGCGCCCCGACCGCGAGCCGGAGCCCGATTTCGCGCGTCCGCTCGGTGACCGCGAGCAGCATCACATTCATGATCCCGACTCCCCCGACGATCAGCGAGACGCCGGCGAGCGCCCCGAGCAGCAGCGTCATCGTCGCGGTGGCCCGGTTCAGCGTTCCCACCATCTCCTCCGAGGTCACCTCGTCGAGTTTCGGCATCGAGGCGAGCACGAAGGCCGCCGCCGTGGTGTAGAGGCCCTGGGTCAGCGCCGAGGTGGCCTGGGTCCGGACCACGAAATCGTCCGGAAGCCGCGCCCCGCGCCGAAACGAGTGGGGAGCGTCCGACTCCGCCGGCGGCGCCGCGCGCGTGAGCTCGTGCCGCTCCCGGAGGAGCGCGGTCACCTCGCGCGCGACCCGGGAGGCGTCGCCGGCGCGGGTCGTGGCGATCGCGACCGCCTGGAGGTGGTCCCTGCCGACGAGATCCGAGATCACCGGCTGCGGCGCGATCGCCGCTTCGGCGAGGTTTCGGTCGGTGGACTGATAGACGCCGACGACCTCGAACTCGCGCTCCCGGATCACGACCGTCCGCCCCACCGCGGACTGGCCGGGAAAGAGCTCCGCCTCGAGCGGCCCGGAGAGGAGGAGCACCGGCCGGCCCTCCCGGACGGCGGCGGCCCCGAAGTTCTCTCCGTCGAGGAACCGCACGCGATAGATCTCGGCCCCCTCCTCGGACATCCCGTGGATCTGGGCGAAGCCGTCGCCGTTCGCCGAGGCGAGCGCGGTCCGGTCCTCGATCACCGGCGAAACGAGCGCGACCTCGGCGACCCCCCGGATCGCCTCGGCGTCCGCGACGGTCAGGGTGTCGGCGCGCCCGAAGCCCGACGGCATGTTCATCGCCTCGCCGCCCCGGATGTAGTTGCCCGCGCGGACCACGATGATGTTCGTTCCCGCCGACCGGACATCGTCGGCCACCTCGGCCCGGGCGCCCGACCCGAGCGCCGCCATCGTGATGACCGACGCCACCCCGATCAGCAGGCCGACGAGCGCGAGCCCGCTCCGCAGGGGGTTCGCGCGGAGCGCCGCCCCGGCGGTGCGGAAGGGAAGAGGAGCTTCCACGGCGACGGACTCTATCCGCCCGCGCCTGTTCGCTAGGCCGCCCGGCGCATTCGGCAATACCGCCCGGCGCATCCGGCAACGCCGCCCGCGCGTTCGGCACCGACCGCTGCGCTCGCGCCGTCGCCCGGCGCGCGCTCCGCCCGGCCCGGCGCGCGTCCGGGGAATCCGGCCGACATCCTCGCTACGGGAGGGGCTCCTGTCCGGTGATCTCCGCGATCACCCGAACCGCGCGCGACAGGCATCCGCCCCACTCGCCGAGCCATGCCGGCGGTCGATCGACCCTGACCGACAGCCAGGCGGTATCCGTGCCCGCGACCCCTCCATGCTGGGTCGCGATGTCTCCGAGGCGCCACCGTTCGAGGATCACTTCCTTCGGCAGTGCCCACAGGTGGGCGTCGAACGGACTGATCCCCAGGCAGATGGCGAAACGGTAGTTCTGATCCCGGAGTTGCTGGAACCTGTAGGAACCCACCTTCCAGCGCGTGCTCATCTTGATTTCGGCGCGGTGGCCCGCGACGACCCGGTCCGCCTCGCCATCCGGCGACCGGGTCACATCGAATCCCTTGCAGGCGAGATAGCCAGAGATCAGTTTCTCTCCGATGGCGCCTCGCTGTCTGGACGGTCGCTTCCGTATCCAGCCGAAGGGACTGTCCTTCCACTCGATGTCACCTGGACGACTCTCGTAGTCCGTTCGCAGCTGTTGCGAATAGCCGGCGAGGGTCCGGACTTCCGGATCGCGGATCTGCACGCTGGTCCTCCTCTCGACGGATCACCGGGCGCGCGAAGGCGAGCCGGCGTTCCATGACCCGAATCGCCTCGGGGTTGATGTCGATGAGCGCGGCGCGTCTCCCGGCGCGAACGGCGGCCTCCCCGGTCGTGCCGCTCCCGGCGAAACAGTCGAGTACCCGGTCGCCCGGGTTCGAGTGCACCCGGACGATCCGGTTCAGCAGCGCGATCGGCTTCTGGGTCGGATAGCCGGTCTTCTCCTTGCCGGTCGGGCTCACGATCGTCTGCCACCAGACATCCGTCGGCGTCTTCCCGCGCGCCGCCTTCTCGGGGCCCACGAGTCGGGGCGCCAGGTAGGGAATGCGGTCGATGTCGTCGTGGCGGAAGGTGTACGCCTCCGGGTCCTTCGCGTACCAGAAGATCGTGTCGTGCTTTGGGGACCAGCGCTTCTTCGACCGCGCTCCGTAGTCGTAGGCCCAGATGATCTCGTTCAGGAAGGACTCGCGCCCGAAGATCCGGTCCAGCAGGACCTTGCAGTAGTGGGATTCCCGCGGGTCGATATGGAGGAAGAAGGAGCCGCGCGGAGCGAGCAGTCGCCGGCACTCCACGAGACGCGGCTCGATGAACGCCGGATAGTCCCCGAACGAGTCGTCGAACGAGGACTCGCCGAGGCGCACCGTCCGGTAGCGCTTTCCCCGGAACCCGGTCCGGTCTCCGCGGTCGTCGTCCCGGACCGTCCGCAGGCGCGGACGCGACTGGACCCGGCCGGTGTTGAACGGCGGATCGATGTAGATCAGCTCGAACGCGCCGTCCGGGAAGCGGGGGAGGACTTCCAGGTTGTCGCCGAGATGGATCTCGAGCGCACTCACGCGGTCTTCGGCCGACCGACCCGCCACCCCATCAGTTCGGGGAGGGCTCGTACTTCGTGAGGCCGCCGCCCGCGAAGGGGCGGGAGGCCGGCCCCTCGGCGACGAACACGTTGCCGTCGGCATCCACCGCGACCCCCTCGCCGGCAACGCCCTGGAGCGCGCGGTCTCCGGTGGGCAGGTGTGGCGGGATGAACGCGGTCACCCGGTCTTCGGCGGCGTTGCCGATGCGGATGCCGTTCATCCAGCCGAAGTGGTTCTGTTCCTGCGATTCGGAATCGATGGCGTAGAGCGTGTTGTCGTCCGTGATGAACAGCCCGCTGATCCGGCCGAACTGGTGGTAGATATCGAGCAGGTTGCCGTCCTGGTCGAAGATCTGGATCCGGTGGTTTCCGCGGTCGGCGACGAAGAGTCGTCCCTCGGAGTCGAACTCGAGTGCGTGCGGGGTGCGGAACTGCCCCGGCCGGAATCCGATCGTGCCCCACTCCTTGATGAAGTTGCCCTCGGCGTCGTACTTCAGGATCCGGCCGGTGAACCCCTCCGGGGGGTCCGGGCTCTGGCCGCTGTGCCCGTCGGAGACGAAGATGTCGCCGTTCGGCGCGGTGATCACATCGCAGGGCTCGTGGAGCTGGCCGGGGCCGGCGCCCGGCTGCCCGGCGATCCCGAGGCGCATCAGCTCTTCGCCCTCGGGCGTGAACTTGATCACCTGGTGGCCCTTCGTGCCCTCCTCGTTCCCCTGGGAATCCGTGACCCACACGTTCCCGTCGTCGTCCACATGGAGGCCGTGCGGCAGCACGAAGAGCCCGGCGCCGAACTCGGCGAGCACCTCGCCGGTGTGGCGGTCGTACTTCAGCACCGGGTCGATCTGCGGGTTCTCCTCGCAGCCGCCGGCGAGGGCGTTCGCCCCGCAGCGGTCGTACACCCACACATGGCCGTCGGGGCCGATGTCCACTCCGGCGGTGGACCCCCAGGTGCGACCGTCGGGAAGCGCCGCCCACTGGGTGATGACCACCGGGTTCGGGTTCGGCAGCGCCCGCTGGACCAGATCGGGGTTCCCGGGGGCGGGTGCCTCCGCCGCCGGTTCCGGAGCCTGGCCGCAGGCGAGGGCGGTGAGCGCCAGGCCGGCGCCGATGGGAAGGAAGTTCAGGTCGCGCATCGAGTCACCCCCCGGAGCACGGTGAAGGGGCCGGTCTCGGTCCCGGTCGGCGGGCGACCCCGCTTGACGGCGGACGCCCGTTCCGAGTGTACCCGGGCGCCGGATCAGCGGGCCGCGCCCAGGGGCAGCGGGCCGATGTAGGCCCGCCCGGCCTCATAGAGCGCGAGCCGCCCGCGAACCGCCGCGGCGTGCGTCCCGGTCGCGAGCGTCGCGGCGCGTCTCCCGGCCTCGAGCGCGCCCCGGAAGTCTCCGGCGGCGGCGAGCGCCGCTCCGAGGAGGTCGAGCGAGTACGGTTCCTCGAAGGAGGACCGGCGGGCGAGCCGCTCCGCGAGGGCGACGGCTTCCCGGGGGTCCCGCAGGTCGCGCCGGGGGTGGGCGGCCAGGATGCCGGCCAGCGCCCCGAGCGCCGCCGGGTCGTCGGGGTCGAGCGCGAGCGCGGCCCGGAACGCCGTGGCCGCCGCCTCCGCCCGGTCGGCCCCGAGGAGCGCCGCCCCGAGTCTGGTCTGGACGCCGGCGGAACCGGGACTCAGTTCCGCGGCGGTCGCGAGGGGCGCCGCGGCCCCGGAGAAATCGCCCGATTCGAGGAGCAGGTCGCCGAGTTCGAAGAAGGCGTGCGGCCGGTCGGGCCGCTCGGCGGCGGCCTCGCGGAAGATGGCGAGCGCCTCGCCGGCCCGGCCGCCGTCGCGCAGGAGCGCGCCCGCCTTCATCCGCGTCTCGTAGTCCGCCCCGAGGCCGAGCGCCTCCCGGAGCAGGGCCCGGGCCTCGGCCCGGGCGCCCCGGAGATGGAGCAGCTCGGCGAGGCCGGCGCGCAGGCGGGCTGCCTTCTCCGGGCGATGGTCCTCGGGGATCCGCTCCCCGTAGAGCGCCTCGAGCCAGCGGAGCTCGGCCTGCCCGCGGGGGGTCCCGGGCCCCGGGGGTTCGTCGGAGGTCCGGATCCAGTGGTCCGTGAACGGGGTGCCGTGGAAGGCGTCGCGCTCGGTGGGCAGGTGGCAGCCGGCGCAATCGGCGCCGTCCGAAATCGGCGTCCTCCGGTGCCGCGCGGCGGCGTCCTCGTGGCAGCGCCGACACACGCCACGGGTTCGCTCGGGGCCGGCCGGCTCCGCCCGATGCGGATCGTGGCACTCGGTGCAGGTGATCGTGGATGCGGGCGGCGACTCGCGGAAGCAGGCGCTCATCATCAGGCTGGCCCCGGCGTGGCGCGCGAGCCCGGGATCGCGGGCGAGGATCTCGCGGGGCTCGAAGTCGGTCGGTTGCCGGTGGCACTGGCCGCAGAAGGCGGTCTGGTCGCGCGGCGAGAGGCGGCCGGGATGGAAGATCGAGCCCGCGTCACCGCCGCCCGACCGGGCCTCGACCTGGGCCTCCACATGGGCGAGTCCCGCGCCGTGGCACCGCTCGCAGCGGACGCCGAGCACTGCCCGATGCGGATCGAACCGCGCTTCGTCGTCCCGGGCGAGCGCGGTCGCGTGGCAGCCGAGGCAGTCGGCGCTCGCCTCGGGGCCGTCGAGATCGCCGAGCGGATCCCGGTCCTCCTCCCCTCCCGGGGTGGGGAACCAGCCCTGCTGCGCCCTGGAGAAGGAGAGCCGCAGTTCGCGCAGCCGGCCTCCGGGAGCGAAGGCGACCGGCGTGGAACCCCGGAGCCCGGAGCCGAAGACCGCATCCACGGAGACTCCGGAGCCCGCGCCCGCGGTCTCGAACCGGATTCCCCCGCCCGCGTCGCGCCGGTAGCGTGGCGCGGGGCCGAGGCGCGCGGGCCAGGAAACCGTCTCCCGGAGCATCTCCTGGGAGAACCAGCGGTCCCGCGTCGCTTCGGTCACCGCCGCTCCGGTGCGCGCCATCGGGTGCGCCGCCTGGGCTGTTCCGATGTCGGGGTGGCAGGCGGCGCAGGTCTCCGAGCCGACGAAGCCGGCGGTGTCCGCCTCGAGCGGGCCGCGCGGCGCCTCCCCCGGGGCGCCCCCTTCCCCGGAGCAGCCGAGCAGGAGCAGCAGAACGACCGCTAGCGACCCGTCGCGGAACCGTCCCCGAACCGGCAGGTCGGCGACTCGAGGGAGACCGAGGTGGGTCAGCGGCAGTCTGGCGCCCGCAGGCGCGGTTCTCCCGTCTCGCGAGAAGTCAGCCGTTTCCGGTCAC
>CAYGAO010000043.1:0-15892 GCA_964347715.1 uncultured Acidobacteriota bacterium
GCTGTGGAGAGAGTCCCTCGCGCGCCGACGCGGCGCGAAGCGCCGCCGGGGAGGGCGGCGGGGAGGGTCCTCCCTCCCCGCGAAAGCGGGCGGAACGGATCGCGCGAGCGATTCGGGCCGCCATCCGGTGGGGAAAGCGCCCCGCATCCGCCCGGACGACGGGGTTCCCCATCGCTTCGAGGACGGATTCCCATGCGGGGCGCTTTATCCACAGGTTGCCATGTCTCGCGGGGCGGCGGCAGGGAAAAGCCTCTCACAGTCGTTCGAGCTCCCGGATCGTCGCGAGGTCCTCGAGGATTCCCCGGAGCGTCGGGACATCCACGGTCTGGAGCGGATCGGCGTAGGCGGTGTCCGGCCGGGTGTGCACGGAGACCGCGATGCCGGAGGCGCCGGCGCCGAGCGCGGCGCGGGCGAGCGGGCGCACCCGGTCGCGCGCCCGGACCGCATGGGAGGGGTCCACGAGCACCGGCAGGTGCGACATGCGCCGGACCACCGGCACCGCGTGCAGGTCGAGGAGGATGCGGCGCTGACCGCCGGTGCGGATCCCGCGCTCGCAGAGGATCACCTCGTGTTTCTCGCGGGCGAGCAGCGATTCGGCGGCCATCAGCCACTCCTCGACGGTCGCCGCGGAGCCGCGCTCGATGACGATCGGACGCGGCAGCCCGGCGGCCACCTCGAGCAGCGGCTCGTTCTCCATGTGTCGGGCCTCGATCTGGATCAGGTCCACCTGTTCGGCGACCCTCTCGGCCGAGCGCGGGTCCACGATCTCGGCGACCACCGGGAGTCCGGTCTCCTCGCGCACCTGACGGAGCGTGTGGAGTCCCTCGTCGCCGAGCCCGGCGAACTGGTAGGGGCCGAAGCGCTGCGGCCAGAGGCGCGCCCGGAACAGCTGGACCCCCGCCGCGCGGAGCGCCCGGGCGATCTCGACGGTGCGCGCCTCGGTCTCGACGCTGCTCGGGCCGGCGATCACCACCGGGTCGGGGCCGCCGACGGCGACGCCGCCGACCGAGACGACGGTGTCCTCCGGATGCACCTCGCGGCTCACCAGCTTGAAGGGTTTCGTGACCCGGATGCACCGGGCGACGCCGGGGAGCCGGACCAGGAGCGAGTCGTCCACCGGGCCGCGGTTCCCGGTGACGCAGATCGCGGTGCGGTCCGCGCCGGGAACCCGGAGCGGGGTGAATCCCATTCCCCGGATCGCCTCCTCGACGCGGACGCACTGCCCCTCGGTCGGGCCCGGGCGCATGATGACCAGCATGGTTGCTCCTCCGTCACTCCTCGTCGGTGAGTCGCCGCACCGCGGATTCGTAGTCCGCGATCAGGCGATCCGGCGCGCCGGAGAACTCCGGCCCCGGGCCGCACGCGCGCTCGATGATCCGCGCGAGGTGGCTGCCCACGACGGCGATCCGGGCGCCGGACCGGAAGACGGAGACGATCTGCTCCCGGTCCGAGAGCCCGAAACCCACCGCGACCGGGATCTCCACGGCCCCCGCCGCCTCGCGGACGCGCTGCGGCAGCTCGGCGAAGCCGGCGCGGCGCACCCCCGTCACCCCCTGGAACCCCGCGAGGTAGAGAAAGCTCGACCCGCGCGCCAGCCGGCGCAGCCGGGGGGGCGGGGTGAGCGGCCCGGCGAGCTCGACATGACCGAGCCCGGCCCGGCGGCAGGCGCGGCGGAGCGGCCCCGCCTCCTCGACCGGGATGTCCGGCACGAGCAGGGTGGAGGCGCCGGCCGCCGCCGCTTCGCCCGCGAAGCGCTCGTAGCCGATCCGGTGCACCAGGTTCCCGTACACGAGCAGGTTGAGCGGCGTCCCCGGGCAGGCCGCCGCCACCCGGCCGAGCAGCGCCAGCGCGCCGCGGGTCGAGACCCCGGCGGCGAGTGCTCGCGCCGTCGCCGCCTGGATCGCGGGTCCGTCGGCCACCGGATCGCTGTAGGGGAACCCGATCTCGAGCATGTCGGCCCCGCCCCGGACCGCGGCGCCGGCGAGTTCGACGGAGAGCTCCGGGGTGGGATCCCCCAGCACGAGGAACGGGGAGACCGCCGGACCCCGGGCGAACGCCCGGCGCAGCGAGACCAGGCTCATCGGGCCCGGAGGCTCGACCGGCGGTCCGAACCCGGCGCGCGTCCGGACTCGTCGCGTCCCCGGTGGCCCGGGCTCGGGCGTCCGAGGGCGAAATAGGACTCGAGATCCTTGTCTCCCCGTCCGGAGAGATTCACGAGGACCCGCGCGTCCGGGGGAAGCTCGCCGGACCGCTTCGCCCGGAGGACGAAGGCGAGCGCGTGCGCGGGCTCGAACGCCGGGACGATCCCCTCGGTGGCCGAGAGCGTCTCGAAGGCGACGAGGGCCTCCTCGTCGGTCGCCGCCGCGTAGGCCGCCCGCCCGGACTCCCGGAGGTGGGCGTGTTCGGGCCCCACGCCGGGGTAGTCGAGTCCGGCCGAGATGCTGTGCGGCTCGGCGATCTGGCCTTCGTCGTCCTGGAGCACGAGCGTCCGGGCGCCGTGGAGGAGGCCCGGACTCCCCCGGAGGAGCGTCGCGCCGTGGCATCCGCTGTCGAGCCCGAGGCCCCCGGCCTCGACGCCGATCAGCCGCACCGACTCGTCGCCGACGAACGCGCGGAAGAGGCCGATCGCGTTGCTCCCGCCCCCGACGCAGGCGACCGCCGCATCGGGCGAACCGCCGAGCTCGCGCCGCCACTGGCGGCGGGCCTCTCGCCCGATGACCGCCTGGAAGTCGCGGACGAGCCGCGGGAACGGGTGCGGGCCCGCCGCGGTCCCGAGGAGGTAGTGCGTCGTGCGCAGACTGTGGGTCCAGTCGCGGAGCGCCTCGTTGATCGCGTCCTTCAGGGTGCGGGCGCCGGTGCGCACCGGGACGACCTCGGCCCCCGAGAGCTCCATCCGCTTCACGTTCGGAGCCTGCCGCTCCATGTCCCGCTCGCCCATGTAGATGACCGCTTCGAGCCCGAAGCGGGCGGCGATCATCGCGGTGGCGGCGCCGTGCTGGCCGGCGCCGGTCTCGGCGATCAGCCGGGTCTTCCCCAGGTGGCGCGCGAGGAGCGCCTGGCCGAGCACGTTGTTCGCCTTGTGGGCGCCGCCGTGGAGCAGGTCTTCGCGCTTCAGCGCCACCTCGAGCCCGGCCCGCGCGGAGAATCGGGGCACCGGGGTGAGCGGGGTGGGACGGCCGACGAAGGCGCGCGCCTCGCGGTCGTGTTCCGCCCGGAACGCCGCCGTGGGCAGGATCTCGCGCCGGGCGGCCTCGAGTTCGGCGAGCGCCGGCGCGAGGAGTTCCGGGGCGAAGCGGCCGCCGAAGGCGCCGAACCGGCCGAACCGGGGACCGGACCCGGCCGCGGGGCTCACGACCGGTTCCCGGCGCCGAGCGCCTCGAAGAACCAGCGGAGCCGCTCCGGATCCTTGACTCCCGGCGCCGACTCGATCCCGCTCGACACATCCACCCCCCACGGCCGGTGCGGAAGGAGATCCCCGACGTTCTCCGGCCGGAGGCCCCCGGCGATGAACGCCCGATCCGGCGCCTTCCCCGCGAGGATCCGCCAGTCGAAGACGCGCCCGCTGCCGCCGCCACCGACATCGAAGACCAGCGGGCCGTCGGACTGCTTCGGCGGCGGGAACTCCGGGAGGCGCGCGGCGTCTTCGGGGACCGGGATCACCCGGTGGACGGTGAGCCCGGCGGCGAGGAGCGCGCGGACCCCGGCGACCGGGAGGCCGTGCGGCTGCACCCGCTCCACGCCGATGGCGCGCGCGTCGGCAGCCACTTCTCCCGGCGTCCGGCGCCCGGTGGCGAGCACGCCGCGCACCTCGGGCCGGACCTCGCGGGCCGCGGCGAGAACCCGCCGGGCCTCGTCGAGCGTCGCCGACCGGGGCGAGTCGGGAGCGCGGACGATCCCGATCCAGCCGGCCCCGAGACGGGCGGCGAGCCTCGCGTCCTCGGGCCGGCGAAGCCCGCAGATCTTGATCTCGAGGGGGCGCACCGGTCCGGCTTCCCGTCTTCAGGCCGCCGGCGGACGCCCGGCCGCACCCCGGATGAACCCCGCCGGGTCCGCCGCGCGCATGAGCGCGGTCCCGATCAGCACCCCGTCGGCGAGCCCGCGCAGCTCCTCGAGGTGGGACGGCTCCAGGTAGCCGCTCTCGGCGATCGCCACCCGGTCTTCCGGGACCTCCGGGAGGAGCGCCCGGGCGCGGGCGCGGTCGGTGCGGAAGGTGTCGAGGTCGCGGTTGTTGATCCCGACGATGGCGTCCTCGAGCGCGAGCGCGCGATCCAGTTCCCGGCGGTCGTGGACCTCGACCAGGACCGCGAGCCCGCGCGCGGTCGCCGCCCCGTGGAGGCGTTCGAGGAGGTCGCCGGCGAGGCAGCGCGCGATCAGGAGCACCGCCGAAGCCCCGGCCCCCCAGCCCGCCTCGATCTGCGCCGGATCCACGACGAAGTCCTTCATGAGCACCGGGAGCGACGAGGCGCGGGCCGCCGCTTCGAGATCGGCGAGCGAGCCGCCGAACCCGTCGGGATCCGTGAGCACCGAGAGCGCGGCGGCGCCGCCGTCCCGGTAGGCGCGGGCGCGGCTCACCGGGTCGTCGTCGCCGATCTCCCCGGCGCTCGGGCTCCGCCGCTTGAACTCGGCGATCACCGAGAGCTTCCGCCGGCCGGCGACGGCGTCCCGGAACGAAGGCGCGGGCGTGGCGGGCGGTGCGGGAACCGGGCCGGCGGCGAGCCGCGCCGCCCGCTCCTTCGCCATCGCGACGAGGCGGGGGAGGGCGCCCCGGAGCGGCGCGCCCGCGGGACGATCCGCCATCACTGGACGATCCGCATGCTCGTCTCGACATAGCGGGTGAGCGAACGCAGCGCCCGCCCGGATTCGAGCGCCTCGAGCGCCACCCGCACCCCGGCCTCGAGGTCGGGGGCGAGTCCGGCGACCGCGAGCGCGGCGCCGGCGTTCGCCGCGACCACCTCCCGGCGCGGCCCGTCCTCCTCGCCGGAGAGGACCGCCTTCAGGATGGCGGCGTTCTCGGAAGCGCTGCCTCCCCGAAGCGCGGAGATCGGCGCCTCGCCGAGCCCGAGCTCGCTGGCCCGGATCTCGACCGGCTTCACCTCGCCGTCCTCGAGCCGGTGCCCCCGGGTCGGGGCGTGGAGGCCGATCTCGTCGAGTCCGTCGCAGTGCACCACGAGGGCGCCGGTCGAACCGAGCTCGGCGAGCGCGAGCGCCACCGTCTCCGTCAGCGACGGGTCGTAAACGCCGATCAGTTGCCGGTCGGCGAGCGCCGGGTTCGCGAGCGGCCCCAGCACGTTGAAGAGCGTGCGGATCCCGAGCGCGCGACGCGCCGGGCCCACATGGGCCATCGCCGGATGGAACGCGGGCGCGAAGAGGAACACGAACCCGGTCGCGTCGAGGATCCGGGACGCCTGGGCGGGCTCGAGATGGAGCGGCGCGCCACAGGCCTCGAGCACATCGGCGCTGCCGGTGATCGAGGAGACGCTGCGGTTGCCGTGCTTCGCCACCGCCCCGCCAGCCGCCGCCACCACGAGCGCGGCAGCGGTCGAGATGTTGAAGGTGCCGCTCCGGTCGCCGCCGGTGCCGCAGGTGTCCACCAGCGGACGGACCTGGGAGACCACCGCCTTCCGGTGGTTGCGCATCGCCCGGGCGCAGGCGGCGAGGGTGGCGGCGTCCGGCTCGCTGACCCGGAGCGCCACCAGCAGCCCCGCCGTCTCGGCCACATCGCTCTGCCCGGAGAGAATGCGGTGGAGGGCCGCCTCCAGCGCGCCGGAATCGGCAGTCTCGCCGGTGAGCAGGGTTTCGAGGAGTGGTGCGATCAAGGGAGTGGACTCCGTGGCGGCGATGGTAGGGAGAACGGGACGGAGGCGGCTGCCGGAAACCGGGCCGCTCGGCGCGGCCTGCGCTCGGCGCTCTTCCGCGGGCGTCCGGGTTTCCTGGCGGCCCCGGATCGGGCCCGAATCGAGTCTCGCCGCCGGACTCCGGGCCGGTCAGCGGAAGAAGCGGAACGAACCCGGCCAGGTGCGGCCTCGCCATCGCCGGAAGGGGCGCGGCAGGCGGGCGGGCTCGCGGAGATGCATGGGGTGGGGATTGTACCCGCGGCGCCGACGTGTTCCCGCCGGCCGATAGACTCGGTGCGTCGGAAGATGCGCCGCCGGACGAGAACCCTGCTGGCCGCGGCGGGCGTCGCGGTCGCCGCCTGCGGCCCGCCCCCGGCGTCGGGGCCCGAGGTGGTCGAGCTCGACCTCGCCTCGATCCGGGAGGGACTGCGCACCGGCTCCTTCACCTGCTCCGAACTCGTCGAGGCCTACCTCGCCAGGATCGAGGCCTACGACCGGCAGGGTCCCGCGCTCCACGCGATCGTCGCCGTGAACCCGGCCGCCGCCGCCCGCGCCCGGGAGGCGGACGCCCGGATCGCCGCGAACGGACTCGACCCCGCCCGGCCGCTCGAGTGCGTGCCGATGATCGTGAAGGACAACTACGACACCGCCGGCCTGCCCACCACCGCCGGATCGGCTTCGCTCAAGGAGTCGTTCCCCCCGGACGACGCCTTCCAGGTGCGGCGCCTCCTCGAGGCGGGAGCGATCGTGCTGGCGAAGTCGAACATGGCGGAGTTCGCGTTCAGCCCCTACGAGACGCTCGGCTCGGTGGTCCCCGGGCACACGCGGAATCCGTACGACCCGACCCGGACGCCCGCGGGATCTTCCGGAGGCACCGCCGCGGCGGTCGCCGCGAGCTTCGGCGCCGCCGGACTCGGCACCGACACCGGCAACTCGATCCGCGGGCCTTCCGCGCACGCGGCGCTCTTCGGGATCCGCTCCACGATGGGGCTCACCAGCCGCGACGGCATCGTCCCGCTGAACCTCTACCGCGACATCGGCGGACCGATGGCGCGCACCGTCGAGGACGCGGTGCGGATCTTCGAGGTGCTCGCGGGCCCGGACCCGGCCGATCCCGCCACCCGGGGATTCGCTCGCGAGGACGACTACCTGGCGTACCTCGAACCGGGAGATCTCGAGGGCGTGCGGATCGGTGTCGTCCGTCGGCTCCTCGAAGCGGGCGACCCCGAGATCACCGGGCTCTTCGAATCGGCGCTCGCAGACCTCGCCGGGCTCGGCGCGACGATCGTGGATCCGGTCGGGATCGCCGGCCTCGATGCGGAGGGATCGCTCTGGTGCAACCCCTTCCGCGCCCAGCTCGAGGACTACCTCCGGAGCCTCGGGCCGGCCGCGCCGGCCCGGACCCTCGAGGCGATCCTCGACCGCGGGGACTTCCACCCCTCGATCGGGGAACGGCTCCGCGCAGCGCTCGCGGTCGAGTCGCCTCCCGAGGAGGAGTGCGAAGACGCGAACCGGCGCGCCGCCGAGCTCCGGGAAGAGGTCGGGGCGCTCTTCCCGGACCTCGAACTCGAGGCGCTGGCCTTCCCCAGCTGGAGCCACCCGCCCCGGCTGCTCGGGGACCTGACCACGCCGCACGGGAACAACTCCCCGCAGCTGGCGCCGCCCACGGGATTCCCGGCGGCGACCGTCCCGATGGGCTTCACCGCCGCCGGACTGCCCGCCGGGCTGCAACTGCTCGGGGACGCTCTCGGCGAGGGGGCCCTCTTCCGGATCTCCCGCGCCTACGAGGCGCGGACCCGGCACCGCCGCCCGCCGGCAGCGACGCCGCCACTCCCGCGCTGAACCGTTCCGCCGGAATCGGGCCGCCTCGGCAGCCTGTGGATGAAGCGCCCCGCATGGGAATCCGTCCTCGAAGAGATGAGGAACCCCGTCGTCCGGGCGGATGCGGGGCGCTTTCCCCGCCGGATGGCGGCCCGAATCGCCTGCGCGATCCGTTCCGCCGTCTCTCGCGGGGAGGGAGGACCCTCCCCGGCGGCGCTTCGCGCCGCGTCGGCGCGCGAGGGACTTTCTCCACAGCCTGTTGGGAATAGACTCCCGGCCCGGCCTGCCCCGTGCCCATCTACGAATACCGCTGCGACGCCTGCGGCGGCGTGTTCGAGGCACTCCAGCGGATCGCCGACGAACCGCTCGACAGCTGCCGCGACTGTGGCGGCGCCGCGAAGCGGATCGTCTCGAGTCCGGCGATCCGTTTCCTGGGAAGCGGCTGGTATGTCACCGACTACGCGAAGAAGGGGGAGGCGAGGCGCGACGGCAAGTCGCCCGCCGCCGAAGGCGGAACGGACGCGAAGGGGAGATCGAAATCCCCGAAGGACACCGCCTCGAGGAAGGCGAAGGAGTCGAGCGGCGGCGGGAACTCCTCCGAGCGGGGTGAGGCGCGAGCCGGTTCGCCGTCCTGACCGGAGCGGCGCCGGTGGAGCCGCCGGTCTCTCCCGCCGGGCCGCGACCCTCCTCGCGGGCCTCCTCGCGCCCCCGGTAGCGCTCGCGGCCCTCCGCCCCGCCCAGGAGGATCGCGACGGGGCCGGGGCGGCCCGGGCGTGCGAAGCCTCGGCCCGGGCCGCCGACTGGAGCGCTGCCCGCGACCACTGCGAGGCCGCGCTGCGGGCGCTTCCCGAGGCGTTCGCGATCCAGTACTTCCTCGGCTTCGCGCACCTGGCGGCGGAGGACTGGGCGGCCGCGGGCGCGGCCTTCGGCGCCTTCACCGCCGGCGCCGAGGCCTCCCCGGATCCGGGCTCCCTCGCCGGGCAGATCGCGCGGGCGCTTCGGAACGAGGGGATCGCCCGGTTCCGGGCCGGGGACCCGGAGCGGGCGCTGCCCCTGCTCCGCCGCGCGGCCGCCGAGGAGCCCGCCGACGCCGAGGTCTCGTTCTGGCTCGGGGTCGCCCTGCTCGACCGGGGAGACCGGGCCGGGGCCGAGGAGGCGCTCCGCGTCGTCGTCCGGGAGGCGCCGGAGACCACCGAGGCGCTCTTCCTGCTCGGTCGGTCGCGCTACGACGCCGGCGACCACGAGGAGGCCGAGACCCACCTCGAGGCCTATCTGGACGCCGCGCCGCCGGACGGGCCGTTCCGGACCGATGCGCACTGGATGGCCGGCTCGCTCGCGGTCCGGAGCGCCGAAGCCCGGGAACCCGGCGAGGGCGCGGCGGAGCGCGCCGGGCGCCACTTCTCGGCCTTCCTCGAGGCCGAGCCCGACGGGCCCCGCGCCGCCGCCGCCCACTACTTCCTCGGCGCCCGGGCCGCCGACCGGGGTGACTGCCCGCTCGCCCGGACCCACTACGGAGCGTTCCTCGAGATGGCCCCGGACGACGAACGGGCGCCCGAGGTGGCGCGGTACCTGGAAGCGGAGCTCGCGCGCTGCCGGGCGCCCGAGCCGGCGGAGAGGGAAACCGGCCCGGGGCTGTGCTAGTTTCCGCAAATTCTCCGCCCCGGACTTCCCGCGCCCCGGAGTACCCCGGTCGTCCTTGTTCAGGAGACGAAACACCATGCCCTTCAAGATTTCCGCACTGCTGGTGATCGCTGCGGCGTTCGCCCCGGCCCCCGAAGCGGCGGCCCAGGATGTGGACCCACAGGCCGCGCTCGCCTGCAGTCAGGCCGTGGACGGCCAGAACTGGGAGCAGGTGCGGAGCGCCTGCCCGCCGGTCCTCGCGCAGCTGCCGGAGGACCATCCGTATTTCGCGAGCTGGACGCACTCGGTGAACTACGCGCTCGGGCTCGCCTGCCCCGAGGTCGCCCAGGCCGAGCAGTGGGACCGCGTGATCGAGTACTGCGCCCCGGCCGTCCAGGCGAATCCGGACGCCTTCATCTTCAACTTCTTCCTCGGCCGCGCCTACGCCACCGGGCAGGACTGGGCGAACGCCGCGGTGAGCTTCTCCCAGTTCCTCGACGCGGCCCGGGGGAACTCCGACGCGGCCGCCCAGCTCGGCAACCAGATCGCCTTCGCGCAGCGCGTCGGCGGCATCGCCTACGCCCGCGCCGGGGCCGCGACGGACGCGATTCCGCTGCTGCGGGCGGCGGCGGCGGCGAACCCGAAGGATGTCGAGGTGCACTTCCGCCTCGGGCGGGCGCTGCTCGACACCGGGGGAGACGGCGCCGAGGCGGCGCTCTCGGTCTATATCGCCGAAGCGCCCGAGCCGGCTCCCGGGATCGTGTACCTGGCCGGCCAGTTGAACTTCAACGCCGGCGAGTACGCGAAGGCCGCCGAGCGCATGGCGGCCTACCTGGCTGCCGAGCCGAACGGCAGCGGCGCCACCGACGCCCACTACATGCTCGCGCTGTCGCTCCAGGGCTCGGACGAGGATCGGGCGATCACCCATTACCGGAGCTTTCTGGACGGCGCCCCCGCCGGGGACGCCCGGCTCGCCGATGCGAACTACGCCCTCGGGACGATCTACTACAACCGCGACGATTGCGGAAACGCCGAGCAGCACTACCAGACGCTCCTCGAGCTCGCGCCCGATCACGCGAACGCGGCGCAGGTGACCGAGATCCTCGGCCAGATCGCCGAGGCGGGCTGCCAGGGCGACTGACCGACCGGGCCCGAACGCCGGGACCGGGGGCCGAACCCGACCCTCGACCTCGATCCGGGCGGCCACTCGCGCGCCACCCCGTCCGCGCCTACGCCACCGGCCGGGGCACCGAACCCGACCCTCGATCCGGGCGGCGACCCCCGTCGCCCCCGGACGGCCCGGATCGCCCCTCGGCCCCTCGTGGGCCCGAAGCGGCCGGTCGCTGCGGCGGATGCCGGGGCCTCCCGCCGTGGCCGTGACCCCTCCACCAACCCGTCTTGCGGGAGTCTCGCAGCGGTTCCCGTCCTTTCTTCCGGATTTCGTGGAATCGCCGCCCCGTCGAAGTCAGAGTTCCCGACGAACCGGGACCCGGGGGCCCGGTCCGAACCATGTCCGAAGGAGGAACAGGTCACATGTCATCCGGCAGGTTGCGAGCCGCCGCTTCGCTGCTCGCGCTCTCCCTCGCCTCGCCCGCGCTTGCGCAATCGCTCGCGACCGTCCAGGGATTCGTCCGGGACCGGACCGGCGGCGCCCTGCCCGGCGTCACGATCGAGCTCCGCGACCCGGGCCGCGGCCAGACCCGCACCGTGTTCACGAACCGGGAAGGCTTCTTCGCGGTTCGGGCCGTGGCGAGCGGCCGCTACGACCTCACCGCCGCGCTCTCCGGGTTCCGCACGGTCCGCCGGGAAGCCGTCCGGGTGCTCGTCGGCCAGGTCCTCGATCTGGATGTGGAGCTCGGGCTCGCCACCGTCGCCGAGACCGTGCTGGTGACCGCCGACGCGGCGCTGCTCGAAGTCGGCCGCGCCGGCGCCGCCGGTTATGTGGACCAGGAGGAGATCGCCGCGCTCCCGATCTCGGGGCGCGATTTCGTTCAGTTCGCGCTCCTGCAGCCGACCGTGAAGGTCGAACCGCGGCGCGGCGGGATCTCGCTCAGCGGGCAGCGCGGGACCGACTCCGGGCTGACGATCGACGGAGCCGACGCCAAGAGCGCCTTCTTCGGTTACGGGCGCGGCGGCGAGGCGACCGAGAACGGCGGCCTCGTGGTGGCCCAGGAGTCGGTCCAGGAGTTCCAGGTGGTGACGAGCGGGTACTCGGCCGAGGCCGGCCGCTCCGGCGGCGGCTACATCAATGTCGTGACGAAGACCGGAACGAACGACTTCGCCGGCTCGACCTTCCTCTTCTACCGGGGGAACGAGATGGTCGCCCGGCTGCCGCGATCACCGCTCGACGCGGCGCGCGGAATCGCCGCGAGCGACGAGCGCTACGAGGTGGACGAGTTCGAACGCTACAACTGGGGCGCCTCCCTCGGCGGCCCGATCGTGCGCGACCGGACCCACTTCTTCTTCTCCTACGACCAGTCGGCGCGGAGTCAGCCCTTCCTGCGCGACATCCGCGGACGCGGGCAATACGACGCGGTCTTCGCCGCGTATCCCGACCTGCTCGCCGGGTTCACCCCGAACGACGACGGGATCGCCGCCGCCGACCCGAGCCTCGGTCGAACCGCGAGCGGGCAGTTCGTCCGGGAAGTGGACAACCTGATCCTGTTCGGGAAGCTCAGCCACCGGCTGAACGACGACCACACGCTCACGCTCCGCTACAACCTCACCGACTTCGCGCGGGAATCCGACTTCGTCGCCGAGGAGTCGCGGAAGCTCGAGCGGACCCACGCGGTGGTCGGATCGCTCGTCTCGCTGATCGGGACGAACGGGGTCAACGAACTCCGGGTCCAGTACGCCTACGACGACCTCGACCGGCTGGCGAACCTGTCCGACCGGTCGCTCCAGGCGAACTTCCGCATCTTCGAGCCGTCGTTCGGCGACTTCGGGAAGCCCTGGTGGCTGCCGATCCATGTGGACGAACAGAAGTGGGAGATCCAGGAACGGTACTCCTTCCTCGTCGGCAACCACGAGATCCGCGCGGGGGCGTCGCTGAGCCACGACATCCTGAGCGAATACTTCGCCGGGAACGCCGACGGCCGCTACGACTTCGACACCGTCGCCGACTTCGCGAGCGGCGACGCCGCCCGCGCCCGCATCTTCTTCGGGAACGTCGAGAACCCGAATTTCGATGTCTCGCAGCAGACCGTCGGGCTCTACCTCCAGGACTCCTGGAGCCCGAACCACCGGCTCACCCTGAACTACGGGCTGCGCTGGGACGCGACGCTGAACCCCGGGGGGATCGAACATGTCCTCCCCGAAGGGGCGAGCATCCCGGACGACCTCGACAACCTCGCGCCCCGCGCCGGGTTCTCCTGGTCGCTCGACGGCAGGAGCCTGCTGCGGGGCGGCGCCGGGGTGTTCCACGCCCGCACCCCGACGCTCCTGTTCTTCGCTCCCTACAGCGACACCGGGATCTTCCCCCGCTTCGGGAACGCGATCGTCGCGCCGGGCGACATCGGCTATGTGCCCCTCGGCGGCCCGATCGACAACGCGAACCCGCCAGCCGGGCTGACGCCTTCGCTCAGCCATGTCCATCCCCACCACGAGGACCCGCGGACCGTGCGCTTCAATCTGGGTTACGAGCGCGAGATCGGCCGGGACCTCGCCGCCTCGCTCGATGTCGTGTACGCGCGGGGGGACCAGCTCGGATCGAGCGTGGATGCGAACGTCCCCGCGCCGACGCGCGACGCCTGGGGCCGGCCCGTCTATTCCGGCGAGCGGCTGAACCCGGCCTGGGGGACGATCCTGGTCCGGAACTCGCTGTCGCGCTCCGACTACGCCGCGGTCACCGCCACCGTGAGGCGGCGGTTCCGCGAGGGAATCCGGTTCCAGGCGCACTACACCTGGTCGCGCGACCGCTCGAACGACGACAACGAGCGTTCCGCGACCGGCCTCACGCTCACGGATCCGTCGGATCCCGACTACGACTGGGGCCGGTCGAGCCGGGACATCCCGCATCGCTTCGTGGCCAGCGGAGTGTTCGCGCTGCCGTTCGACATCCGCCTGAGCGGGATCCTCACCGCGCAGTCCGGGTCACCCTGGACCGCCCTCGACCCGGCGGTGGGCTACCACGGCCACCCCGGCTTCTCGATCGGGCCGCACGGCCCCCAGACCCGCGCGATCATCGGCGGCGAGGTCGCGGAGATCAACGGCGAGCGGAGCGACGCCTGGACGAACCTGGACCTCCGGATCACGAAGGGGCTCGACCTCGGCCCGGCCCGCATCGAGGCGCTCTTCGAGGTCTTCAACCTCCTGAACGCCGCCTCGTTCCGCGTGAGCGGGGCGGACCAGCAGGAACCCCGCCTCTCCGACGGAGTGACCCGGAACCCGGAATACGGGCTCGGCGCCTCGCTCGTCGGAAACCAGCGCCAGGCGCAGCTCGGCCTGCGCCTCGCGTTCTGACCGGGCCCCGGCGCGAACCGACCCGCTCCTCGGGGGCGGGTCGGGCCGGGGGGAGGGACCTGGTTCTTCGCTTTCCCCGGTGACCGGACCCCGTCGGCACCCGGCTCGAACCGGGCGACGGGGTGAGTCCGCCTCCGCGAACCGGGCGACGGCCGGCCAATCGAACTCCGGCCCCGACGAACGAGCGCGAAGGAACCCGGCCTGCGGCCGTTTTCGTCCGCGCCCGCCAGCGCTGACCGGCCCCCCCGGTGCGCCCGCCCGCACCGGCGCCGCACCGCGCGGCGTCCGCGATCCACCGCAGGACGGGGTGAAGTCGGGCCTCGGCCTGGCGTGTGGTACCCTGCTTCGCTCCATTCGCGGGCCGGGTCCGCCGAAGTACGGCTGTCGGGGCCGTATCGCGGAGTCGTTTCCGACCTCAAGGAGAGTTCTGCCATGCCACGGCGCATCAGCATCGGGTCCCTCGTCCTTCTCGCCGTCGCCCTGCCCACGGCGGGTCTCGCCTTTCCGACCGGCTTTTCGCCCGTTTCCCTGGCCGTCCTCCAGGAGGAGGACACCGAGGAGGACGAGGCCTGCCGGGAAGCGATCAACAACCAGGTCTGGGCGGAGGTCATCTCGATCTGCGGGCCGCTGGTCACCGGCCGGGACGAGAGCCATCCCGCCTGGGAGGTGTACAAGCAGAACGTGGATTACGCCTACCAGACCACCTGCGAGAGCGCGGCCCAGGCAGCCGACTGGGACGCCACCCTCGAGGCCTGCCCGGCGGCGGTCGAGGCGCTCGACTACTTCCCCTTCCACTTCTACATCGGCATCGCGCATCAGGCCCAGGAGAACGCCGCCGAGGCCACCGCCGCGTTCGAGGCCTTCCTCGCCGGAGCGGACGCGGAGCCGGCGGCCGCCGCCCAGCTGGCGCAGCAGGTGGCGATGGCCCGGCGCAGCTCGGCGATGAACCTCCTGATGCTGGAAGACCGGGAAGCGGCGATCCCGCTGCTTCGGGAGGTCGCGGCGAGTGACCCGACAGATGTCGAGATCCACTACCAGCTCGGTTTCGCGCTGCTCCCGGACGAGGACTACGAGGGCGCCGAAGAGGCGTTCTCGGTCGTCATCGCCGAGGACCCCGACAACCCGCAGCTCTCCCGGGTGTTCTTCTACGCGGGCCAGATCGCCTACAACGCCCAGGAATTCGACAAGGCCGGCGAGCGACTGGACAAGTACCTCGTGCTCGACCCGGAGGGCCAGCACGCCGCCGAAGCGCACTGGATGCTCGCGTTCGTCGCCGGGCGGAACGAGGATCAGGGTGCGCTCGCGTCCCACTACCGCGCCGCGCTGGCCGCCGCACCGGACGACCCGCGCGCCGCCGACGCGACCTTCACCCTCGGGGTGATCGCCCTGAACGCGAACCAGTGCAACACCGCCCAGCGCTACTTCGACCAGTTCCGGCGGATCGCGCCCCGGGGCGATGCGAGGCGGGCGCAGGTGGAGGAATACATCCTCGACATCGAGGACGGCCTCTGCGAACCGGGCGATTTCCCGTTCGTCGGCTGACGGCGGGCCGGGCGGGGCCGAGCCCGTTCAGCGGGTGACCGGCTCCGCCTCGGGCTCGCGCAGGTAGCGGGGCAGGAGCGGCGGGTCGCGGAGCGCGATCCGCTTCCGCTCCACCTCCCAGATGCGCGCGAGCAGCAGGTTCAGGTAGCGGAGTTCCGCGAGCGAGTACCGGATCTCCTCCCGCTCGTAGCGGTGCAACCAGTGCCCGGGAAGCTCGCGCGCGACATCGAACCAGAGGCGGTCCACCCCGGCCGTGGGAAGGCGGGCCGCCTCCACAGTGTGCGCCACGAGATAGAGGATCGAATCGGGGTCGAGCAGCCGGCTCGAGGCGGCGAGCGAGCGCACCCCGCGCAGGAGGTACACGAGGCACCAGCGTACCTCGGGGGTCAGCGAGTACGGGTCGGCGGTCATCCGGGGAGCGAGGAAGGCCGCCGGGCCTTCGGCGTCGTCGAACAGTAGCCGGTGGAGCTCGGCGCGCACCGCTTCCGCGTCGCTCCTCACCGCCCGGTCCCTCCGCTCAGCAGCAGCCTGTGGATAAAGCGCCCCGCATGGGAATCCATCCTCGACGAGATGGGGAACCCCATCGTCCGGGCGGTTGCGGGGCGCTTTCCCCA
>CAYGAO010000044.1:0-15652 GCA_964347715.1 uncultured Acidobacteriota bacterium
GCAGCGGACCACGCCCCCCCATTCCCTCACCGCGACGGGCGCAGCGGGCCACGCCCCCCATTCCCTCACCGCGCCGGGCGCAGCTAACCGCGCCCCTGCGATTCCCTGCGAGGGAAACGACAACGGAACGCGCCCCTCGGATTCCCTGACCGCGCGGAGCCCAGCGGACCGCGTCCCTCCGGATCAGCCGCCGCTCGGCCGCTGAGCACGGAGAGATGGACGACCGCGCCGTCCAGAGTCAACGCCTGCCCGACGGCCTTCGAACCGACGAAGTGCTGCTCGACGCCGAGTCCCACCCCGGGCGTCTCGCGGCAGGGGAACTTGCTCACGCGGCCGAGCCTGCGGAGGACGCGGCTGGCCGAGGGCCGTCCGGCGTCCGTGGGTCGCTCGAGCAGATAGCCGCGCACCAGCGCCCCCCAATGGGGCCGGAGGAGTTCGGGGGCGCCGAAGATCTCGGTGGCGACCAGGCGCGGGCCGTGGGTCACCACGACGCCGCACTGGCGGGGCAGCGGACCGAGGGCGCCGAGCGCTTCGGCCGCCTCCCGCCGGGAGGGTTCCCGCTCGTAGATCCGGTCAGCCGCGGCCAGGGACCGGGTCGGCGCGGATACCCTCAGGTGAGCCAGCTCGGCGTCAATGGAGTTCCACACGGCGCCCTGATCGCCCCGTCGCGCCCGGGGCGTGGCCGCCTGCTGCGCCACCGCCTGGTTCTTGGCGCGACGCACGCGGCGATGGGTGAAGGTCGAACCCGCGGTGAAGTCGCGGCGGCGACCCCAGCGGCCCGCTTCGAGGCACGAAACCGGGATCTCGAGAGAGGCCGCCGGCGGCGCCAGCACGCTGACGTTCAGGGTGCGATTCTGGTCGCCGCCCACGAACTGTTCGCCCTCGACGATCAGGACCGGGCGGGCGGTCGGGTTCTTCACGACGAGGGTCGGCACCGACGCTCGCGGCAACTCCTCGACCTGCCAGCCCGACTTCGGTCCGGTGCCGATGTCCGGCAGGCCATTGTCCAACAAATAGACGGGAAAGAACGATACGCCGAGTCGGGTTATCGGCCGTCCGATGGCGGCGTGCTGCAAATTGACGAACGCGCCGTTCGTGGTGTTGTCCATGGGCACCTCCTGTTGTTCGTGCCAACTTTCGCCGGAAGGCGAGGGGCCGGTGCGACGGCCGGCGTGCCCGGTGTCGGCCCGATCTTCCCTCGATGCGGCGAGAACCGTCCTCGCCGGTGGCCTTTCGGCATTCGTCGTCGGAACCATAACCGCACGGTGTGTCAAAACCTGTCACACCGTTTTGCAGACCGACGGGGACTCGTCGCCGGGGGGAGGAGGCGCGTCCGGTCAGCCGGATTGCGGTGGCCCGCGCCCCCGGGTGCGGTCGAGGATCCGGCGGGTGTTCGGCGCGGGCGGAGGAAACGACTCCTCGGTCCCGTCGGGCCAGCGGATGCGAAGCCCGGTGACCGGGACGCCGGCAGGGACGCCGAAGTGGACGACAGGCTCGCTGCTCGTCAGGTAGCCGGCCTCCGGGTTCAGCCCCCGGACGAGCGAACGGTCGCCGAGGTCGAGGGTGACGATCGCCCCGGGGCTCGGGCTCCCGGATTCGCGGGGCTCCACGACCACGAAGCCGCCGCGTTTCGCCGCGCGGTTCTCGAAGAACCGGACCCGGTTCCCGACGCTCGTGACCACGAGGTCGAGGTCGCCGTCCCGGTCCCAGTCGCCCGTGGCGAGCCCGCGCCCGACCCACGGCGCCGTCGTGAAGCCCTCGACCTCGAGCGGCTCGAAACCGCCCGCCCCGTCGCCGAGGAAGACCTGCGCCGGCTCGGCGTAGGCGGCGAGCCCCGAGTCCGGAGCAACGCCCGCCTCGCGGGCGACCGCGCCGTTCACGATCACCAGGTCGAGGTCGCCGTCGTGCTCGAGGTCGAGGAAGCGGGTCCCGAACCCGGTTCGGGGAAGGCTCGGAAGCCCGAGCCCGGACACCGGCGTGTCGTCGAGGAAACCGGATCCCCGGTTCCGGTAGAGCGTGTTCGTCTGGGAGCGAAGGTGCGTCATGAACAGATCCAGGTCCCGGTCCCCGTCCACATCGCCGAGCGCGACCCCCATGCTGGCTTCCGGGCGCCCCTGCGAGTTCAGCGCCACGCCCAAAAGGAGCGCGGCGTCGGCGAAACGCCCGTGGTCGTCCTGTTCCCACAGCAGGTTCGGCTCGCCGTCGTTCGCCACATAGAAGTCGAGCCGTCCGTCGCCGGTGAAGTCGTGGCAGAGCACCCCGAGCGCCGGGCGACGCTCGTCGGCGATGCCGGCCGTTTGCGAGACATCCTCGAAGACGCCGCCGCCGCGGTTTCGAAAGAGAGCGTCGCGCTCGTAGGGCAGGCTCTCGGGGGCGCAGAAGTCCGGCTCGCCGGACGCCGAGACGCACTCCCTGCCGGGATCGTTCCGCAGATAGCCGCCCACATAGAGATCGAGGTCCCCGTCCGCGTCGTAGTCGCAGAATGCGGCGGAACTCGACCAGCGCGCCCCGAAATCCGCGACCGGAGCCTGCTCGAACTCGCCCCGCTGGTTCAGATAGAGCGCGTCGGGGCCGTGGTTCTGAACGAACACATCGAGATCACCGTCGCCGTCCACATCCCCTACCGCGACCCCGGTCCCGTAGCCCGGATCCCCGAGCCCGTCGGATTCGCGCCAGACGCCCGTCGGTTCGCGCCGGAACAGCCGGTTTCTCGGCAGTCGCTCCGGGGGAATCCCGGCCCGGTCCTCGGGAAGCGGGCCGGACTGGATCAGGTAGAGGTCGAGATCGCCGTCCCCGTCGGCGTCGAAAAGGGCGGCGCCGGCCCCCATGATCGCCGGCAGCGGAAACCGGGAGAGATCACCGGGATCGTGGGTGAAGACGACCCCGGAGGCGTCCGTGACCTCGGCGAGCGGCTGCGGGGTTCCCGGGCGAGGCCATCCCAGGGCGAGCCCGACGACGACCGTCGCGAGCCGCGGCGGGGCTCCGGGAAACACCGCTACCGCCCGGGCTCCGGACGCCGGGCGCGCAGCACCGCGAGAAAGTCCTCCGGCGGCTCGCTCCCGAGGCGACGGGCCGCCCGCACCGCATCCCACGCTTCCTCGTAACGCCCGAGTTCGGCGAGGGCCGCCGCGGCCAGGACGCGGGATCGCCCGTCGCCGGAGTCGAGCGCGGCGGCGCTCTCGAGGAACTCCAGCGCCTCGGCGAAACGGCGCTGGCGGAGCAGGACATCCCCGAGAGCGGTGCGGACGCGGGGATCGTCTGCGCGGGAAGCGAGGGCGGACCGGAACTGGAACTCGGCGCCGGGCAGATCCCCCCGGCGAGCGCGGAGCGCGCCAAGCCCGAAGCGCGCGAGGCCCTGTTCCGGATCGAGTGCGAGCGCGTCGAGGTAACGCGGCTCGGCTTCCTCGGGCCGCCCGCGGCGGTCGAGGACCGCCCCGAACTCGGCGAGCACCCCGGCGTCCCGGGGGCGGATCCGCGCCAGCTCGCGGTAGCGGCGCTCCGCCTCGGCGAGACGCCCCGCATCGCTCGCGGCGCGGGCGCGCTCGATCAGGCGCGGCGACGAGATGTCCCGCTCGGTCATCCGGAAGTGGATCGGATCCTCGATTCCCGGCAGGCCCCGGACCGGGCCGCCCGCGCCCAGGATCGCGTTCGCACGCTCCCGGTCCCCCGCGGCGTTCCACGCCTGCGCGAGCGCGGACCGGACCGCCCCGGCCTCGGGCTCGAGCGCGAGCGCCTGCTCGAAGAGCGGGATCGCCGGTTCCGGATCGCCGGCGGCGAGGCGGAGAAGGCCCAGGCGGTAGAGCGCGAGGCCGGATTCGGGATCGATATCGAGCGCCCGCTCGAAGGACCTGGCGGCGCCGCCAGGGTCGCCAAGCTCTTCCCGGATCTCTCCGAGCAGCACCTGCGCCGCCAGATATCCCGGGTGCTTCGAGAGCACCAGCTCGAGAGCGGCGCGCGCCGCCTCCGGCGCCGTCGGCCGGAGCGCGTGCGCGAGCAGGTAGTTGGCGGTGAGACTCGCCGGGTCCGCCGCCGGAACGAGCGCCGTCGCCTCCCGGTAACAGCGAGCGGCCGCGCTCGGGAGGCCGTGGGCCTGGAGGGACTCGCCGTAGTCGAGCCAGGCACCGGGATCGTCGGGGCGCTCCCGGACGCCGGCCTCGAGGCGGTTCAGCAACTCGGCGACCTGCGGCTCCATCGCTCCGGTGTCCACCCTCGGGGGTTCCTGAACAACCGCGAGGGCCGCCACGAGACCGAGCCAGATCACGGATCGAATCGTACCCGGGGAACCGGCCCCTCCCCGGCGCTACGGTTCCCGGCCGTGCGCATCTCTCCCCCGCCCCGCTGATCGTGGACCGGTTCCGGATTCGGGGCGACCGACCCCTCCGGGGAGAGCTGGAGGTGCTCGGCGCGAAGAACGCGGCGCTCCCCGCACTCGCCGCGAGCCTGCTGAGCGAGGAGCCGGTGCTCCTCGACGGGCTCCCCGAGGTGGCCGATGTCCGGACGATGCTCCGGCTGCTGACGGAGATGGGCGTCTCGTGGGCGCGGCGCGGGCGTTCGGTCGAGGTCGCCGCCGCGAACATCCGGAAACCGGTGGCGCCCGGGGAGATCGTGCGGACGATGCGCGCGTCGAGCCTGGTGCTCGGGCCGCTGCTCGCCCGGGTCGGGCGCGCCCGCGTCTCGTTGCCCGGGGGCTGCGCGATCGGCGCCCGCCCGATCGATTACCACCTCGCCGGGCTCACGGCGCTCGGAGCGTCGTTCCGCCACGACCACGGCGTCATCGAGGCCGTCGCCCCGAGAGGGCTCACCGGCCGGCGCTACCGCTTCCCGCGGGTGTCGGTGACCGGGACCGCCGATCTCATGATGGCGGCGACGCTCGCCCGCGGAACGACCGTCCTCGAGAACGCCGCGCGGGAGCCGGAGGTCGCCGATCTCGCCGGACTCCTGAACGCGATGGGCGCCGAGGTGCGGGGAGCCGGGACCGGAACGCTTCGGATCGTGGGGCGGCGCCGGATCGGCGGCGCCCGACGCCGGATCGTCTCCGACCGGATCGAGGCGGGAACCTTCCTGATCGCCGGGGCGCTCGTCGGGGACCGACTCCTCGTGCGGGGCGTCGAGCCCGGTCATTGCGGCGCCCTCCTGGAGCAGCTCGAAGCGGCGGGCGCCCGGATCGAGCCGGTGGGCCGTTCGTCCCTCCGGGTGTCGGCGGCGCGACCGATCCGCCCGGTGGGCGTGCGGACAGGTCCGTTTCCGGGGTTTCCGACCGACCTGCAGGCGCAGTGGATGGCGCTCATGGCGTTCGCCGAGGGGGATGCGGAGATCGTCGAGACCGTCTTCGAGGACCGCTTCCTCCAGGCGCCCGAGCTCGGACGGATGGGCGCGCGCATCGGACTCGACGGGAACCGGGCGACGGTGCGCGGCGCCGGGCGCGCGCCGAAGTGCCGGTTGACCGGGGCCGAAGTCACGGCCTCCGATCTCCGGGCGAGCGCGAGCCTCGTGCTCGCCGGGCTCGCGGCCGGCGGGGAGACGATCGTCCACCGGGTCCATCATCTGGACCGGGGCCACGAACGGCTCGAGGTCCGGCTCCGCGCCGTCGGGGCCCGGATCGAACGGATCCCCGGCCCGCCGGGCCCTCGGTAGCCGATACGATCCGGGCGCCCTTGCGCTCCCGGTTCCGCTCACTGCTCCCGCCGTGCGCCTTCGCCGCAGCGGCGCTGGCGTTCTCGTCGGCGGAGCGCGCGACGAGGGCGCAGCCGCCGGCGGGTGGCCCGGAACTGCTCGGTGACTGGCCGGCGGGCGCGGTCGCGGGCGCTTCGGCGTGCGCCCGTTGCCACCGCGCGATCGCCACCGCGCAGGGGGAGCACCCGATGGCGCGGACCGGGGCGGCGCTGACTCCCGAGGTCGCCGCGCGCTGGTTCTCCGGGGAGCGGCTCGACGCTCCGGTCTCGTGGAGGAGTCCGGGGCCGCCCGCCGCGAGCCGTCCGCGCTACCGGCGGTCGGAGGCCGGCCCCGTGCTCGCAGCGCCCGGAGGCGGATCCGATGCGGTGGAGGCGGTGTTCGGATCGGGGCTTCGCGGCGTCACTCCGGTTTCGTTCGCGAGCGACGGGCGGATGCGGGAACTGCGGCTCTCGTGGTCCCACGGACTCGGCTCCTGGATCGAGCCTCCCGGTTCGGAGAGCGACGAGGACCCGCTGGGCGACCTCGACTCGCCGCGGCGGATGCGCGAGTGCGTCGCCTGCCACGCGACGGCGGTCGCGTGGACGGGCGGAGCGCCCGACCCGGCGGGGTCCGAGTGGGGCGTCCGGTGCGAGCGGTGCCACGGGCCGGGTGCCGCGCACGCCGACGCCCTCGGCCGGGAGGCGATCTTCGACCCGGGACGCCTCGATCCCGCCGCGCAGGTGGCCTTTTGCGGCGGCTGCCACCGGACGCCCACCGATTTCGAGCCGATCGAGATCCTGCGCCGGGATCGCTCGCTCGGCCGGCACGCCGCCGGCAGCCTGATGATGAGCGCGTGCTTCCGCGCCTCGCCGCCCGAACGAACGATCTCGTGCCTCGACTGCCACGACCCGCACCGCGCCGAGATCTCCGTCGCGGCCCGGAGCCGGCGTGTCTGCCGCCGCTGCCACGAGGATCCGGCGGCGCTCCACGCCTGGGAACGGGTCACCCCGGAGTCGGACTGCCTCGCCTGTCACCTGCCGGTGCGGGAGGAGGTGTTCCCCGGCGCCGACTTCACCGATCACTGGATCCGGGTAGCCGGGCCGGCCGGGCCGCCCGGGCCCGACGAGGAACGGGAGGAGATCGCGTACCTCGAAGTCCTCTACCGGAACGAGCTCACCGGGGACCACGATGCGCCGGAGCGGGCGCGGCTCCTGATCGGACTCGGGGAACTCCTGTTCGCGCAGGGACTCCGGGACACCGCGGCCCGGACGCTCGAGCGGGGGCTCGCCGCCGAACCAGACTACGCCCGCCTGCTCAAGGCGGCCGCGCTGCTCCGGGAGAGCGGCCGACCCGAAACCGCGGAACGCGCGCTGGTCCGGGCCACCGCCGGCGAGCCCGAGGCGACGCAGGCGTGGTTCGACCTCGGGGATCTGCGCCTCCTCCGGGGCGACGGGTCGGGCGCCGTCGCCGCCCTCGAGACCGTGCGGCGGCTCGATCCGGAGTCCGCGGTGGTCCGGGCCGCGCTCGGCGCCGCCTACCGGCTCGCCGGACGGCTCGCCGAGGCGCTCGCCGAGGGGCTCGCCGCCGTCGAACGCGACGAGGAGTCCGTTCGCTCGTGGCTGGAGCTCGGACGGACCCGCCGCCGGCGCCGCGAGCTGCGGGATGCCGACGAGGCGCTGCGCCGCGCCCGGCGACTGGATCCGGGCAACCCGGCGGTGCTCGACGCGCTCGCGCGTCTCCTCGCGCTCGACCCCGACCCGGAGGTCCGGGATCTCGACGAGGCCGAGCGCCTGGCGGGGCGGCTCGCCGGTCTCGGCAGCTACCGCGAGCCGAGGTCGCTGGATCTGCTCGCGGCGGTACTCGCCGCTTCGGGGGACTTCGAGAGCGCGCTCCGGACCGCGGGACGCGCGCTCGCCCGGGCCGAAGCGCTCGGGAACCCCGAACTCGCCGGGGAGATCCGCTCCCGGATTCGGCTCTACCGGCAGGGACAGCCCTGGACGGACCCCGGACGGGGCTGACCCGGCCGCAGGCGCCGCCGCGTGCCGGGGAAACCCGGCACGCGAACGCCCGGCGCTCCGAAAGCACCGAACGGACGGAGGATTCCGGTCCCGGACCCTGCTCGACAGACAGATCCAACGCCGGACGCTGCCGGGGACGGACCCCGGGGCGGGACCGGTCTGGCGAGACCGCCACCGGCTGGGGAATCCGGTCCGGGGGGCCATCCCGGCAGCGGGAAATCTGGTCCGGGAGAAATCCCGTCCCGGGCAATCCGGTCCCGGGGAAGCCCCTCCGAGCGATCCGGTCCGGGGCAATCCGGTCCGGGGGGAAGCCCGTCCGGGGGAAGCCGTCCGGGGGCAATCCGGTCCGAGGGAATCCCGTCCCCTGCGACCGCGCGGAGCGTCGGAACAGACCGACGGCGCACCGCCCCGAGGACGGTGCGCCGTTTCTTCGGAGGGGCGACCGGGCCGCGAGAGGCCCGGTCGCCGGATCAGGAGATCAGAAGGTGATCTTCGTCATGAACTGCAGCGTCCGGGGGAAGCCGCCGGTCGAGGTGATCTGCCCGAAGTTGTTGGCGCCGACGACGGTGCGGGGACCGTTCCAGTTCGGCGAGTTGAACAGGTTCAGCATCTCGAAGCGCAGGTTCAGGTTCGCGTCGCCGAAGATGCGCGTCGTCTTGTCGAGCGACACATCCCAGGTGTGGAGGACCGGACTGCGCACCGCATCCGTGGTGTGCGGGCCCGCCCCGAGGGTGAAGCCATCCGTCTGGGTCACGCCCCCGAGACTCAGGTAGTTCTCGTGGTTGTCGCGCGGGTTGCCGCCACCGGACACCGCGCCGCTCGAGGGTCGCTGGTGGTCGAAACCGTAGGCGCTCATCGGGTTCACGTTCTGCTTCAGGGTGAGCGGGAAACCGGTCCGGAGAATCGTCTGGGTCGAGATCGCCCAGCCGCTGTAGATCGGGCTGTCGCCCGGGGTGCGAACGGTGAAGGCGATGTTCAGCTGGTGTGGCGTGTGGATCCGCGAGATTCCGTAATCGTCCTCGACCACCGGGCAGGCGCCGGTGACGCACGCCTCGGGAGTGTTGAAGACCGTGGTCTCTTCATCCTGGAGACGGGTGTTGCTCTCGTAGATGTTGTCCTTGTGCGAAGTGAAGGTGTAGTTGATCCGCGCGCCCCAGTTGTCCCGAAAACGCTTCTCGAACTCGAGCCGCGCCGAGTTGTAGAGCGACTTGCCCGCGCTCACATGCCGCGCCAACACATTCCGGAAGTGCGGGTACGGCCGCAGCAGCTGGCCGAGCGGCAGTTCGGTCTCACCCGCGAACGCGCCGAAGCGGGAATCGCCGAAGAACGGGTTCGGATACTTGTCGTTCAACCGGTCGCCGAGCGACAGGTAGCTCTCGTCGAGCTGGTTGATGTTGATCGTCGAGTCGGCGGTGCCGCCGATCGGGAGGTCGGCTCCGGCGCTGCCGACATAGCCGACCTTGACCACGAGGTCGGTTCCGATATCGCGCTGGACATCGAGCGACCACTTGTGGATGTAGGGAGACGAGCGGAACTGTTCGTTGAAATAGACGTTGCTGCCGATGTTCTGGAGCCGGCCGTTCGCGTTCCCCACGGGGTTGTCGACGCCGCTCGGGAAGGGATTCGCGGCGGTCGCCGCGGGCGGGGTCACGCCGTCGAGACTGGATGCCAGCGAGGTCACGGCGGTGAAGCCGTAGGTTCCGAGGGAGGAGGCTCCGGTGCCGCTCGGCAGCGCGTAGGGCGCCCAGAAGATCGCGTAGCCGCCACGCACGACCGTCTCGGGATTCACCGTGTAGGCGAACCCGAATCGGGGTCCGAGCTTGACGGAAGGCGGATCCCACTGGTGCTCGGGGTTTCCGTCCACGCCGGCGTACATCAGCCCGCCCCGAAGCGGGAACCCGGGCAGGCTCCCCTCGAGGTTCGCGGGAAGGGCGATCTGCACCGGAAACGGGTTGTCCCGGTCCCAGCCCACCGCGAAACCGTTCCCCTCTTCGCGGAGTCCGGTCTCGTGCTCGAACCGCAGGCCGAGGTTCAGGACGAGGTTCGGCGTCGGGCGCCAGTCGTCCTGGACGAACCCGCCGAAGTAGTCGATGTAGACATCGGCGGCGTCGGCGATCGTGACCTGCCCGCCGTTCGGGACTCCGAGCAGCAGGTCGGCGAGCGCGCTGCCGGAATCCTCGTTCGGAGACGACGGATCCGGGCCGCGCGTGAACTTCCGCTCGAAGCCGAGCTGCAGACCGTTGCCGAAGGAGACCGAGTGGAGCCCCATGCGCCGCCACTGGGCGCCGTACTTCAGCGTGTGGTTCCCGACGAACTGCGAGTAGGTGCCGCTCACTTCGCGCGAGGTCCACTGGATGTCGTTGTTCGACCACGACCCGTGCGAGTTGCCTTCGTTCCCGAATTCGGCGATGTCGATCGACGGGAACTGGCCGTCGTAGCCCTCCTGGGCGTAGAGCGCATCCACGAACCCGCCCTGGAAGCCGAGGCCCTGCATCTCGCTCTGGTCGAAGACCGGGTTCGAGACCGAGTCGTTGAAGTAGGTCTGCCCGTAGCGCAGCGTCAGCACCGAACTGTCGCCGGTGATGAAGGTGTTGTTGAACGCCACCGCGTGGACATCCCGCCCGAGCGAACCACCGAACCCGAAATCGGGAGGAGTGTCCGCGTTCAGCAGGTCCTTGTAGTGGGCGAAGTCGGGCTCCTCCGAGGTGTAGAACAGGTAGGTCAGCGAGGACTGGAAGGAGTCCGAGAAGGTGTGGTTCAGGTTCGCCGTGGCCTGGCGCGCCTGGGTCCGCTGGATGCCCGAGGCGGCGATGTCACCTCCGGGGCCGAGGGTGGTGAGCAGCTGCGCGAGCCCCGACCCGACGGGATCGATCATGTCCTGCGGGATGCGGTTCCCGGGGAAGGGTCGGCGGTTGCCGTTCGAGTCACGATCGAAGGGGTTGAAGATCGTGACGCCGCTCTGCGAGAAGTCGCCCGCCGCTTCGGCGGCCGTCGGCAGGGTGATCGTGACGTTCCTGGCCTGGTCGTCGTTGTAGCCCTCGCCGGCGATCCAGAAGAAGGTGCGGTCGCGCAGGATCGGCCCGCCGAACGAGCCGCCCAGCAGGATGTAGGGGCGCTCGCTGATGTCCTCGGGCGCGAGATTCCCGGCGTCCACATCCTTCTGGGTGTGGTAGCCGTACTCCCGCAGGAAGTTGCCGAGCCCGCTGGGGCGGAACTGCCAGAGGGCGCTTCCGGCCCAGTTGTTCGTGCCGCTCCGGTGGATCACATTGAAGACGCCACCGCCGGTCCGGCCCATCTCGGCGTCGTAGGTGTTCACCTGGACCTTCATCTCCTGGACCGCTTCGAAGACCGGGATGATCACCGTGCGGTTCCGCAGGTCGGTCGTCGAGACGCCGTCCACGGTGTAGTTGTTGCCGCGGAGCGGGCCGCCACCGAGGGACAGCAGCGACGAGTTCGTCTGGTCGGACTGCTTCACCCAGAAGGGGTCGCCCGTGTGAACCACGTTCGGCGTGCCCACGGACATGATGAAGACGTTCCGGCCCGGCGTCGGGAGCACCTCGAGTTCCGCGCGGCTGACCGCGGAGGAGACCGAGGCGGTCGCCGTCTCGATCAGCGGCGTCTCGCCGGTCACCGTCACCGTCTCCTCGATACCGCCGACAGAAAGCGTCACATCCACGACGAGGAACGAGGAGACGCCGATGATCAGGCCCTCGCTGACGAACGGAGCGAAACCGCTCAGCTCGGCGCGCAGGGTGTAGGTTCCGGCCTGGATGTTCGCGAACGAGTACTCGCCCACGGCGTTGGACACCGAGGTCCGGGATACGCCCGTCTCCTCGTTGTCGAGGGTGACGGAGACACCCGGCAGGACTCCGCCATCCGAATCCTGGATCACGCCGCGAACGCCGCCCTGGAAGGTCTGGGCGAACGCGGCGGAAGCGAGCCCCAGGATTGCGAGCGCCGCGACGCTCCTGAAGACAAACGATCTCATGAGTCCCTCCTGAGTCCGATGAAATCCGTGGAAGAGTGCGCCCGGTCAGGCCGGGCGGCCGATAAGTCTGATGCAATCGGTCCGTCGACTGCCGTTCACAGGGAAGGTGACGGAGACTACCGGAAGCACCGACCCGGACGCAACCCGTAGGGCAGGCAAGCATCGGACCGCCACCCACGAGGCGGGAGGTTCGGCGTAACTCGTTGGTCTGCCGCAGCTTGCGAGATCGGCCGGGAATTCCCGCCGGGAGACTCGGCGGCGCGAGTCCGGGAATGCGAATTCGGGGAGCCGAATTCCGACCGGCTGGTCGCCCCGACCCGGAACCCGGGCCCGGGGCGGCCATGCGGCCGAAGCAGGCGGCGTGTCCGGCGAGGATTCGCGCTTCGGCCTCCCGGTTCGGCTCGAAGGGCCATTCGCCGCGTTCGCTGGCGTCGCCGAGCAGGATCCGGTCGGTGCGCGGCATCGGGCAGCCCCCTGGTTCGGCGTGAGGTAGCGGATTCTCGGGCTGCGGGAGGAGCACGGTCAGCTGCCCATCGAGCGGGAGGAGGGCTCGTCCCCGGCGAGTTGCCGGGCGCCGATCCCGTGCGGTGGACCACCTGCCGCTCGGGGAGGGCGGCGAGCTCTTCGAGAGAGCGGAACTCGCGGATCCGGACCCCGCCCCCGGCGAGCCGGGAGTCCCGCAGCAGGGCCCGAGGCACACCGGTGGCCCGATCCTCATCGTGGTGAAGCGCCGGGCCGGGCGCGTGGGCAGCAGGTTGGGTTCCGGGTTCGAGGTCGCGGGCCTCGGCGACGAGATCGGCGGGGTTCTGCGGTCCGGTCGGGCCGCCGAAAGCGATGTCGCGCAGCGGGTGGTTCGGGAGCCGGTGGATTCCGTGGCGCCGACCGACGAGACTCGGGAAGATGACCACGGGGTTCCCCATCTCTTCGAGGACGGATTCCCGCGCGGGGCGCTTTTTCCGCAGGCTGCTTATACTGGGGGTCCGGCCGGGCGAAAGAGCCGGCCGGAAGGCGGGCAACCATGGATCGCAGAATCTTCCTGAAGGCCGCCGCCACCGTGGGCGGGGCGGGAATCGTGGGCGTGAACGACCGCGCCGAGGCGCTCGAGCACGAGATGATCCGGCTCCTCGAAGCCCCGGAGCGCACCTCGCAGAACGGGAACCCCCGCCGCCCGCCGCTCTCGAACTCCGGGGGCGAGGAGCCGCTGCCCGAGATGCCGGCGGCGCCCACGCTGCTCGATTTCTTCGAGCACCGGTTCGCTCCGGCTTCCCATGTGCTCCAGAGCGCCACCCGCGCCCAGGAGTTCGGGATGAGCGAGGAGATCGTCCTCGCCTGCCTGCTCCACGATCTCTCGGTGATGAACCTGGTGCGGGCGGATCACGGCTGGTGGTGCGCCCAGATGATCGAGCCGTACGTCCCCGAGCGGGTCGCCTGGGCCATCCGCTACCACCAGGCGCTCCGGTTCTTCCCGGATCCCTCGGTGGGTTACGAGTATCCGGAGATGTACATCCGGATGTTCGGGGCCGACTACGAGCCGGAGCCCTACCTGAAGGCCGCGCACGACTACGCCCGGAACCACCAGTGGTACATGGACGCGCGGTCCATCACGATCCACGACGACTACAGCTTCGACCCGGACGCGAAGGTCTCGATCGATCCCTTCGTGGACATCGTCGGGCGCCACTTCCGGCAGCCGAAGGAAGGACTCGGATACGACAACAGCCCCGTCGCGCACATGTGGCGGACGATGATCGATCCGCGCCGTCCGCTCTGAAGGGTCAGGATCCGAAGGGTCGGGGGCGGCGCCGGAGCGCGAGATACCCGGCGCCGCCCGCCACGGCGGTCGCCAGGCCGAGCAGGGACTCGGCCGGGCGCTCGAGCAGCGTGTAGCCGAGCATCCATCCGCTCGCGGAGAGGAAGAACGCCGGGAGGAACGGGTGGAGCGGCGTCCGGAAGCGGCCCGGCGCCGCTCCCGGGATTCGCCCCGCGCGGAGGCGGAACACGCCGGCGACGGTCGCCGCGGTCATCAGGTTCAGCGTGAACCCGGCGTAGAGCAGGATCTGCTCGAAGGTGCCCGAATAGAGGAGCGCGAGCGTCACCACGAGCTGGACGAAGAGCGCCCGGTGCGGCACGCCGCCGGCGCCGGTGCGACCGAGCGGACGCAGGAACGCCTCGTCCTCGCCCATCGCCCGGACCACGCGCGGGCCGAGGAAGACCATCGCGCTGACCGTCGAGGCGAGGACGAGGGCGAGCACCGCCCCCATGACGCGCCCGCCGGCGCCGCCCAGGATCCGCTCGGCGGCGAGGTAGCCGATCTCGATCCGGCCGGACAGCTCGGGGAGCGGCACCGCGCGGAGGATCACGAGGTTCACGAAGAAGTAGAGGACCGTGACCAGCAGGGTCCCGCCGACGAGCGCCCGGGCGAGGCGCTCGGGGCGCCGCAGGTCCCCGACGATGTACACCGCCGCATTCCAGCCGGTGTAGGCGTAGGAAACGAAGACGAGCGAGACCGCGAAGCCGGGGCTCAGCAGCAGCGCGGCGTCGCCCGGCTTCGGCGCGAGTGGCAGGGGCTCGCCGGCGGACACGAGACCGAGGCCGCAGAACGCGACCACGAGCAGGATCTTCAGCGCGGTGAGGGCGTTGTTCACGCCGCTCCCCCAGCGCACCGGCAGCGCGTGGACCAGCGAGAAGACGATCACCGTGGCCGCCGCGAAGTGGACCGGCGCGATCCCGGGGAAGACGGGGCGGAGGTAGGCGCCCATCGCCACCGCGGCGAGCGCGGTCGGGGCGGCGAAGCCGACGGTCGCGGAAACGCAGCCCGCCGCGAATCCGGCGGCCGGGTGGAGCGTGCGGCGGAGGAGCGCGTACTCGCCGCCGGAACGCGGCAGCGCGGCGCCGAGCTCGCCATAGACCAGCGCGCCGGCGAGGGCCACCGCTCCCCCGGCGATCCAGAGCAGGAGCGCCGGGAAGGCGGACGGGACCGCCGCCACCTGGAAGCCGAGGCTGGTGAAGACCCCGGTCCCGATCATGTTCGCCACCACGAAGAGGGCGGCGGTTCCGGTGGAGAGGCCGAGTCCGGGGCGGCTCGTCAGGATCCCTGGCTCCTCGGCAGCGGTCTCCGCCCGGCGGCGCGCCGGTCAGCAGCCGGTGGATAGAGCGCCCCGCATGGGAATCCCTCCTCGAAGAGATGGGGAACCCCACCGTCCGGGCGGATGCGGGGCGCTCTCCCCACCGGATGGCGGCCCGGCCCGGCTGCGGGGGCCCGGGGGCGCGCGTGTGGGGGGGGGGGGGGGGGGGGGGCCGGGGGCGGGGGCGGCGCCCGGGCGCGGGGGGGGGGGGGGGGCGGGCGCCCCCCCCCCCCACCCCTCCCCGGCGGCGCTTCGCGCCGCTTCGGCGCGCGAGGGACTTGCTCCACAGCCGGTCAGCGCGCCGCGATCATGTCGATCTCCACGAGCGCGCCGAGCGGGATCGCCGCCACCGCGACCGTGGTCCGCACCGGCGGGATCGCGCCTTCGGGAAAGTAGGAGGCGTATACCTCGTTCATCGCCGCGAAGTCGTCCACCTCGGCGAGGAAGACCCCGGTGCGCACGACATCGCCGAAGCCGAGCCCGGCCTCTTCGAGAACGGCCCCGAGGTTCTGCATGACCTGATGCGTCTGTTCGGTGATGCCGCCCTCGACGAGCCCGCCCCCGGCGGGATCGAGCGCGATCTGGCCGGCGAGGAACACGAACCCGCCGGTTTCGACCCCGGCGGAGTACGGCCCCACGGGAGGGATCTGGCCGCTCAGGCGGGTCTTCTCGGGCTCCGGTTCCGGCTCCGGGGGCGGCGCGGGCCCGGCGCAGGCGAGCGCCACGGCGGCGAGCAGGGTGGCGACGGGGAGCGCGCGGCTCAGAACGATGCGCATGGAAGGACCTCCGGTCGGATCCGCCGGGGGGGTGCCGGCCCGGGCGGGGGCCACCCGGGGCGGGGGGGCGGGGCCCCGCCCCCCCCCGGGGGG
>CAYGAO010000045.1:0-15644 GCA_964347715.1 uncultured Acidobacteriota bacterium
GGTCCCTCGCTAGAAGGTCAGGCGGGCCGATAAGCCGAGCGTCCGTCCCTTCAGGTAATCCACCACCTTCTGGTACGGGGTCACGGAATCGATCAGCTGGAAGTTCGAGATCGTGTTCGCGTTCAGGGCGTTGAAGAGGTCGGTGATGACTTGCAGCCGCATTCGGTCACCGATCGGCACGCTCTTGTCCATGCGGAAATCGAGGACCGCCACGTTGTCGGAACGGGCTTCGCTCATGAGCGCGAGCCACGAATAGACCGAGACCCGACCGTCATAGACCTGGTTGCGATGGACCGGCGCGTAGTTGAAGCCGCTCACATACCGATAGGTGCCGGCGAGCCCGATCTCCCACGGCAGCACATACCGCCCGGAGGCCTTGAACTGGTAGGTGGAGGTCTCCTGGACCGTCGGGATGTCCTGGTCGTAGTCGAGGAACCAGCCCTGCGCGGTCGGGTCCGACGAGAGCGGAGTCCGGGAAGCCCACGAAGTCGTGGAGGTCTGGGGACTCCTCGGCTCGGAACGCCACTGGTAGTCGAAGTACACGTTGTAGAAGAAGTTGTTGCGGAAACGCTTGTTCAGCGCCAGCGACAGGGTGTGGAAGTCCATGTCGCTCTCGCCCGCCGGATGGTTCGAGGTGAGGAAGTCGCTCGATCCCACGAGCTCTTCGGGATAGAGCAGCAGGTTGAAGGACCGCTCGTAACCGGGGGGACAACCGTCGCAGGTCGGGATCGTGATCGGCGCGTTGCGGCCCTGCGCGTGGCTCTGGTTGTAACGGCTCCAGGTGTTCCGCATCCGCTTGTAGACATAGGAGACGCGGGCCCCGAGGTCCGTCGTGACCTCGCGCTCGATGGAGGCGCTCAGCTCGTCGGCGTACGGGAGCGACCAGTCCGGATCGATCGGCGTCGTGGCCCCGGAACCCGCGCCCGCCGTGAACGACAGCCGCTCGCCGAGTTCCGAGAAGGTGTCGAGCACGCCGTTCTCGTTCTGGTCGAGGAACACATACCGGGCGCTCGGCTGTCCCCCGGGATTCGCGGTGCCGAGTCCGGTCCCGACGTTCGAGTAGTAGCGGCCGAAGTAGGTCTTGAAGACCGTCGTGCCGTCGCCGGTGACATCGAGGGTCAGACCCACGCGAGGCGCCAGGTTCCAGTGCGTGTAGACGTTGTCTCCCGGAGTCACCCCGCCCGAGCCGAACACCTGCCGGAGGATTTCGCTCTGGTTCGAGGGGAGCTCGAACTGGCACTGCAACACATCCTGGCAGGCGGCCCCCGGCTGGTTGTCGGATTCGAGATAGGAGAGGTACTGGCTCCCCGCGCGAACGCCGGCCATCAGCGTGAGCCGGTCGTTCACCGTCCAGACATCCTGCAAGAAGAAGTCCCAGTGCGTGTTCCGGTTGTCCACCAGGTTCGGGACCCCGACGACATCCACCTGGTGCACGTTGTGCGGGTGGCCCTGCCTCGGGTCGTCGCGGTAACGGAAGGCGCCCGAGTTCGTGTTCCAGCCGGAGAGCTCGCTGTCGATCTGCCAGTCCCAGCCGAACTTGAAGTCGTGGCTGCCGTTTCCGATCGGCACGTAGTAGTTGAACTGGGCCGTGCTCTGGGGCTTCCAGCGATTCCGGGTGAACGGCTGCCATCCGGCTCCGGACCAGTGGTCGTTGTCGAGGTCGAGCCTCGGTTCGTTGCCGTTGATCGGATCCGCGTTCGGGACCATCGGCCAGGTCGTCCCCATGTGGCCGACCATGATGTTGCTGAACATCCGGTCGCTCCACACGCGCTGCCACTCGGCCTTGTGCAGCCAGATCCAGTAGTCCTGGGCGAGGACCGATTCGGCGGGCCGCGTGGACGAGAGGCCGCGGTTCGGCTTCCGCTTCCAGGACCAGGTCGAGAACCCGATGAACTGGTCGCGCTCGGTGATCTGGTAGTTCACCTTCGCGGTGAAGATGTCGAAGTCGCCGATGTCGGTCGCGATCTCGCGATCCTGGCCGGAGATCACCGTGTCGATGTAGAAGTTGTTGTAGGCGCCGTAGAACCACGCCTTGTCCCGGACGATCGGCCCTCCGAGGTCGAGATGGAACTCGTAGAACTGGATCACCGGAGCGGGTGAGGCCCCGCGGGCTTCGAGCTCGCTCGAGAAGTTGTCCGCGATCACGCTCTCGCCGTTCCAGGCGCCGCTCTCGAGGCCGGAGAACTCGTTGCCGCCGCTCTTCACCGTCGTCTGGACCTGAGCGCCCGGAGTGGACATCTCGACATCGGCGCCCTGGGCGGAGACCTGGAACTCCTCCATCGCGTAGTAGTCGTAGTAGCCCCCGGCGCTGCCCGTGCCTTCGGTCGTGTTCACTCCCTCGTAGAGGACCCGGTTCTGGCTGCGAACGCCGAAGGTCTCGTACATGGACTGCTGACTCTTGTGCGAGCCGCCCACGTCGTACCCCTGGACCCGGATGCCGGGGCTCTGGTGCAGGACCGCCCACATGTCGGTGGCGGTGGGCACCTCGTCGAGCTGGGTCTTGTCGAAGGTGGCGGCGACGCCGGTGGACTTCACATCCACGACCGGGGACTCGCCGGTGACGGTGACGGTCTCGGCCACGGTGGCGATCTGCAGGTCGGCGTCCACGCTGAAGGTGGCGCCGGTGACGACCCGGATCTCCTCGAAGACGACGGTCTGGAAGCCGCTCAGCGAGAACGAGATCGTGTAGTCCCCCGGCGGGAGGGCCTGGAACCGGTAGGAGCCGTCCACATCCGTGGTCGCGTTCCTGTTTCCGATGATCGCCTCGCCCGTGAGGGCGACGGAGACCCCGGGAAGGGCGAGCCCCTGCGCGTCGCGCGCGGCGCCCTCCAGACGCCCGTACTGCTGCTGGGCGAGCGCCGGAAGGGCGGCCGCCAGGAACAGAAGAGTGAGAACGGTCTTTCTCATGGTCCCTCCTCGTCAGGAACGCGGATGGAGAAGACGGAGTCTTCTCGGGATTCGAATCGTTGAAGCGATCCTACGGTTGCCCGGCGAACGAATTCAAGCGACGCCCGCGGGGTGGAGGCCCCGGTCAGCCGCGGGGCGGAGTACGCGGCGGCTCCGGCAGCGCCTGGCGGAGCATCCCGAGGAAGTCCTCCGGCAGGTCGACGCCGAGTCGCCGGCCCTCGTGGACGACGGCCCACGCTCCCTCGAAGTCTCCGGTGGAGGCGAGGGCGGCCGCGAGGCCGAAGCGGTAGTCCCCCCGAAACGGCTCCTTCTCGACGGCGATGCGGAAGTGGCGGATCGCCTCCCCGAACCGGCGGTCGGCGGCCAGGACCTGGGCGATCGAGTCGTGGGTTCCGGCCCGTTCCGGTTCCTGTTCGAGGGCGCGGCGGAACCAGCCCAGCGCTTCCGCCCGGCGCCCGCCGAGCGCGGCGATGCTCCCGAGGCTCGAGAGCGCCCCGGGGTGGTCGGGGCGGATCTCGAGCGCTCGCCGACAGCGTCGCTCCGCTTCCTCTAGATCACCCCCCTGGGCGAGCACGATCCCGGAGTTGATCAGCGTCGCCACATGGTCCGGGTTGTGTTCGAGGGCGGACGCCCAGGCGGCGAGCGCTTCCCCGTTCCGTCCCTGGCGCGACAGGTTGTTTCCGAGGTTGTAGTGGAGATCGGCGGCCCCGGGGCGCGCCTCGATCATGTCCCGCAGGAGCCGCTCGGCGACATCGGGCCGTCCCGCGGCTTCGGCGGCGAAGGCGCGGCGCTCCCGGCCGACCACGGAGGTCGCCTGGCGATGCACCGCGTCCAGGAGCGGATCGCTGATCGCGAGGTCGTGATCGAGGGCGCGGGCGCGCTCGGCGGCGAGGCGCGCGTTCTGTTCGTCGCCGACCCGCCGGTACACCCGGGCGAGCGCGGCCGCGATCGCCCCGGACTCCGGGGCGAGGGACCCGGCGCGCTCGAGGAGCGGGAGGGCCGCGTCGAGCTCTTCCCCGGCCGCGAGCAGCCGGCCGAGCCGGAAACTCGCCGGCGCCTCGTTCTCCTGCGCCGAGCGGCTCCGCCCGATCCGGTCGAGGACCTCCCGGTAGCGTTCCTTCGCCGCCGCCGCATCGGCGCGGTCCTCGGCGAACTGTCCCGCGAGCAGGTGAGCCGGGGCGTAGTCGGGGTCCATCCGGGCCGCGTCGAGGACCGCGGCTTCGGCCGTCTCCGGATCGAGCCGCCGCAGCGCCCGCCCCCGGAGATAGGCCCAGCGGTAGTCCCCGGGCGCGAGGGACGCCGCGACGGCGTAGGCCGCTCCGGCTTCCTCGTGGAGCTCGTGGGCGAGCAGCGAGGCGCCGAGGGCTCCCCAGCGTTCCGGGGAGTCCCGGTCGTCGAGGACTCCCTCGCGCGCCTGCCGGATCGCTTCGGCGACCTCGCGCTCCATCCCCTCGGGATCGGGATCCGGAGGCTCGGGAAGATCCGGTCCGCGACCGAGGAACAGGAGCGCGGTGGCGGCGACGAGCGCGAGCCCGATCCCGACCGCGAGCGAACGCCTCGGGGCCGCCGGAACCCCCGGCGCCGCGGGTGAACGAACCCGACCGGGCGGCGCGGGGCGACCCCGCCGGCGCTTCCCGGATCTTCTCGAGCGGGCCACCGGTCAGCGCGCCTTCCCGGCGCCGCGCCGGAGGGTCACCTCGGCGGCGTCCCCGCCGGGAAACGCCTCGCGCGCCCCGTCGGGCCAGACGACGGTGAAGGCGCGGACGCTCTCCCCCTCCGGGACGGCGAAGAACGCCCGCGGGTCGTGCGTCGCCAGGTACCCCCCGCCGGGGTCGGCGCGCCGCACCTGCTCCGCGCCGTTCGAGAGCGTCGCGGTGATCTCCGCCGGGAACGACGGGTGGCCGCGCTCGTCGAGCGCCCGTACCCGGATCGGCGCGCCCCGCCGTTCGAAGTCGTTCCGGTAGAGCCGCGCCGGCCCCTCGAGGTTCGCGAGCAGCAGATCGAGGTCACCGTCCTCGTCGTAGTCGCCGAGCGCGAGCCCCCGGCTCACCTCGAGGGTCGAGGCGAAGTCCCCGGCGCCCCCGACCTCGGTGAAGAGCGAGTCCCCGTCCCGGACCCCGGTGTTCCGGAAGACCTGGTTCGGCTCGGCGAACACCCGCCAGAAGGAATCCCCGAGCGCTCCGGGGAGGGCCGGCTTCCGCTGCACTCGCCCGTTCGCCACCACGAGGTCGAGGGCGCCGTCCGCATCGAGGTCCACGAACCCGACGCCGAAACCGGTCAGCGCCATGCTCGGCGGGCCGAGGCCGGACGGGCCGGTGCGGTCGGAGAAGGAGAGTCCGAGCGCCGACCCGTCGCTCCGGTAGAGCGTGTTCGTCTCGTCGGCCACATGGGTGATGAAGAGATCGAGGTCGAGATCGGCATCCACATCCCCGAGCGCGACCCCCATTCCCGCCTCGGGGCGCCCCGCGTCGTTCAGCGCGACCCCGGCGAGGAAGGCGTCGTCCGAGAAGGCGCCCCCCTGCTGCAGCCAGAGCTGGTTCGCCTCCCCGTCGTTCGCCACATAGAAGTCGAGCCGGCCGTCCCCGTCGAAGTCGGCGCAGACGACCCCGAGGCCGGGGGCGGCGACGGCGCGGAGCCCGGCCGCCAGCGACACCTCCTCGAACCGGCCGCCGCCGAGGTTCCGGTAGAGGTAGTCGTGGGCGCCGGGAAAGACCTGCGGGCTGCAGTAGTCGTGGCTCCCGTCCTGCTGGGTGCAGTGCTTCGCCGGGTCGTTCCGGACATAGCGGACGACATACAGGTCGAGTCGCCCGTCGGCGTCGTAGTCGCAGAACGCCGCCGAGGAAGACCACCCCTCGCCGCCGACTCCGGCAGGCCCGGTGACTTCCTCGAAGACGCCCTCGCCCAGGTTGCGGTAGAGCACATCGGGTCCGTAGTTCGTGACGAACAGGTCGGTGCGCCCGTCGCCGTCGAAGTCCCCGGCGGCGAGCCCCATCCCGTACCCGGTGTCGGCGGTTCCCGAAGCGGCGCTCCGGTCGGAAAACACGCCGGCCGGCCCCTGGAGATAGAGCGCGTTGCCCGGAGCGCCCGGTCTCGGGCCCGGGGGATCGGCGGGGCGTCCGCCCTGGATCAGGTAGATGTCGAGGTCGCCGTCGCCGTCGGCGTCGAAGAACCCGCCGCCGGCTCCGGTGATCTCGGGCAGCGAGAGGTTCCCCTCGTCGCCGGCGTCGTGGACGAACCGGATCCCGGCGGCTCCGGTCACCTCGGTGAAGCCCCGGACCGGTTCCTGGAACCCCTCCGCGATCATCGGCCCGAGCCCGGAGCACGCCGCGAGCAGCGAGATCGCGAAGGATCCCGGCCGGTGGTCTCGATTCGGCACGAAGGCGCTCCGGGTGCCGGAAGGCCTCGCCCCCTCGGGGCTCAGCGCCTCGCCGCGCGGACGAAGCGCTCGAGGTCGGCGAGGCGGCGAACCGGCTCGCTCCGGCCCGACGGCGAACGAGACGCCGGCGCCGGCTCCCCGGTGAGTGGCAGAGGAACCGAGAGCTCCAGGCCGCCGTCCCGACCACGCGCGAGCGCGAACTCTCCTTCCGCGCCGCCGAGGACCGTCGGAAGCCGCCCCCGAGAGCCCCTCGGCAGCCCGTGGAAAAAGTCCCCCGCATCCGGACCGCTCCGGGAAGGGAACCGGAATCCACCCCGATTCGGGGATGCGGGGCACTCTTCCCCCGGGCAGGTGGTTCGAATCGCTTCCGCGATTCGCCCCACCGTCTTTCGCGGGAAGGGAGACCCCTCCCCGGCGGCGCTGCGCGCCGCGTCGGTACCCGGGGGACTTTCACCACGGCCTGTCAGGAACACGAGCGCTGCTTCGCCGACCCGGAAGCGGGGCATCTCCGACATCAGGATCGTCGGGTCACCGACCGCGCCGCCGAGCACCCGGAAGACGACCCGCTCTCCGGCCCGTCCGGCGAGCACCTGCTCGACGCGCATCGTGATCCGGGTGTGGATGCGCGAGCGGTCGGGATTCCAGGCGCCGTCGAGGCTCTCCACGGTGCCGGCGACGACCTGGGTCGCGAGTTCCGACATCTGCCGGAGGCCGAGGGGCTCGAAAGGCGACGCCGCCCGAGGCTGCTCCGGTCGGGCGAGGGCGCCGGAGCTCGGGAGCAGCGCCAGGCGAGCGCCCACCGGGCGACGAGGCCTGGCGTCGCCCCGTCGAGCCCTCGCGGCCGGCCGCAGCGCACTCCGGTCAGGGGCCCCGCCCGGTTCGGCACCGCGCGTCCTGGTCGCACTCGATCTCGACCGGGACGCACCCGGGGGCGTCGGCGGCGAGGCGCACCCCGTCGAAGACCCCGAGCGCCATCGTCTGCTCGAACCCGGGAGGCAGCTCGCGAAAGTCCAGGTCGAGGGCGAAGAGCGCCGGGAAGCGGTTGGCGCGCGCGGGTTCGTCCGGTTCCGGGTCGCGATCCAGCGGACGGTAGCCGGAAAGCAGGTCCAGCGACGCCCCGGGATGATCGGTTCGGAGCGTGACCTCGACCCGGCGGTAGTCCGTCGCCAGTTCTCCGAACACATTCACGGCGCGGATCCCTCCGGACAGCGACTCCGGCCCCGCCCGGACCGCGAGCTCCAGATGCCCGCAGGTCGGATCGGGCGGCGCTTCCCGGATCCGCACCCGGAGCGGGGTCGGGTCGATGTCGGGGCCCCAGCCCGGAGCCCAGTCCACGGACGGATCCTCCTCGAGCCAGATGCGGTAGATCTTCCCGAGGTCGGCCGCCGGGGAATCGGGCAGCGCGTGGATCTCGATGATCCCGGGTTCGGACGACCCGCCGACGCGCACTCGGGGAGTCACGCCCAGGACCGCTGGCGGCGCGTCGGTCCTGACGAGCAGGGCGACTCCCGGCACTTCGCCACCCTCGGTGAAATCGCTTCCGAGCAGGTCGGTCACCGCCTCGACCTGCGCGCGATAGTCGGGATGGAGGCCGAGGATCGCGTCCGGCTGGAAGAAACGGCCCCCGAGCCCGAACGGCACGAGCTGCGTTTCGGGCGGTTCGGCGACCGGCGCCGGCGGGGTGGCGGGGGGGATCGGATCGTCGCCGCCGGCGCCGCAGCCTCCGGAGAGGATCGCGAGGAGGGCCCACCACCGTCCGAGGAACCTCATCCGCCGGAAGCCCGCCCACGGCGGACCACGATGTCGGGAACGAGGGTGATCTCCCCGGCGCGGACCCGGAACCACCGCTGGGTGTCGAGGGCATCGAGCGAACCCGCTGCGCTCGCCGCCTCCACCAGGTCGCCGTGGGCGCGAAACAGCATCAGGGGACGCACCCACAGGTGGAGCGGGCCGGGAGGCATCGCCTCGAGCAGGAACCGTCCGCCGGCGTCGGAGAAGACGCCCGGGCCGAAGACCGGGGAACCGCCGGAGTAGTCCACGGCGCCGAGGAACACATGCGGGGCGGGTTCCCCGTCCGGAAAGACCACCCGCCCGCCGAGGCTCCCGCGAGCGCGGAGGAACCCGGGCGCCGGATAGAGCAGGCTCGCCCCGTGCATGTCGTCGGGCGTGAGCGTCGTGGTCCGGTAGCTGCTGCCGTAGGACATCGAGGGGTGAGCCTGGAAGGTCTCGACTCCCTCTGGGAAGAGTCCCGGCTCCCGGTGGGGTGGAGCGGAGCCCAGGAGCCACAGCGGGTTCGTCGCGGTGTGGGCGAGGCCGATGCAGTGCCCCAGCTCGTGGAGGACGAGCTGCTCGAGGGCCAGCAGGTAAGGGCCGGCGACCTCGGGATCAGCTACCGGGTCCTCCCCGAACCAGAAGGGGTTGATCTCGACATCGCAACCCGAAAGGCGACCGCCGTCGTAGCGCCGGCTGACGAACCCTCCCCAGAACGAACTGTCCACGAAGAACTCGTCCGAGGAGAAACCGATCGTGTTCATTCCGTCCTCCGCGTCCGCCCGATCGGCAGCGACCGGCTCGGACTCCAGGACCAGCTCGATCGTCGAGGTGGGAACCGCGACCCAGGTCGAGATCGAGCGGCGGATCAGGTCGCTCCACGCGGCCTCGTCGAAGCCGACGACTTCGGGCAGGTTCGCGTTCGCGAGCGCCCGGAAACGGAGCGGCAGGGCGTCCGCCTCCCACCGGATCGCCTCGGCTGCCGACAGGACCTCGCCCCGCCACGACGCGAACCGGTACCCCTCGGCTGGCGTCGCCGGGAGCCCGGCCGCGCCGGCGATCGCCATCGAGACCGCCACGCGCCACGGCCTCCGGCGGAACCACTCCATCGGCCGCCATCGTTACACGCCCGCGCGCCCCGACGCAAGGGCCGGGGGCGGCCGGCAACGCCAGCCGCCCCGGCGGAGAGTTCAGAAGGTCAGGCGGAGTCCGACCTTGGCCGCGCGCGGGTCGAGCGCGGCGATCACATCGTTGTAGTTCGAGCCGGTCCGCAGGTTGAAGTTCGTCACCGCGTTCGAGTTCAGCGCGTTGTACACATCCACCATCGCGGTGAGGAGCGCGCCGTTTCCGAACTCGAAGCCCTTCTCCACGCGGAAGTCCGCGAGCGTCACCGCCTCGGAGCGGTTCTCGTCGAGGTTCGACAGGAAGATCGCCTGGGTGCCCGAACCGGGGACCGGTACCCGCTGGATCGGCGCCCACGGCCAGCCGCTCTGGTAGCGGACATTCCCGGACAGCGCGATCCCGTACGGCAGCGTGTAGCGGGCGAGCAGCCTCCCGTTCCAGTTCGTGGTCTCCTGGCGGAACGGAACCTCGAGGCTGTGGTTCTGCCAGATGGTCCCGTGGCCATCGGATCCGACATCGATCGGATCGGCCGTCAGCGGGCTCCGCGACTCGCCAGCGGCCGCCCGGAACTCGTCCCGCCACTGGTAGTCGAAGCTCGCCTGGACGAAGAACCCGCCGGCGAATCGCCGGTTCGCGGCGACCTGGATCGTGTCGTAGGCGGCTTCCATCCCCGGGAAGGTGTCGGTCCGGATGTCCACCTGGTCGGCGGCCTCGTCCGGGACCCGCTGGATCCGGATCGGGACGCCGGTGAGCGCGTTCGCCGGGCAGTCGAAGTCGGCGCCGCACGCGACGCCCAGGCCGTCGAGGAGCGCGGTCTGCTGCGGGATGTTCCACTGGCCGCTGTCGGCGTTCAGCTGCTTGCGCACGAAGGACGCCCGGATCGCGGTGTCGGCGACGAGTTCGTGTTCGACGGAAACGCTGAACTCGTCCACGAACTCCTTCTCGAGGTCCGGGTTGACCGGCGTCCCGAGGGTGCGGAGCGCCGTTCCGGTGGCCCCGCTCTCCGCCCGCACGGTGCCGAGCTCCTGCGGGCCGTCGTAGAGGCCGTTCTGGTTCTGGTCGAGGAAGTCGAACCGGATCCAGGCGACGTTCGCCGGGTCGGCCCGCCGGTGTCCGTCGGCGAGATTCACGTAGTAGCGCCCGTAGTGGCCCTTCACGACCGTTCCCCGGGCGATCTCCCAGGTGGCGCCGATCCGGGGCGCCCAGGTGTTCCAGGTCACGAGCGTCTGCCCCTCGGTCACGCCGGTCGGGAAGAAGTCGGAGAACAGCGGGTTCGACTCCGAGTCGAGGAAGTGCGTGCGCTGCTGCCCGAAGCGGACGCCGAGGTTCAGGGTGAGCTGCGCGAGGGGCCGCCAGGTGTCCTGGATGAAGACATCGTGGTGCGTGTTCCGGGAGTCGGCGTTGATCTGCCCGTCGGCGGGCATGCTGAAGAGCGCGATCTGGTCCACATTCCCGGGTCGGCCCTGGGTGGAGTCGTCGAGGTAGCGGACATGCCCGGAGTTCGAGTTCGCGCCGAACCGCCGGCTGTCGATCTGGAAGTCGTAGCCGAGCTTGAAGTCGTGGCTGCCGAAGAAGTCGGGGATGTAGTGGCTGAGCGTCGCGCTCCCCTGCGGCTTCCAGCGCTCGAAGGTGAACGGCGGGGCGCCGGTGACATTCGTGAACCAGCCGGCGCCGGTGTGGATCCCGGTCGCCTGGTCGAAGCGCGGCGGGTTCGTCTCCGGATCCACCTGCGGCACCATCGGCCAGCCGAAGCCGAAGTGCTTCACCGAGAGGGTGGAGAAGGTGCGGTCGTCCCACACCCGCTGCCACTCGGCCTTGTGGGCCCAGCTCCAGCTGTCCTGGGCGAGCACCGAGTCGGGGCCGATCGTGTTCGAGAGCCCGCGCTTCGGCTTCTGCTTCAGCTGGTAGTTCGAGTACAGGATGAACTGGTCCCGGCTCGTCGCCTGCGCCGTGATCTTGCCGCCGAACTGGTCGAAGTCGCCGAGGTCGGTGGCGAGGTCCGGGTCCACCCCCGACACCTGCTTGTCGATGCGGAAGTGGTTGTAGAAGCCGTAGAACCAGGCGCGGTCGGCGACGATCGGGCCGCCGAGATCGGCGTGGGCCTCCCAGAAGAGCAGGTTCGGGTTGCCGCTGAAGCCGCGCGCCTCGAGGTCGCTGTCCACATTGTCGGCGACGAACCGCTCGTGCTCGTAGTCGCCGTGGAGCAGGCTGCTGAACTCGTTGCCGCCGCTCTTCATCGTCATCACCACGCTCGACCCCGGACCCGTCATCTCGACATCGGCGCCGGCGGCGGAGGTGGTGAACTCGCCGATCGAGTAGTAGTCGAAGTAGAAGCCGGTGCCGCCTTCGCCTTCGGTGGTGTCCACCCCGTCGGCGAGGACGCGGTTCTGTCGGCGGATGCCGAAGCTCTCGTAGCCGGTCTGCTGGCTCTTGTGGCTGCCGCCCACATCGTAGCCGCGCATCCGGACGCCCGGCGTCTGCGAGAGGACCGCCCAGACATCGGTCGCCGAGGGCACATCGTGGAGTTCCTCGGTCCCGAAGTCGGTGGAGAGCGCGGTGGTGCGCACATCCACGACCGGGGATTCACCGGTCACGGTCACGGTCTCGGCGACCGTCGCCACCCGCAGCGTCACCGGGAGGGTGACCGTGCGGTTTCCCTCGACGATGATGTCCTCGCGGACGAGCACCTGGAAGCCCGGGATCTCGAACCGCAGGTCGTAGGCGCCGCGCCGCAGCGAACGGAAGCGGTAGGAACCGTCGCTGAGGGTGATCGCCGTCTGCGTGGTGATGAGCGCTTCGCCACTCAGCGCGACCGTGACGCCGGGCACGGCGAGCCCCTGCTCGTCGGTGACCCGGCCTTCGATCTCGCCCGCCGTCTGGCCGAACGCGGGCGGGCCGGCGAGCGCCACGAAGGCGAGCGCCGGGATGAGGATTCGTTGCATGAGGTTTCGTTTCTCCTTGGTGATGAAAGAGTCGGGTGATGCCCGGCGCCGCCCGGGGCCGAACCCGGTTTTTCTGGATCACCGGCGTTCTGGCGCTCGTGGCGGCGGCGATGCCTCGCCCTCGACCGGAGGAGGAAGGCGCAAGCGATGCGCCCCCTTCCCGCTGGCCGCCGCTTCCCGGAGCGGGCCGCGACGCCGCGGCGATTCCGGCGATCTGGCGCGCCCGCCGGGCCGAGCGAATCCGACGGGAACCGGAAGCCCGGATTCGTCGGATCGGTTCGATTCAGGAATCCCGGTTCGAATCCAGCGACCGGAACCGGGTCGTTCGTGGTCTCTGGATGCGCCGCGGGGCCCGCATCGGCGGGGGGGCGACGGGGCCTCCGGCTAGACTCCCGACGCGATGTCCGAAGCCTCGGTCCCCTCCCGGATCTCGATCCGCGCCGAGCCGCGCGACGGCTCTACCTGCCGGTTCGTCGTGGACCGCCCGGTCTTCCCCGAGGGCTCGGTGTACTTCGGCGACGCGGCTCGCGCCGGGCGAGCTCCGCTCGCGCGGTCGCTCCTCGGGATTCCGGGGGTCGAGGGCGTCCTGATCCAGGGCCGGGTCGTCACCGTGACCGCGGAGACCGGGGGCAACTGGATGCCCGTGGCTCGCGAGGTCGGCAGGCGGATCCGGGAGACCCTCCAGCGACCGGCGCCGGCGGTGGATCCCGGAGTGCTCGACGAGCTTCCGGATCCCGAAGTGATCCGGAGCCAGGTGGAAGCCGTCCTCCGCGAGGAGATCAACCCGGCGGTGGCTTCGCACGGCGGGGTGATCGACCTCGCCGGCGTCGAGCAGAACCAGGTCTTCTTGCGGATGGGGGGCGGCTGCCAGGGCTGCGGGATGGCGACCGCGACCCTGCGCCAGGGGGTCGAACGGGTGCTCCGTCGCTCCGTCCCCGGGATCGGGGCCATCCTCGACACCACGGACCACGCCGCCGGGACGAACCCCTACTACGAGCCGGCCCGTTAGGGACCGCCCCGGCGCCCCCGGGCACGGAGTACCTGCCCGGTGATGGCGCGGCGGCGATCGGGGGCGGGCGGTGCGGGGATCCTCCGGCGCCCGTCGCTGCCCGCGTCGCTCCTGATCCTCGGGATCCTCTGGCCGGGCGCCAGCGCGAACGCGCAGCGGCGGAACCGGAACGAACGAGCGCAGCCGCCGGTCGCCTGGCAGCACGAACCGCCGCCCGCCGGATCCATGGTCACGCGCGCCGAACGGGTCGAGCGGAGCGGCGACCGGGTGATCCTCGACGGCTACGCGCAGGTCTCCTACGCCGGGCTCCGGGTGCAGGCGGACCGGATCGAGATTCGGGAGGACGAGGAGTGGATGAGCGCGACGGGCAATGTGGTGTTCGAACGCCGGAACGAGAAGGTCGTCGCCGACTCGATGACGGTGCGTCTCGCGGAGGGGACCGCGGTCTTCGAAAACGCGCGCGGGATCCTCGGACAGGACTTCCACTTCGTCGCCGAGCGCCTCGAGGAGCGGGAAGACGGGTCCCTCGTGATCGAAGGCGGGGCGTTCACCACCTGCGCCCAGCCGACGCCGCGCTGGAACTTCACCGCGGGGCGCGCGGTGGTGCGGCCGAGCCGGCACATCTGGCTGCGCCATGTCGCCTTCCGGGTGAAGGAGACCCCGCTCGCCTACTTCCCGGCGTTCTACTACCCGCTCGACGAGAGCGGGCGGCAGAGCGGCTTCCTGATCCCCCGCTACGGCCACTCCGACAAGCGCGGCCACCTCGTCAGCCAGGCGTTCTTCTGGGCGATCAACCGCTCGATGGACGCGACGATCAGCCTCGATCACTTCACCGCGGCCGGGACCGGCATGGGCACGGATTACCGGTATCGCGGCGACAACGGTTCCCGGGGCGACGCCCAGCTCTTCGTCATCAACGACCGGACGACCGAGAACCGGGAGTACTCGCTCAGCTTCAATGTGGCGCAGCGGCTGCCGGCGAGGTTTCGCCTCAGCGCCGTGGGCGACCGGTTCTCGAGCTTCGACTTCAGCCGGCGCTTCGGCGAATCCTTCGCCCGCTCCACCCGCCGCTACCAGCGGACGAAGGTGGATCTCGGCGGCCAGCTCTTCCGCCACCGGGTCAAGTTCACGATCGACCGGAAGGACACCCATTTCCCGGACAAGAGCAGTCGCCGGCAGACGATGCCGCTCCTGTCGCTGTCGCGCCGCAACCTGAACCTGCTCGGCCGCCATGTGCAGCTCAGCTACGAGGCGAACTACATCGGGGTCGGCCGGTCGCGCCGCGACGAGTTCGAGGAGTGGACCCGGCTCTTCGTGGGTCCGCGGCTCGGGATCTCCCTGCCCGAGGTCCCGTTCCTCGACCTGCGCGCCGAGTTCGACGCCGGCTACCTGCGTTACCGCGGGTCGAAGGATCCCGACACCGAGGAGTTCGATCCCGAGCTGTCGCTGTCCCGCCGGTACTACGGCGCCTCGGTCGAACTCGGCGGGCCGAAGTTCGAGCGGATCTTCGATACGCCCGGCGGTTCCTACGCGGCGCGCTTCAAGCATCTCGTCGAACCGGAGGTGAAGTGGAACTACCGCGTGAGCGGCGAGGATTCCGATCTGGTGAACCGGTTCGACCGCTACGACCGCTCGGCGAGGAACAACGAGTACCGCTTCGGGCTCGTGAACCGGCTGCTGGCGAAGCGCTACCGCGACGGCGTCGAGGAATCCCGGGCGACCGACCTGATCACCTGGCGCATCCACCAGACCTGGTACATCGAACCCATCGGGGGAGCCTTCGACGCGAGCTACGTGTCTTCCTCGTTCGAGGACACCGAGGTGCGGAAGTCGCCGATCCGCTCGGACCTGCGGTTCACTCCGGACCCGGCCACGAACGGCGACTGGAAGATGGAGTGGGACCCCGACGAGCGCCTCTTCCGGTCGATCCTCGTCGGCTTGCGGATCGGCGATCGGCTCTCGAACCGGCGCTTCAACTTCAACTGGTCGCGGCGGGCGCGCCGGGAGGGTGGCGAGGAGGACGGCGAGATCCGGGCGACCAGCTACCTCCGCGCCGGAGGCGACTTCTTTCCGACCGAGGTGCTCCGCACCGGGTTCGACCTGAACTACGACATCACCGAGAGACAGCTCTCGAACCTGCGGGTGCGCGCCGACTTCCTGTTCCAGTGCTGCGGCGTCAGCGCGGAATGGGTCCGCTACAACCTGCGGAGCCGCAAGGAGAACCTGTTCCAGTTCGGAATCACCCTCGGCGGCATCACCAGCTTCGGCTTCGGCGCGGGCGGCGAGCGGGAACGCTATTGACAGCCGGTGGACAAAGCGCCCCGCCTGGGAATCCGTCGTCGAAGAGACGGGGAGCCCGGTCGTCCGGGGGGATGCGGGGCGCTTTCCCCACCGGATGGCGGCCCGGATCGCTTGCGCGATCCGATCCGCCGGCTTTCGCGGGGAGGGAGGACCCTCCCCGCCCCCCTCCCCGGCGGCGCTTCGCGCCGCGTCGGCGCGCGAGGGACTTTCTCCACAG
>CAYGAO010000046.1:0-15255 GCA_964347715.1 uncultured Acidobacteriota bacterium
CGAATGGCTCCGGCTCGAGTCCGACGGCGTGGCCACGATCGGCATCACGGACCACGCGCAACAGGAACTCGGCGACATCGTCTTCGTGGAGCTCCCCGAACCCGAAACCCGTCTCGAAACGAACGAGGCGATGGGGAATGTCGAGTCCGTGAAGGCGGTCTCGGAGATCTTCTGCCCCGTCGCCGGGACCGTCCTCGAAGTGAACCCGGCGCTCGAATCCGCCCCCGAGCAGGTGAACACCGACCCCTACGGCGAGGGCTGGCTCATCCGCCTCCGGCCCGACGATCCGGAAGCGCCGGCTCGGGACCTGCTGTCGGCCGCCGGGTACGGGGACCAGCTCGCCGGCGCCGAAGCCGGGGGTTCCGCCACGGGCTGACCTCGGTCGGTCGGACGCTGGTTCGGAGCGGCGGTCCGTGGGGTGGATCGGGTGCCCGGCTCCCTCGCCGGGTGCGTGAACGGCGACGCCCGGGGCGGTCGGCTCGTCCGGCTCCGGCGGCCGATCCGGGAGTGCCGGCTCGGGACTTGCTGTCTGCCGCCGAGGCCTCAGGGGACTGACGGCAAACGGGCGAGCACCGTCTCGCAGCGGGCGGCGTCCTCGTCCCGTCCTCCAGCGCGGAGCACCAGGCAGGCATCCTCGAGCGCGGGGCGAACGATCGGCGAGAGCGGTTCCCCGTCCCCGATCATCGCCTCCCACCCGCGAACGGCTTCACCGAGGTGGAGGAGCGCCTCCCGTTCGCCGAACCGGTGGAGCGCGCGTCCGAGGCGGTAGCGGACGAGGGGGTCGTCCGGCGCCTGCTCCAGCGCGAGGCGGAAGGCCCCGATCGCGCGGGCGGTCTCGCCGGCGTCCTCGAGGGCGACGCCGGTCCGGAAGTGCGTTTCGGCGCGCGCTTCCCTCTGCGCGACGGTGGCGATGCGCGTGCGGCGGACGGTCTCGGGGTCGCGCGCGAGCAGCGCCTCGATCTCCCCGCGCCCGTGTTCCCGCGCGAGCCCGAGCGCGGTGTCGCCGTTCGCGGCGGCGAGATCCGGATCGGCGCCCTCGGCGAGGAGCAGCCGCACCGCCTCCGTCTGCCCCCGGAGGACCGCGCTCAGGAGCGGCGTCGCCCCGAACCGCCCCGCCCGGTCCACCTCGGCCCCGGCCTCGATCAGCAGCCGCATCGTCTCCAGGTGTCCGCCCATCGCGGCCCGGTTCAGCGGGGTGATCCCGTTCTGGGCCGGGTCGTCCACGAAGGCTCCCCGAGCGAGCAGCAACGAGACGAACTCGTCGCGCCCGAGCACCGCCGCCACATGGAGCGGGGTCATCCCGTTCGGCGCCTTCCGGTCCACCGGAAAGCCGCCGTCGAGTGCGGCCTCGACCACGGCGAAGTCTCCGTCGCGGACGGCGTTCAGAACGGTCTCGAGCGGCGGCTGGACGCCCCCGGCCACGACGAGGGCCGGGGCCAGCGCGAAGCAGCCGAGAGCGTGGCAGATGGTGCGGATCCTCCCGTCGGGACTCCCGATCCTGGCGGGCGCGAGCGGCGCGCGGAGGATCGGTCGTCCGGTCACCGGCGACAATACCCGACGCGATGAGCCTGATCCTCCCGATCGACCTCGAAGCGCTCCTGCGCGGCCGATCGGTGGAGTCGGAGCGCGTGGAGTTCGAGGCGTCGTGGAATCGGGATCCGGTGGGCCCCCAGGTGCTCCGGACGATCTGCGCCTTCGCGAACGACTACCACAACCTGAACGGCGGTTACCTCGTCATCGGGGTCGAAGAACGGGACGGGCGCGCGGTTCTGCCTCCGGTGGGCTGCTCCGCCGCAGATGTCGAGGCGGCGCAGAAGTGGATCCGCGGCCAATGCAACCGCCTCGACCCTCCGTATCCTCCGATCCTTTCGCCGGAGACGGTCGCCGGCCGGCTCATCCTGGTCGTCTGGGCGCCGGCCAGCGAGATGCGGCCCCACCGCGCCCCCGCGGACCGGGGCCGGGGCCGGTACTGGGTGCGGATCGGGGCCGAGACCGTGGATGCCGAGACGCGCGGCGGCCTGCTCCCGGGGCTCATCCGGCAGACGGCGCGCGTCCCCTGGGACGACCGCCGGGCCTCCGCCGCCCGCGTCGAGGACCTTCGCGAGGTCAGGGTCCGCGAATACCTGCGCGATGTCAGAAGCGGGCTGATCGCCGAACCGGACGCCAGAAACCTGTACCGCCGGCTGCGGATCACCTCGAGGGTCAACGATCACGAGGCGCCCCGGAACGTCGGTCTCCTGTTCTTCTCCGGCGAGCCGACGGAATGGTTTCGCGGGGCGCGGATCGAGGTCGTGCAGTTCGCCGCCGATCGCGCCGGGGAGGTGCAGGAGGAACGGGTCTTCGGAGGAGGGCTCGCGGATCAGGTTCGCGACTGTCTGCATCACCTCGAGAACCTCTCGGCGTCGCATCTCCGAAAGCAGCGAGACCGGAGTCGGGTCCGCGGCTTCGTCGGCTATCCGCTGCCCGCCCTGCGGGAGACGCTCGTGAACGCGATGTACCACCGGGGCTACGATCTGGATCAACCCGAACCGACGAAGGTCTGTCTGTATCCCGGCCGGATCGAGGTCGTCAGCTATCCGGGGCCGGTGCCCGGTATCGAACGCCACCACCTGGCGGCGAACGCCGAGGTCCCGGCCGCGCCGGCCCGCAACCGGCGCATCGGGGAGTTCCTGAAGGAGCTCGGACTCGCCGAGGGGAGGCTCTCCGGGCTGCCGAGGGTCTTTCGGGCCATGGAGGAGAACGGATCTCCGGCGCCCCGCTTCGATTTCGACGAGCAGCGAACGTATTTCCGGGCCATTCTGCCGGCGCATCCGGAGTATGGGGCCCTGTCCGCCCTGCGCGACGCGGCGCACCTCCGGGCCCTCGGTGAAGACGAGGAAGCGCTGCGACGCCTCGAGACGGCCTGGGAGTCGAGCCCCGGCTCGGCGATCCTCGCGCGGGAGCTGATCCGCTCCTGCGGGGACCGGGGGAGGATCGGGCGCGCCGAGGAAGTCTTCGGGACATTCGAGGCCCGGGGAGCCGCGAGCGCCGTCTCGCACCTGGCGAACACCCTCGCCGAGGTCCTGCTCGAGGCCGGCGACGAGCGAAGGGCGAAGGACCTGCTCGAGCGCCGTCGCCCCGGCGTGGCTGGACGAGACGCCACCGACGCGGCCATCCTGGCAAGGCGGCTGGGCGACTTCCGCGCCGCCCACCGATCGTTCGAACGCGCCGGAGATGCGCTCTTCCGGGATGCTCGCGGACTCCACGAGTTCGCCCGGACGAAGATGCGGTTGGCGGGCGACGCCCACCGACGGCGCCAGCGGGACTCGAATCGGCGGCTGCTCACCGAAGCCCGGGGCCTCCTCGAACGGGTCGTCCAGCTGGACGCGCCGCCGGCCCGCCACGGCTGGGCGTGGCGCGACCTGGCGCGCGCGCTCGACTGGCTGGGGGCGCCGGTTCGGGAAGTCGAGGCGGCGTACCGGAGAGCGATCGGGTTCCTGCCGGGCGAGACGCGGTTCGTTCGCGAGCTGGAGCGGCTCGGTTCGACCGGGAGCAGGTCCACGATCCCCGCGCGGCGCGGTTGACGAGCGGGAGGCGACGGGAAGGTCAGGCGCAGAACTTCGCCGAGGCTCTCGTCGGGGTGGCGTCCGGGACCCGAGAGTGGCGAAGCCGGCCCCCCGGCTCCGACGCCGCCCGGCACCGACGGCTTGCCGGCTCCGACGACTCTCCGGTCCCGACGGCTACCCGGTCCCGACGGCTACCCGATCCCGACGGCTTGCCGGCACCGACGGCTTGCCGGCACCGACGGTTTCCCGGCACCGACGACTCCCGGCCCGACGCCTCCGGCCCCGGACGAGCCCGCGTTCGGGCTCCGGCGAGCTCCGTCTCCGGGCCGCGCTACTTCCGGCGCCGGCGCCCCGATGCCTCTGCTACGGCAAGAATCGCCCCGCTGGAGCCGTCATCCTCCCCGGCGCCCGTCGCCGGGCTCGTCCGCTCGGTCCGCTCGCGGATCCGGTCCGGTTCCGAGGAAGTCGTTCCACGCCCGCGGGCGGAGCTCCCCCTCGCCGTGGTTCACGAGCGCGGTCACCACATGCCGGGCGAGCGAGGGGTCGGTGATCAGCGGCACTCCCCGATCCACCGCGCGGCGCCGCACCAGGTAGCCGTCGGGACGCCCCTCGGGGTCGTAGGCCACCGGCACGTTCACCACCAGATCCACATCGCCGCGATCGATCAGGTCGAGCGCGCTGATCGGCCCCGGCGCCCGGAAACCCTCTCCGGGCGACCGCTGCTCGGGGAGCCCCCGCGCCACTTCCGTGCTCTCGATCCCGTATTCCCGAAGCACCTGCCTCGTTCCCGCGGTCGCATAGATCCGCAGCCCGAGGTCTTCGACCATCGCCCGCGCGGTGCGCTTGAAGCGGTGCTTCCAGCGCGGCGGGCCGAGCGACAGCAGGACCCCCTTCCGGGGCCGCCGGAAGCCGGTCGCGAGCAGGCCGTGGAGGAGCGCCTCGTGGAACGAGTCCCCGAGGCACCCCACCTCCCCGGTGCTCGCCATCTCGACGCCGAGGAGCGGGTCGGCGCCCCCGAGGCGCGAGAACGAGAACTGCGGCACCTTGACGCCCACATGTTCGAGCTCGTAGAGCGGGCGGCGCTCCATGCCGGGCTCGGCGCCCAGCATGATCCGCGTCGCGGCGCGGGCGTAGTCGCGCCCGGTCACCTTGGACACGAACGGCAGGCTCCGCGATGCGCGGAGGTTGCACTCGATCACCTTGACGACGCCGTCGCGGTGCAGCATCTGGATGTTGCAAGGTCCGGTCACCCGCAGGCTCCCGGCGATCCGCTTCGCGATCCGGTGGACCTGCCCGAGCGTCGGGATCGTCATGTCCACCGGCGGCAGGACGAGCGTCGCATCGCCGCTGTGGACCCCCGCGTCCTCCACATGTTCGCTCACCGCCCAGAGCACGACCTCGCCGTCCCGCGCGACGAGGTCGATCTCGATCTCCCGCGCGTCCTCCTCGAAGCGCGAGATGACGACCGGGTACTCGGGCGAGATCGCCTTCGCCTTCTTCAGGATCCGGGCCAGCTCGTGGTGCTCGTGGGCGACCGACATCGCGGCGCCGCTCAGCACATAGCTCGGGCGGACGAGCACCGGGAATCCCCCGAGGTCCTCCACGATGCGCTCGGCGTCCGAGGCGTCCGTCACCTGCGCCCACTTCGGCTGATCCACCCCGATCCGGTCGAGGAGCGCGCTGAACTTCTCCCGGTCCTCGGCCCGGTCGATGTCGCTCGCCCGGGTCCCGAGGATCGGGACGCCGGCGTCGTGGAGCCGCATCGCCAGCCGGTTCGGGATCTGCCCGCCCATGCTGACCACGACCCCGTCGGGCTTCTCCTTCTCCACGAGGTCGAGGACCGACTCGACGCTGACCTCGTCGAAGACGAGCTTGTCGCAGATGTCGTAATCCGTGCTCACCGTCTCCGGGTTGTAGTTCAGCATCAGCGTCTCGCAACCGAGCTCGGCGGCGGTCCGGACCGCATTCACGCAGCACCAGTCGAACTCCACCGAGGACCCGATCCGATAGACGCCCGAACCGATCACGAGGATCCGGCGCCGGCCCCCGGCGGGCGCGCCGACCCCCTCGTCACCGCTCGCGTGCCAGGTCGAGTAGAGGTAGTTCGTCTCGGCGGGGAACTCCGCCGCGAGGGTGTCGATCCGGGCCAGGTTCGACCCGATGCCGGCCGCCGCGCGAGCCTTCCGCGCCTCGCCCCGCTCCGCCCCGGCGAGCGCCTCGATCGCCTCGTCGGAGAACCCGAGCCTCTTCGCCCGGACGAGCGTCGCTTCGGGGAGCGGCCAGCCGCTGCTCTCGATCTCGGCTTCGCCGCCGATCGCCTCGGCGATCCCGGAGAGGAACCACGGATCGATCCGGGTCAGCCGGCGCACCCGCTCGATCTCGTCGGCGAGCCGCCCCTCGTCGAGCGCTCTCCGCAGCGTCGCGGCGATCGCGAAGACGCGGCGGGGAGTCGCGTGCTCGAGCTCGTCGTCGAGGTCCGCGAAGGCGAAGGCCCGCGAGTCGAGGCCGCGGATCCCGATGTCGAGCATCCGGAGCGCCTTCTGGAGCACCTCGGGGAGCGTGCGCCCGATCGCCATCACCTCGCCGACGCTCTTCATCTCGCTCCCGATCCGCGTTCCGGCCTCCTGGAACTTCCCGAGATCCCAGCGCGGCGCCTTCAGCACCAGGTAGTCGAGGGCCGGCTCGAAGAACGCCTTCGTGACCCCGGTGATCGCGTTCTTGAGGTCGGGGAGCGTGAACCCGAGGCCGAGTTTCGCCGCGACCCAGGCGAGCGGATACCCGGTCGCCTTGCTCGCCAGCGCCGAGGAGCGCGACAGGCGGGCGTTCACCTCGATCACGCGGTAGTCGGCGCCGTTCGGGTCCAGCGCGAACTGCACATTGCACTCGCCCACGATCCCGAGGTGCCGGATCGTGCGGATCGAGACGGTGCGGAGGAGCTGGTACTCCTCGTCGTCCAGCGTCTGCGAGGGGGCCACCACGATGGACTCCCCGGTGTGGATCCCCATCGGATCCAGGTTCTCCATGTTGCAGACGGTGATGCAGTTGTCCTCGCGGTCGCGGACGACCTCGTACTCGATCTCCTTCCAGCCCCGGAGCGATTCCTCGACGAGCACCTGGGCGCCCTCGTGGTCGTGCGCGCCGAAGATGTTCGTGAGCGCCGCCTCGAGTTCCGCCGGCGTCTCGACGATCGCGCTGCCCTTGCCGCCGAGCGCGAACCCGACGCGGAGCATCGCCGGCAGGCCGATCTCCGCTGCGGCGGCGAGCGCCTCCTCCCGGCTGTGGCAGGCCGCGCTCCGGGCGGTCCGGACCCCGATCTCGTCGAGGCGGGCGTTGAACCGCCCGCGGTCCTCGCTGTCCCGGATGCTCTTCACCGGGGTCCCGAGCACCCGGATGCCCCGGCTCCGAAACCACTCCTCGAGCGCGAGGCCGCAGTTCAGCGCCGTCTGGCCGCCGAAGGAGAGCGCGACCGCCTCGACCGCCTCCTCCTCGGCGATCCGGCGGACGAGTTCCGGGGTCACCGCGTTCAGGTAGAGCCGGTCGGCCATCCCCTCGCTCGTCTGGATCGTCGCGATGTTCGGGTTCACGAGGACGGTGCGCACCCCCTCCTCGCCGTAGGCCTTGATCGCCTGCGACCCCGAGTAGTCGAACTCCCCCGCCTGCCCGATCTGGAGCGCCCCCGAACCGAGGACCAGCACCGACCGGGGCTGGCGCCGGTCCGGTTTCACCGTTGCCTGCACCCGGCGAGGAAGTCGTCGAAGAGCCCGGCGGTGTCCTCGGGCCCGGGGTGGGCCTCGGGGTGGAATTGGATGCTCCGGAACGGGCGCCCGACGGCCCGGATCCCCTCGTTGGTCCCGTCGTTCAGGTTCCGGAACCAAGGCTCCCACCCGTCGGGCAGGCTGTCTTCGTCCACGGCGTAGCCGTGGTTCTGGCTGGTGATGAAAGAGCGCCCGCTCACCAGATCGCGCACCGGCTGGTTCACGCTGCGGTGCCCGTAGGGGAGCTTGAAGGTGCGCGCACCGGCGGCGCGCGCGAGGAGCTGGTTCCCGAGGCAGACGCCGAAGATCGGCCCCTCGAACCACTCCATGACCGAGCGCAGCTCGCGGGCGAGCCCGTCGAGGTCCCCGGGGTCCCCCGGACCGTTCCCGATCAGGATTCCGCTGGCGGACCGCGCCGCCCCGGCGAACGGCTCGAGGCCCGAGACGCGGTGGACGCGCGCTCCCCGGTCGAGGAGCGAACGGACCAGGTTGTCCTTCGCCCCCACATCGAGGAGGAGCACCTCGGGGCCGTCTCCCTCGCCGTAACGCTTCGGGTGGTCCGGCGCCACCTGTTCGAACACCTCGCGGCGCATCCCGACGCCCGCCGCGCCCGCCCGCGCCGCCTCCGGGTCGAGCGTTCCGGGGAACAGGACGCCACTCATCGTTCCCGCTTCCCGAAGCCGTATCGTCAGCGCCCGGGTGTCCACGCCCTCCACCGCCGGAACCCCCTCGGCCCGGAGCCAGTCGGAGAGCGAGCGCGAGGCGCGATGGTGGCTGTAGTGCGGCTCGTGCCGCTGGACGACCAGCGCCACCACCTGGATCCGGCCGGACTCGAACGGTCCGGCGATCGAGTCCGGCGCCCGCTCCGGCGGAACCCCGTAGTTCCCGATGAGCGGGTAGGTCAGGACGAGGATCTGTCCCCGGTAGGAAGGGTCGGTGAGCGTCTCCACATAGCCGGACATCCCGGTGTTGAAGACGACCTCGCCGGCGACGCCGGTCCCCGGGTCGGCGCCGAAGGAGCGACCTGCGAAGCCGGCGCCGTCCTCCAGGAGAAGCCGCAGCCCGCCGCTCGCGGGGTGGAGTTCCGGTTCCGTCGGCAAACCGATCGGAGAGTGTACTCGCGGCCTTATACTCCGGCTCGCCCGCTTCCCCCCGGAAGCGGGTTCTTGCGTCGAGGAGACCCGGAACCGTGACCTCGTTCTTCCCACGTCCCTGCGTCTTCCTGGTGGCGGTGGCGCTCGCGCCCGTCGCCGCCCGGGGCGAGACCCCGCCCGATCCGCCGGTCCTTCGCTTCGAGGCTTCGGGCGATCACGCGTTCTCCTCGGGCCGGATCACCGTGGATGCCCGGCTCGCCGACGGAGCCGCGCTGACCGTGCGCCTGACCGCCCCGTCTGGCCGGACCGAGACGCTCCCGATGCGCCGGGAGGCCCACCGCCACACCTGGACCGGGGTGCTCGGGGAGGCGGGAGACTGGCGCGCCGAAGCGACGGTAAGCGGACCCGGAGGCCCGCTCTCGGCGAGCGGTTCGGTCTCGCTCCGGGCCGACGCTCCGACCTGCTCGGTCTCGATCCGGGCCCCCGAGACGCGCACCCACTATCTCGACGCCGAGATCGTGGTGGACACCTGCGAGGCGACCTCCCGGGTCGGCCAGATCGCCACCCGCTACGCGCGCGTCTCCCGCGACGGGAAGGAGATCTCGACGCTCGACGCGACGGAGTCCTGCGAGCGCCGCTTCGTCCTCCCCGGCGCCGGCGACTACGAGGCGCGCCTCGAGGTCGTGGACGACCGCGGAATCGCCGGGACCTGCGAGACCTCGGGGCTCGGCGTCGCCGCGCATTACCCGCGCGCCTGGATCACCGGCGACCTCGTCGGCGGCGTTTACCGGACCGGCCGCGCGGACCTTCCGGACACGCCGCGCTCCGCCGCGCTCGCGGGCGCCGGGCTCGGGCTCATGATCGCCCGGGACCCGGGGGCCGAGCGGACGACCGCCCTCTCGGTCCGGGCCGGCGGCGGGATCGCCCACGACGACAACCTCGGCATCTCGCTCGACCTCGCGCTCACCCGGGAGGCCCCCGCCGGGTTCTTCGGCGCCGGGGCCGGGCTCTGGGGGATCGGCGATGCGGATCTCCTCGACGCCGCGTTCTTCGGGACCGCCGGGGTGAACCTCCCCGCCCACACCGGGGCGGGCCAGGCCCAGCTGCTCTTCGAGGTGCGGGCGTTCGCGCGGCATCTCACCGGGATCCAGGACAACTTCACCGGGTTCGTCGGGCTGCGCTTCCACTTCGAACCGACACATACCATCGAGACCCGCTAGGGTGGCCTCCGCCGGCGGGAACCGCGCCCGGCGGCTCTGGGTCGCGCCGGCGCTGCTCGTGGCGCTCCGCTTCGCCTCGGCGCTCGCGCCGGCCGAACCGCTGGTCCTCGGAGTGCCGTTCGGGCTCGCGACCGAGCTGCTGGTGGTGGTCGCCTCGACCATCAGCCTTTCCCTCGCGGTGAGCGCGCGCCTGTCGGGGGGCCGCCCCTCCTCCGCATGACGCTCGCGGTCGTCGGCCTCTACCTGGCGGCGGTGATCGGGATCGGGTTCGTCGCCCGGCTCCGCGGGGCCCGGACGGCCGACCGGGGAGGCGAGGGCTACTTCCTCGCGGGCCGCTCGATCGGGCCGTTCGTGCTGCTGATGACGCTCTTCGGCACGAACATGACCGCGTTCACGATCCTCGGGGCGTCCGGCGAGGCGCACCGGCAGGGTGTGCGGGTGTTCGCGCTCATGGCGACGAACTCGGCGATCGTGATCCCGCTCACCTTCCTCGTCATCGGGGTGCCGCTCTGGCGGCTCGGCAAGCGCCACCAGTTCGCGACGCAGGCCGAGTTCTTCGGGCGCCGCTACGGGTCCCCGGGACTCGGCCTCCTGGTGCTCGGCGCCTCGCTTCTCTGGCTCGTCCCCTATGTCCTGATCGGGGTAAAGGGCGGCGGGGACGCGCTGGCCGCGATCGCGGCGTCCGAGGCGGCGGTCCCGCCGTGGGCCGGGAGCCTCGTGATGTGCGGCGTGGTGCTCGCCTATGTCGTCCTCGGCGGGATGCGGAGCACGGCGATCGTGAACACCTTCCAGACGCTCGTGTTCGTGGGGGTGAGCGCGCTCGCGTTCCTCGTGATCACTTCCGGCATGGGCGGTTTCGGAAGCGCGATGGTCCGGCTCGGGGAGGAGTCTCCGGAGCTGCTCGAACTCGCCGCGACCCCCCGCGACTGGATCCAGATCGCTACCTACCTCTTCGTGCCGCTCTCGACCTCGTGCTTTCCGCACATCTTCAGCCACTGGATGTCGGCGCGCGGCGCCGAGGCCTTCCGGCTCCCGATCCTCGCCTATCCCGCGTGCATCGCCCTCGTCTGGTTCCCGTGCGTCGTGCTCGGGGCCCTCGGCCGGCTCGAGGCGCCCCTCGATGCGGCGGGGCCGATCATCATCCTGCTGATCCGGAACCACGCCGGCGACCTGCTCGCCGGTTGCCTCGCGGCCGGGGTGTTCGCCGCGATCATGTCCTCGCTCGATTCGCAGACGCTCTCCGTCGGGACGATGCTGACCCGCGACGCCGCCACCCGGATCCCCCGCCTCGCGCGCCTCGTCGCCGGGCGCGACGCGCTCCTCGGGCGGGTCTTCGTCGCGCTCTTCCTCCTCGTGGTCTTCCTCCTGAGCCTCGTTTCGACCCAGACGGTCTTCAGCCTCGGGGTCTGGGCGCTCTCCGGCTTCAGCACCTTCTTCCCGGTGCTCGTCGGCGCGCTCTACTGGAAGCGGAGCACGGCAGGGGGCGCGGCGGCGGCGATCCTCGCCGGACTCGGGCTCTGGGTCTGGTTCTTCGTCTCCGCCGAAGGCGCCCCGGGCTGGACGATCGCGGACAGCGGGGTCGAGCCGGCGGCCGCGATCGTGCTCGCCTCGGCGCTCGCGCTCATCGTGGTCTCGCGCCTCACCCGCCCGCCGGACGAACGCCGGCTGCGCCGGTTCTTCGCCGCCACCCCCGCACCGCCCCAGCGCTGAACCGCCCAGCGCTGAACCGCCCGCCCGCGGAACCGCCCGGCCGCCGAACCGCCCGGCGGCAGACTGCCGAACCGTCCGGCCGCGGAATCGCGCTGACGCGGAATCGCCCCGCCACTGAATCGCCCGGCCGCGGAACCGCCCGGCCGCGCGGAACCGCCCGGCTGGGGCGCCGGGAACGCGCCCCGGATCGCGCGAGCGCCCCCGCCCGGACGCCGGGCCTCCCGACCGGATTCGGCTTTGACCCGCGCGTGCTCCGGGTTCAGGATTCGGGCCGTGAAAGAGGCTGCCGCCAGCGAAGTTCCCGCGCGGGCCCGATGGAACCGGGTGACGGAAACGGCCGACGCGCTCTCGGACATCTACAGCGTCGCGCCGATCCCGGTCGAGGAGATCGCCGAACGGAACGGTGTCGAGGTGGTCCTCGCGGACTTCGGCAGAAACCGGGACCGGGTCGCCGGCATCTGTGATTCCGGAGGGCGAAGATCTTCGTGAACTTCGCCGACATCCCCACCCGCCGGAGGTTCACCACCGCTCACGAGCTCGGCCACTGGATGCTGCACCGGCAGATCTACGAGAAGGATCCCGAGCAATACCGGTATCTCCCCCGCTTCCAGCACACGGACGGCCAAGGACCACTCGAACAGGAGGCGAACGCCTTCGCCGCGAATCTCCTCGTTCCCTCCCGCCTCCTGCGGCAGGTCGTCGGCGCGGCGCCGGTCTCCGAGATCGCGGACATCTTCCGGGTCTCCAGGACGATGATGGAGTACCGGATCCGGGATGTCCGACGGTGAACCCCCCACCGCGCCGCCCCCGGGGGTCTCGGACCAGGCAGTCTTCGACGGGTTGAAGCCGGTCGCTTCCGACAAGGGGAAGGACCGCGCCGGAGCGGATGAGTCCCGCTTCGCCGGGCTCCGGGATCATGCCCGGCAGAAGGAGAAGTGGTCCGACTGGCTTCGCGGGATCCTGATCATCTCGTTCCTCGTGCAACTCGCCGTTCTGGTCGCCGTGGTGGGCGGCCGAGAGATGGATCCGTGGACATCGCGGGGGGTTCTGATCGAGTTCACCGCCTCGCTCCGATTTCTCTTCGAGTAGGCCGGGCACGGACCGAGGCCCCTCGGGTACGATCGTCCTCGTGCTCCGCATCGGTTTCGCCCTCGCGCTCGCCGGAACCCCGTGGCCGGGATCGCGCCCGTCGCCGGAGACCGTCTTCCACACCTTCTCGATCGCGGCGGTGGATCCCGAGACCCGGGAGTCCGGGGTCGCCGTGACCACCCGGAACCCGTGCGTCGGGAACGGGGTGCCCTGGGTCCGCGCCGGGGTCGGAGCGGTCGCCACCCAGGCGCGCACGCGGACCGACTACGGCGACGAGCTGCTCGACCTGCTCGCGGCGGGGAGGACGCCGGAGGATGCGCTCGCCGAGCGGCTCGGTCAGGACGAGAGCGCCGACTACCGGCAGATCGGGGTCGTCGCCGTCGGCGGGGGAGTGGCGCAGCACACCGGAGCGGAGACGAGCGCCTGGTCGGGGCACCGGGCGGGGCCGGACTACGCCGTCCAGGGGAACCTGCTCGTGGGGCCCGGGGTGCTCGACGCGGTGGCGCTCGACTTCGAGGGTTCGCGCGGGACGGGGCTCTCGCTCGCCGACCGGCTCGTCTCGGCGCTCGAAGCCGGACAGGCGGCCGGGGGCGATGCTCGCCGGGGTCGGCGCCAGTCGGCCGCGGTGGTGGTCGCCGACCCGCGCGAGGGAGGCTCGCGCCGCCCGGACCGGATCTCGACGAACCTCCAGGTCTGCGAACACGAGACGCCGGTCGCCGAGCTCCGTCGCGTCCACGACGCGGTCAGCCAGAAACTCGGCTACCGGACGCTCACCCTGTTCTCCGGGAGCGATGTGCTGCAGCTGCGGATCCTGGTCGCCGAGGCCGGCTGCGGCGCGCTGCCCGACCCGGGTCCCGACCCGGACGACCGGGCGCTCCGCGTGTTCGACGCGGAGCTCGCCGGCGCGGTGGACGCCTGCCGGGAAACACTCGGGCTCTCGACCCCCGCGAGCGGCGGCTCCCCGCCGGGATTCGCCGACCACGAGCTCCTGGACGGCCTCTGGGGTCTCGTCGAGGCGTCCGGGCGCGACAGCGAGGTGCGCCGCCGCCTCGCTCCCCTGCGCCGGATCACCCGCTGAGTCGGGCGAACATGCCCCCGACCGCCGCCGGACGCCCGGTGAGGATCGATCTCCGCAGCGACACCGTCTCGCTCCCGACGCCCGAGATGCGCGCGGCGATGGCGGAAGCCGAAGTCGGCGACGACGTGTACGGCGACGACCCCACGGTGCGGCGCCTCGAGGAGCGAACTGCCGGGGTGCTCGGCAAGGAGACCGCGGTCTTCACGCCTACCGGGACGATGAGCAACCAGATCGCGATCCGCTGCCACACCGAGCCCGGCGACCTGATGCTCGCGGAGAGCCACGCCCACGCCTACCTCGTCGAGGCCGGCGCTCCGGCGGCGCTCTCGGGCGTCACCGTGGTGGGGCTGCCCGGGAGGCGCGGGGTCTTCACCGCCGACCAGGTGCGCCGAGCGGTGCGGACGCCCCACCCGATGGTTCCGGAGGCCTGCCATCCGACGCCCCGACTGCTTGCCGCCGAGAACACCCACAACCACGCCGGCGGCGCGGTCTGGCCGCTCGAGTCGCTTCTCGAAGCCGCCGACGCCGCCCGGGAACTCGGCCTCGCGACGCATCTCGACGGCGCCCGGCTCTGGCACGCCACGGCGGCCACCGGGATCCCGGAGAGCCGCTACGCCGACGGGTTCGACACCGTGAGCGTCTGTTTCTCGAAGGGGCTCGGAGCCCCGATGGGCTCGTGCCTCGCGGGGAGCGGGCCGCTGATCCGGCGCGCCCGCCGGTTCCGCCAGCTCTTCGGCGGCGGCTTCCGCCAGGCCGGGATCGTCGCCGCGGGCGCCCTCCACGCGCTCCAACACCACCGCGCCCGCCTCGCCGAAGACCACCGCCGGGCGAAGCGGCTCGCCGAGGGGCTCGCCGCGCTCCCCGGAATCGAGATCGACCCCGCCGGAGTGGAGACGAACATCGTCCGTTTCCGCACCTCGGGGGTGGACGCGTTCCGGCTCGCCGAGGGGCTCCTCGACCGGGGCGTCGCGGTGCTTCCGGGCTCGAAGGACGCGATGCGCGTCATCCCCCACCTCGGCATCTCGGACGCGGACCTCGATGACGCGCTCGGCGCCTTCGCCGAGGCCCTCGCCACGGTCCCCGCCTGAGGCCCCCGCGGAACCCGGTCCGGGCGCGGGTCACGCCGGGGGGCGTGGGGCAATCAGCCCCCCGGCTCCGCCACCACCGAATCGCTCCACTCCGTGGGCGGCGTTCGTCCCAGCCCATTCCGCACGAACGCCCGCGCCTGATACTCGTATTCCCTCCCCGCCACCACCTCCGAATCGGTGAGCGCCGGCGCCGCCAGCGTGTCCACCCTCGTCCATCGCGGTCTCCGCCGGGCCGCACCTCGTTACTCCACCGCTTCCGCCACCGCGCTCCCTTTGACCGCCGCCGTCGCCCGCGCCGCCGTGGTCGCATACACCAGCTTCGTCCAATCCGAACGGTAGACCTGCCCCGACAGCCGGTAGATCGTCCGGCCCCGATATTCGTAGGCCGTCAGCGGCTCCAGACCCGCGTCGCGGGCGCCCGTGCCGCTGCCCGAGTAGGCGTCCGACCAGGCCCCGGTCCCCCGCTCCCGCCGCCGGATCCGGTAGCTGATGTTCCCTCCCGGAACCTTCTCCCAGCGGAGCGCCACCACCGTCGCGGACAACGTCTTCGCAACGAGGCGCCCCGGCGCGGCCACCGTCGCGCTCGTCCACGCACCCAGTACATCGGTCCACTCCGAGGTTCTCGACCCCCGCACCGCGCGCAACCGATACCGGTACGAGTTGTACGGCCGCAGCC
>CAYGAO010000047.1:0-15212 GCA_964347715.1 uncultured Acidobacteriota bacterium
ATCCACAAGTCCCCTGGAATCAATGACTTTTGTCTCGAAACCGACAAAGTCAGGATGGAGGACGATGCCCGAACCGGGGTCGCGGACCAGAACGGGCTCCGGTTCGCGCTTACGAGGTCACGGCGGCGGATCGCGCCCGGGAAGATCCACCCACCCGACCCGGCCGGTACGGTCGCCTTCCGGCGGACGCCGGAACGAGGCCGCCGGACCCGAAGCCGAAGCGACCGGACTGCCGCGGGATTCCCGAGGGTGCTGCCGCGACGCGGGAGCGACGCCGACCGGACATCGAAGGCGAAGTTGATCGCCGGTCGCGCTCCGGCGGTTACCGGGTGGGCGGCTCGCCGGGGAGACCCGGCCACGCGACCCAGGCGGTGCAGTCGCCGTCGCGGCAGGCGCGCAACTCGTGGCGGAACGGGCCGCTCCAGCTCGGTGGGGGCGGGGTGAAGGTGCTCTGTTCGGCGTCGTAGGCGTAGTGGATCGAGCGGCGGCGTCCGTCCGGGTAGAACTCCCGGATCTCGTGGTAGCCGGCATCGGGCGTCGGCCGCCAGCGGAGTTCGTGTCGGCCGTCTGCGAGCGGGCGTGGCGCGAGGGGCCGGGGAGTGCCGATCTCGACCGGGATCACGGGTCGTTCGGGGGCGAGATCCCTGGTCCGCTCCCAGGAGTGGCGCGCCTTCTCGGCGTAGGCCGGGTGAGTCACCGCGGCCGCCCGGTACATGAGCGCCGCCGCCTGCGCGAGCCGCCAGTTCTCCGGTTCGGACCGGAGGGCGGCCTCGGCCTCGCGGTCCGCCCACGCGAGCAGGGTCCCGACCCTCGGACCCTCGACCTGGAGGACCATCGGCCACTGGCTCCCGAGGGCGTCGAAGACGGACCACCGATAGGTGTTGGCGAGCGGCTCGAACGCGGCGATGCCGGCGGCGAACGAAGCCCACTGCGGTCCGTTCGCGGCGCCATTCGGAATCGCTCCCGCGGCGTTCCAGATCGCGCGGTTGGCGAGCAGCCCGAGCGCCAGGGCGGAGCCGATCCCGGCGGCGAGCGCAATCCTCACCGCGCGCCGGCGGAGGGCCGCCGCGAGGGAGCCGAGCGGTCGCCCCGAAGCGACGAGCGATCGCTCGCGATGGACGAGAAAGCCGAACAGCACGAAGCACTGCAGCTGGCTCGTCGTCTGATCGAAGAGGACCTGGCTCTGCACGAAGGCGCCGGCGAGCGCGGCGCCGACGAACACCGTGAGCACCCGGCCTCGGAAGGCCTCGCGCGCGGCGCTGCGCCACGCGAGGACGAACACCCAGAGCCAGAGCGACAGGTAGGCCAGGAGCCCGAGCGTCCCGGTGGTCGCGGCCACGCCGACGAGCTTGCTGTGGGCCCGGTCGTGGAACGGCGCCGCGAGCGCATAACCCGAAGCGAAGCGGGCGAAGACCACATCGAAGTTGTCGGGACCGAAGCCGAGGACCGGCCGCTCCCGGAAACCCCGAAGCCCGGCCCGCCAGGCGCCTAGCCGCTCCTGCACGCTCGGTTCCTGGAACTGGAGGCGGGCGATGCGCCCCGTCACCGCGATCTCGCCGGGAACCGCCGCCCCCTGATCCGGGTCGAGGGTGTGGCTCCCGAACCAGACCGCGCCCGCGCCGAGCGCGAGCGCGAGCCCGGCGGCGGCGAGGCGGATCCGGGCCCGCGACCACCAGACGAGCGCGAGCAGGAGGAAACCGAGGCTCGTGAGCAGCCCCACATGACCGCCGAGCGAGTCCGCGAGGAGAAACGCCGCGAACTGGAAGGCGGCGACCGCGCCCCAACCGAGCGCGCCCGGCCAGCGGGACAGGGCCCGCTCCCGTTCGCCTCCGAGCGCGCTCACGGCGAAGCCGGCCGCGAGCGTGAGGTTCGAGAGCAGGTAGGCGCTCAGGTAGATCGGGTTGCCGAACGGCCCGCCGGGCCGGGGGGCGTAGGTCTCGGCGAGCTCGCCGTAGAACGGGACCTCCCACCCGAGGGAACGCGCGAGGACGATGGCGGTGACGACGGCGCCCACGCCCACCTGGGCCTGCAGCAACCGTCGCCAGGCGCCCTCGGTGCGGAAGACGGAGCCGACGACCACGGCGAGCGCCGTCCAGTGGGCGAGGTCGACGATCCCCTGCATCCGCTCGTAGGTGGACCACACGCTCCGCTGCCAGCTGACTCCGAACGCGGCCGAGAGGAGGGCGACGCCGAGCCCGGCGCCGAGGAGCAGCAGGAGCCGCGACCGGGGCGGACGGGCCGACGGATCCCGGAGCGCGAGCCACGCCCAGAACGCGAACGCGATCTCGATGAGCGAACGGGACCAGACCGCCTTCCCGACCACGAACGGGAAGAGGGTGCTCGTCGACACCACGAGCGGGGTGAGCAGGAGGAGACCGACCGCGACGGCGATGCCCCAGCGGAGCATCTGGTCGAGCGTCGAGACGCTCGCCGGGAGAGGTCCGGGTTCCGGATCCGACTCCCGGCGCCGTTCAGGCCGGTTTCTCCTGTCCACTCACCGCAGCGCGGAAAGGGCGTCCTCGGCCCGGCGCACCTGTTCCGTGAGGGAAGCGAGGGCTTCGCTCACGACCCGGATGTAGTGGCGGGCGGCATCCCACTCTTCCTCCTCGATCCCCTCGCGGACGCCCGGGATCGTCTTCACCCCGTAGCCCGTGTAGTAACCGGGCGCATACACCTGGTGGCGGTACCACTCGCGGTTCGGAAGCCCCTCCTCGTGCCCGAGACGGCGCTCCGAGGTGAAGAGCAGGCGGTTCAGCTCGGCGACGCGGGCGTTCTCGATGCCGCGGGCGTTCGCGAGCCCGGCAAGCGCCGCCTCGTACCCCTGCCCCGCCTCGTGGAGGGCGTCGAGGGCCCCGTCGAGCGCCTCGAAATCCACCTCCTCGGGGGAGGGCATCGCCGCGTGGGTCTCCCGGATCCCGGCCACATAGTCCCGCATCGCCAGGGCGAGGTCGGTGAAGCCGAACGGCAGGACCTCGGCGTTCGCGAGCCTCAGGATCGCGGTGCCGACCAGCTGCGAGAGCGCCCGCCCGAAGACGAATTCGGCGTCGGAGAACTCCTGGTACCAGCGGAAGGTGTCGTAGTTCGAGTGGTACGCGCCGCCGGGGCTGTCTCCGCCGAAGCCGAGGTTCAGCGACGCCATGGTCAGATGGTCCAGGAAGACGGTGTAGTCGGAGCCCGACCCGAGGGCGGCCAGCCGGAGATCGTCGCTCGCCTCGATCTCCCGGCGCGCCTCGGCGTCTCCCGCGGTCTCGAGGCGGCGGGCGCGCGCCGCCTCGAACACGCTCACCCCGCGCTCGGGATCCTCGATGTCCCGCGCCACCTCGTTCAGGAAGCGCTGCAGCGTGTGGCTCCCCGCCATCCCCAGCCAGCCCTTCCCGGTGCTGTCGGTGTTGATGTAGGCGACGCCCTTCTCCCGGAGGTCCGCGCGGTGGGTCTCGCCCCATTCGGTGGAGCCGAGGAGACCCCATTCCTCCGCGTCCCAGAGCGCGAAGACGACCGTCCGGCGGGGACGGATTCCGGCGCGCAGCAACTCGCCGAAGCCGCGCGCGGTCTCCAGCAGGGCGACCGCGCCGCTGATCGGATCCGTCGCCCCCGCGCACCAGCCGTCGTGGTGGTTGCCGTGCACGATCCACTCGTCGGGCCAGGTCGAACCCTCGATGCGGGCGATCACGTTGTGCACCGGACGCACCTGCCAGTCGAAGACGGTTCGCATGCGGACGGTGGCCGGCCCGGGGCCGATGTGGTAGGTGATCGGGAGGGCGCCCTTCCAGTCGTCGTTCGGAGCGGCCGTTCCCCGCAGCTGCCTCAGGATCGGCAGCGCGTCGCCCCAGGAGATCGGGAGCACGGGGATGCGGACGAGCGTTTCCGCCTCCTCGCGGGTGAGTTTTTCCCGGTCCTCGGTCGCGCCGAAGCCCGGGGTCAGCGGGTCGCCCGGACGGACCGGCATGTCCAGGATCGACCCCCGCTGGACCCCCCACTGCGGCCGGAAGGGGCCCTCGGGATAGGTGAGTCCCTGGTAGTAGCCGTCGTCCTCGGGGTCGGAATAGATCAGGGCGCCGACGGCTCCGTGGTCCTGGGCGAGCTTGGCCTTGATCCCCCGCCAGCTCCGCCCGTAGCGGGCGAGGACGATCTTGCCCTCGACCGAGAGGCCCAGCCCGGCGAGCGTCTCGTAGTCCGCGGGCACGCCGTAGTTCACATAGATCACCTCGCCACTCGCGTCGCCGTCGGCGGCGAAGGCGTTGTAGGTCGGCAGGAGACCCTCGTCCCAGGTGTCCTCGTCCTCGGGCACGGCCGGCTCGGCGAGGCGCAGGGTGTGGGGTTCGGGGCCCAGGATCTCCACCTCCCGCTCGAGCGGCAGCGGCATCAGCGCCTCGGTGACCTCGATCTCGGCGTCGAGTCCGAAGGAGCGGAAGCGCTCGAGCGCGTACTCGGCCACCCGCCGGCTGCCCTCGCCGAATCCGGCGATGTGCGGTGCGGCGCTCATGGCCTCCATCATCTCCCGGAGCCGGGCCGGGTCGGGAACCGCGCGGAAGCGCTCCTCGAGCGCGTGTTGCTCCTCCCAGCGGGCGGCGAGGAAACCGCGGGCCGGTTCCGCTCGCTGCGCGGAGGAGGTTTGCGGGGCGCCGGCGACGAACCAGAACCCCGAGCCGAGAGTGGACGCGAGCAGGACGATGCGCTTCATGACCGGAAATCCTATCGGCCCGACGCGCCGCTCAGCCGGCTGTGGAGAAAGTCCCTCGCGCGCCGACGCGGCGCGTAGCGCCGCCGGGGAGGGGTGTGGGGAGGGTCCCCCCTCCCCGCGAAAGAGGGCGGAACGGATCGCGCAAGCGATTCGGGCCGCCATCCGGTGGGGAGAGCGCCCCGCATCCGCCCGGACGATGGGGTTCCCCATCTCTTCGAGGACGGATTCCCATGCGGGGCGCTTTCTCCACCGGCTGTCAGCCGGAGCGGAGCGAAGCGAGGATCGGCCGATTCGCCGCGGCGCGGGCCGCGAGCGACCCCGCGGCGAGGCCGAGGCCGAGCACTCCGGCGAGGAGCAGCGCGAGGAGGCCGAGGCTCGCCCCGAAACCGCGCTGGCCGAGCGCGGGAAAGATCGCGAGGAGCGCCGCGCCGGTTCCGGCGGCCAGCCCGGCGACGAGCAGCAGCGCGTTCTCCCAGAAGCCGAGCGCGGTGAAGTCGCGGGGGCGGTAGCCCGAGGCCGCGAGGAGCGCCCATTCGCGGCGGCGCTCGTCGGCGTTTCGGAGGAGCACCGCGCCGAGGCCGACCGTGCCGAGGAGGAGTCCGAGCCCGCCGAGGGCCTGGAAGGTCGAGAGGTAGGTGTTCTCCACGCGGTGGAACTCGTCGAGCCGCACCCGCGTCGGGGTCGTGACCGCGCCGTGGTCGGCGAGCGCCCGGTCCAGCAGACGCGCCGCCCGCGCCTCGGCGAGGACGAGCGCTGCGCGGGCGTCCGGAGACTCGGGGGCCGCCGCTTCCGGAGGGCCGCCCGGAAGCCCGCCCGAGGGCCCGCCCGGGAGCCCGTCCGAAGGCCCGCCCGGAAGCCCCTCCGAGGGCCCGCCCGGAAGTCCCTCCGGGAACCCGCCCGAGGGCCCCTCCGGGAACCCGCCCGGAAGCCCCTCCGAGGGCCCGCCCGGGAACCCCTCCGAGGGCCCGCCCGGGAACCCGCCCGGGAGCCCGCCCGAGGGCCCCTCCGGGAGCCCGCCGGGGAGCCCCTCCGGGATCCCCTCCGAGGGATCGCCGGGGAGCCCGGTCGGGAGCCCGGCTGCCGGCTCCGTCAGGAACACCCGGTAGCCGTCGCCGCCCGAGAGATGGGCGAGGAGGTCGGCCTCGGCCATCACCAGTTCGCCCTGGAAGAGGCTGTCCCAGAGCGTTCCCACGAGGAGCAGCTCCACCTCGGCGCCGCCGGGTCCCAGGGGGAAGGCGCGCACTTCCCCGACCGGCCACTGCATCACATAGGTCATCGAGTTCTGGTCCCCGATCACCGGGAGCGGGTCTTCCGGGGAGCGCGGACGCGAGAGGAGGAGCCAGGGGTTCCGCAGCTCCCGAGGGGTTTCGCCCAGGTGGGCGGCGAAGGGAAAGCGGTTCTCGCGGGCCATCTCCTCGGGGATTCCGAGAACGCGGGGCCGGTCGGGCCGGTAGAGGTTCAGGCAGCTCGCGTCCTCGTCCCCGGCGAGGCGGAGCGGCCAGACCCGGAACCCGTCGAGGTCCTCCGGGAGGCCGAGTTCCTCCCGGCCCTCCGGGCTCGCGGGATCCCAGGGAACCCCGAAGACGGTCTCGGTCACCGTGACGAATCCGCCGGCGCCGGGCGGCAGCCGCCCCGAACCGGCCGGCTTCCGGAACGACTCCACCGCGACCAGCGTGAAGGCCGCGAACGCGACGAGCGCCATCGCCGCGAGGCTCCGCCCCGGCCGGAAGGCAGCGGCGCGAAAGGCGAGCGCCCGCAGCCTCGGAGGGTGCGCACCGGTCCGGTAGCGCCCCCCGAACGGGTGCGTCCCGGTGGCGCGCCGCCCGGACAATCGGGTCCAGGTGGCGAAGAGAGCGGCCCCGAGAAGCGCCGCCCCGGCTCCGAAGAACCCGCCGACGGCGGGGATCGCGCCCGCCGCGCTCAGGGCGAGGAGCGCCGCCGCGAGGAGGCCGAGGGCGACCGCGGCCCGCCGGGAAGCCAGCCCCCGGCGCCCTGGAAGGCTCTCTTCCGCGAGACTCCCGGCGAGCAGCGCGCGCGGAGGCCGGTGGACGAGACGGCGGGAGGTCCAGAAGGCGGCGAAGGCCGCCATCGCCAGGCCGCCGGCGAGACCCGCGGTGATCGAACCGGCGCTGACGAAGAGGCCGAGCGCCGACTGCGACCCGGACGCCGCTTCGGAGAGCGTTCCCGAAACCGCGCCCCGGAGGAGCCCGGAGAGGAGCCCGAGCATGAGCGAGGCGTGGAGGACGCCCGCGGCGGCCCCGCCCGCCGCGCCGGCGAGGGCGACGCCGCCGATCTCGAGGAGCAGGCCCCGGAAGATCGCCCGTGGTGGCCAGCCGCTCGCGAGCAGGAGCCCGATCTCGCCGACACGCCGCTCGACGCCGAGCCGGTAGAGCAGAGCGAGCAGCACGAAGGCGGAGACGATCAGGAAGAACGAGAAGTAGAGGAAGTAGGCGCCGAAGTCGGTGGCGCCACGCGACGCCACGAGACCCCGTTCGCGCACCGGGATCGGGACCAGCCCGAAGTTCGCCGCCGGAAGCGCGCGGCGGAGAGCCTCGGCGATCGGGGCGGCGCCGTCCTCCGCGGCGAAGCGGACCGAGGTGGCGCTTCCCTCGCGCATCGTCCAGAGGCGGCGGGCGGCCTCGAGTCCGAGGAACGCCTTCGGGACCGTCCGGTGTTCTTCCCAGTAGTGTTCGTCCTGCTCGCGGATCCGGCTCAGATCCACCGGGAACGGCGGATCCCAGTCGCTCATCCGCTCCGAATCGCTCATCCCCGGATACTCCGGCGCGAGCGTGGGGTCCCCGAACCCGCCGCCCGGCGGCGCCGGCGCCCGCGCCGTGAACGAGGCCGACGCGGTGCGGAAGCGGCCGTTCTCGTCCCAGAGGAGGAACGAGAGCTCGACCGGATCCCCCGGCGCGAGAGCGAGATCCTCCGCGAGCCAGGGGCTCGGAACGAGGGCGTCGCCGCTCGCGGCGAACTCCGGGAAGAGGGTCTCGGGGAGGCCGGAGACGAGCGAGTACGGGGTCTCGCGCCCGCCGGAGGCGACGGTGGTGGCGAGCCAGGTGAGCACCGGCCCGGCCGGGATCCCCAGCTCGCCGCCGACTTCGAGCGCCCCCGCGACCACCGCATCCGGGACCACCAGGCTCCGGCTCTCGAGGACGAGTCCTCCGGCGGCGCCGGGGCGGAGCCCGAGCCCCCGGTCGTCGAGCGAGCCGACCGCTTCGAGGGCGGCGGCGGCGAAGTCGGCATCGGCGGGCGACGGCTTCCCCCGCGCCTCCCGGCGACGCAGCAGGAGCGCGTTGGCGCGGGCCGGGTCGCCCGATCGGTCGAGCACCCGCCGGAGATCGTCGAGCGGGAGGAAGACGGCGCGGACCGCGCCCTGGCCCGGGAAGAGCGCGAAGTCGCCGGAGCCCGGGCCCGGCGCGGGATCGGGCCACGCCTCGACGGAGCGGCGGAGCGTGATCGCCGCGTCGTCCTTGTCGCCGAAGAGCGACGCGGTGGCGATCCCCCGAGGCGCCGCCACCCGGAGGATCAGCGCCCCGCCGGGCGCGAATCCGGAGCCGGCGAGGAAGCTGCTGATCCGGACGCCGCCGGGCGCGATGTCTCCCCGGAGCCCGTGAAGACGGAAGAACCGTTCGTCCACGCCGAAGACGGTCACCGAGACCGGCGCGCCCTCCGGCGGGAAGACGGTGCCGGGGAGGCGGTAGATCGGCGCCGGCGGTTCGAACCGCCCGGAGAAGCCCGGAGAGCCGGAGAGCCGCGCGGCGAGCCCCGCTTGCGGATCGTCGGAGAAGGGGTGGGTCGGGAGGACCGCGAACTCGGCGGCGCCGAGCCGCTCGGTGAAGAGCGCGGCGAGGCTCCCCCGCACCGAGTCGCCGACCACGAGCGCCCCCGTGAGCACCGCGACCGCAACGGCGGTGGCGAGGGCGACGAGCAGGTACTCCCGCCGGTAGTGGCGGAGTCCCCGCCAGGCGAGTCCGGAAGGGGTCAGTCCGTCCATCGGGGGGAGGCCGCTCCGTCCGGAAGCGCCCGGATGCTCACACCCCCTCGAGGCGTCCGGCGTTCATGCGGTAGCGCTTCGAGAAGCGGCCGGCGAGCTCGGGGTCGTGGGTGACCAGGACGACGATGCTCGCTGCGTCGCGCTCCCCTTTCCGGCGCCCGACCTCCCCGAACAACAGCTCCGCGACCCGGGCGGCCGCCTCGCCGTCGAGATTGCCGGTCGGTTCGTCGCAGAGCAGCAACCGGGGACGGCGCGCGAGCGCCCGGGCGATGGCCACCCGCTGTTTCTCGCCCCCGGAGAGCTCGGCGGGGAGATGGTCGCGGCGCCCGCCGAGGCCGACCCGTTCGAGCATCGCCGCCGCCCGGTCGAGATCGTCCGGACGCGGATCCGGGAGGGTCGGGGCGAGGATGTTCTCGAGGGCGGTGCACTGGGGGAGCAGGCAGTGGTCCTGGAAGACGAATCCCACCCGGTCGCGGCGGAACCTCGCCGCCTCGTCGAGCGCGAGCTCGTGGGGATCCACGCCGTCGAGCCGGACCTCTCCCCGGGTCGGCGCCTCGATCGCCCCCAGCACGAAGAGCAGCGTGCTCTTGCCGCATCCCGACGGCCCCATCACCGAAGCCGCCTCGCCCGGAGCGAGATCCAGATCCACGCCGTCGAGCACCCGGAGCAGCCCGCCCGGCCCCGGATAGTCCTTCACGAGGCCCGAGACGGCGAGCCCCGCGGGCGCCCGGGTCTCAGGCGCTCTGGAAAGCGCGGGCGCGGTAGAGCACATCCAGGATGTTGCCCTCGTGCGGCTGCAGCCAGTTGATCCGCGTCGTCGGTATCGGCCCGAGGTTCAGCCGGTCGATCGAGGTCGAGTCCAGGAGCGCCGACCGGAAGGCGCGGTCGCCGGTGATCGCCGTCGCCACCAGCGTGTCCCCGATCTGCCCGAGCATCTTCTCCTGCGGGCAGCGCACCACCGAGACGAACGGAAACATGTACTCGATGTTCGCCGCCGGGTGGTCGGGCGCCTCGCAGTGCACCACGGTCGGGCAGAGCCACGAGGCGCGGCCCTCCCGGACGAGCCGGGGGCCTCCCCGGTGGCGGGCTGCCAGGTCCTCGGCGCCGGCTCCGAGGCGACTCTCGAGGTCCCGGTCGATCGCTGCGGCGGCCCCCGGCACGGTGAAGGCGGCGAGCGCGCTCTCCGGATCCTCCGGGGGGAGCGGAGCGACCGGACCGAGGCGCTCGGCGAGGGCGGCGGCGATCTCCTCGGTGTGGCGCGAGGCCCAGATGCCGGAGCAGGAGATGCAGCTGCGGCCGCTGTTCCGGAAGACGCTCTCCACGAGCACCTCGAGGTAGTCCTCCCAGCGGTCCACGAGGTCGTCGCCGAGCAGGATCTTCGAGAAACCGGGCCCGTGCACCCGCACCGCCGGGTTCGCGCGGTAGCGCTCGACGGTCTGGCGGCTGCCGAAGATCAGGCTCCTCGGCGAAGCCTCGACCACCGCGGCTCCCACCGGAGCCCCGCCCGGATACACGCCGATCGCCTCTCGCGGGATCCCGGCCCGGAAGAACGCCTCGGCCATCCGACAGGGCGTCCAGGGCTCCTCGGGGCCCGGCTTCAGCGCGAGGCCGATCCGGAGCGGGATCACCGGAAGCCAGAGCGTGTGGACGCCCGGGGAATTCGAGGGGAGCACGCAACCGAGAACCGGGGTCTGGGCCTGGTAGGAGACGGGAACCCCTCGCTCCTCGACCCCGTGTCCCGTGGCGAGGATCTCGAGGTCGAGGCCGCGGGTCAGCGCGTCGAGCACCTGCTCCATCCGTTCGAGCACGAAGCAGTTCTTCTCCATGTTCGCCCGGCACATCGCTTCCGGAAGTCCTGTCGTCGCCGACTGGGCGCGGACGAACTCCGCGGGCGTCTGCCGCCCGTCGCCGAGCGGCAGCTCCTCCTCGGCGTAGAGGCGCGCCGCCTCGCGCATCGCGGCGAGGAGATCCGCGGTCGGGATTCCCCGGAGCGCCTCCCGCGCCCGCCCGGCCCGCCGCAGGTCGCGCGCGACCATGCCCGGGGCGGCCTGGCCGACCTCGGCGACGGGCTCGCCCGAGAGAAAGTGGAAGACCGGCGTGGTCTCGAGGCTCTGGTAGGGCTGCCCCCAGCGCAGCACCGGAATTCGGATCACCGGAAGACGGAGTGTATCCGCGTGGCGGTCTCGGAAGTGACGGCTCAGGCCGAGCATCTCCGGGCCGGGCCGCCCGGCGGCGGCCGCGGCCCGGCCGGCCTCGCCCCGCCGCGCCGGAAGAGCACGCCGACCCGCCCGTTTTCGCCGCGGCCCGCCCGAGCGCGGGCGGTCGCCGGTCAGTAGACGCCGACCGTCGTCCCTCCCGGCAGGTGGCCCCACGGACGCACTCCGCTCACCCCGTCCCAGGCGTAGCGTCCCCACGGGGGTTCGCGTTCGCCCTCGTCGCGTTCGAAGAAGCCCGGCATGAAGAACTCCCGGGTGAGCGTGGTGAGCCGCACGCGCCCGGTGGCGCCGTAGTCCACGACCGCGCCGCGGTCCGGGTCCACGACCTCGAGGACCGCCCGCGGCATCGGCGGGTAGTAGGCGATGCGGTAGCCGTCCGCGGGAGTCGGCGGGCGCGCCGGCGCGAGCCCCATCAGCGTGTTTCCGTAGGTGGGCTGGAGGAACACGCCCGGCAGGAGCTCCTCCATCGCGAACCGGGTCCACTCCGGGGTGAACTCGGTGCCGCCGGAGAAAACCCCGCGGATGCCGGACTCGGCGAGCGTCGTCCCCTCGTCCTCGAGCCGGAGGCAGAGCCCTTCGAGGAGCTTCGGGGTGGCGAACAGGCAGCGGATGTCGTGGCCGGCCCCGAGGATCGTGACCGCCTGATCCATCACATGGCGCTTGTAGGCCTCGAGGTGTTCGCTCCATCCCTTCCGGATCAGCGCGATCACCCACCTCGGGTCCAGGTCGAGGCAGAACGCGATGCCGCCCCGGAACTGGGCCAGGTGTTCCACCGCGAGGCGAAGGCGGCGCGGTCCGGTGGGGCCGAGCATGAGCCAGTTCGACCCTTTCGGGAAGTGCTCGTCGGGCAGGATCTCGCTGAAGCGCTCGTAGTCGATGCGGAAGTCCTCGATGGCGACGCGGCTCTTCGGAACGCCGGTGGTGCCCCCGGTCTCGAAGACATGGATCGGACGGTCCTGGAACGGCCGGGGCACGAAGCGCCGCACCGGGCCGCCGCGCAGCCAGGTGTCCTCGAACGGCGGGAACCGCCGCAGGTCCTCGAAGCCGCGAATCGCGGTCAGCGGGTCGAAATCGAGCCGCTCCCGGAAATCGAGCCAGAACCGGCACCCCGTGGCCTCCGAGAAGTGCCACGCGACGATCTCGCGCACATGGGCGTCGAGGTCGCGGCGCGCCCGGTCGACGAGAGCCTCGGACATCGGCGCGAGGGCGGTCAGGCGGCGAACGAGGCGGGCGCGCGGGCCACCCGGGCATAGGCGGCCTCGGCGTCCGCGGCCATGTGCGCGGTGGTGTGCTCCTCGCGCACCCGGACGAAGCCGCGGGCGCCGACCTCGGCGCGCCGGCGCGGCCCGCGGACGAGCTGGCCGAGCGCGGCGGCGAAGTCTTCCGGCTCGCTCGAGCGCGCGAGCACCCCGCCCTCGGTGCGATCGAGGAGCTCCGGATACGCGCCGGTCTGCGGTACCACCACCGGCGTTCCCGCCATCATCGCCTCGATGGCCGGGAGGCCCTTCGCCTCCGGGAAGACCGCCGGAATCGCGATCACCTCGCACGCCCGCAGGAACGCGATCTTCGCCGCACGGTCCGGCGCCCCGAGGTAGTCGAACGGGATCCCGGCGTCGGCGCAGATCCCCCGGACCCGATCGAGATAGGCCCGCTTCCCGCGGCCCAGCCATCCTGCCGCCCGGATGCGCAGCGGGGGCGTCTCCCGCTCGGCGACGAGCCGGGAGGCGGCTCGGGCGAGGCGCTCGAGTCCCTTTTCGGGCGCGATCCGCGAGAGGAAGCCGATCGTGACCGGCCCGCCCCCGGTCCCGGCGTCGGTCTTCGGCGACTTCGGGAACCCCTCCGGATCCACTCCCAGGCGCACCACGGCGAGTCGTTCCGGGGGAATGCGGAGACGCTCCGCCATGTCGCGGGCGTGGCGGGTGCTGACCCCGACGAAGAGATCCACCCGGCGGGCCGCCTCGCGCATCAGGGCGAGCGCCTTCCCGGCATCGCGCTCGGGCAGCCCGGAAAGGAAGAGATCCTCTCCGGAGAAGGTGACGACCACCGGCGCCCGCACCGCCTCCCCCACCGGCCCCGCGAGCCCGAGCAGGAGCGAGTTCGGGAGCACGACGACCTCGGCGCTCTCCCCGGCGAGCGATCGGGAGAGCGCCCGCACGGCCCGCCGCGCCGGCCCGCGCTCGCCGAGGAGCGTGGTCACGGTCAGGGGGCCGAGCCGCGCCGGATCGGTCGCCGAAGAGAACCGGGCGGCGAGCCGCACCAGCGAGGGGGAGTCCAGGACCCGGTCGAGCGCCGCCAGCTTCCCGAAGAACGGCGCCCGGTGCTGCAAGAAGACGGACACGCCGCCGAAGCGGACTCCGGTCTCGCAGACCGTGGCCTCGTCGTCGGTGCGACTCTCCTGGTAGAGCGGGACCAGCCGGACCTCGTGTCCCCGGCGGTGCAGCTCCCGCGCGAGCGCGTGGTCGCGGATGCAGCTGCCGCAGAGCATCTCCCCCGCACCGGCGGTGAAGCTCAGGATCCGCACGACTCGGAGAGCTCGGGGCAGTCGCTTCGGGTCAGGGCGCGGTAGCGCTCAGAATTCCGGCCAGCCGGTGATCGGGTTCCGCCAGACGCTGTAGTTCGTCCCGCCGGCGAAGAGGTGGGGCGGCCAGTGTTCCGGCCCGGTCTGCTGCGAGGGGTAGAGGTAGTAGCGCATCCCGAGGGCGCCCCAGATGGAGCGCCACCGGTTCTGGAAGTCCCGCTCCGGCGGGAAGAGATCCTCGGGATCCTCGACCGGGTGGTCGAGGTCGAAGATCGTCGTTCTCGGCGGGGCGGCCTCGGCATCGCGCTCCTCCGCCCCCGCCGGGAGGGTCGCCGGGACCGCGAGCGCGAGGGCGAGCGCCAGACGAGACCGGGGCCGCCCCATCGCTCCGTCCCCGCTCCCTGGCAACCGGCGCGCGATCCGGTCAGTCCCGGGCGCTCCCCTCGAGCAGCGGCTCCAGCGGGAGCGATTCCGGCCCGTTCTCGGTGCACACCGCGTAGGTCGAGCGGGCGCTCGCGTACATCGAGACGCCGGCGTGTTTGCCGGCCTTGTTCACCACATAGAACGAGAGCCCGAAGTTCGGGAGCCCGCGGTCGTTCAGCAGCCGCTGCTCGACGGTGTTCTCGCGGACCCGCGCGAGCGCGGCCATCCCCGCGTCCTTCGGGTGGGCGCCCCGCCGCATCTCCTCGACGATCTGGTAGGAGCAGAGGCCGTAGAGGTTCGCCTCCCCCCGGCCGGTGGATCCGGCGGCGCCGACCGCGTTGTCCACATAGAGCCCGGCGCCGAGGATCGGCGAGTCTCCGACGCGCCCCGGGATCTTCCAGGCGAGGCCGCTCGTCGTGGTGACCCCGGCGAGGTCCCCGTTCGCGTCCAGGCCGTCGCAGTTGATCGTCCCGTAGTACTCCTCCTCGTCGAGGAGGCCGTCGCGCACCATCGAGAGCCCGGCGGCGTGGCCGGCGGCGGCGCGTTTCTTCGGGTCGAGGTAGTGCCCGGGATCGATTCGGCGCTTCCACTCGAGCCACATCGCGCGCGACCGGTCCGTGTTCAGGTCGTCCTCGATCTCGAACCCGAGGTTCCGCGCGAAGGTCTGCGCGCCCTCGCCGACGAGCAGGTGGTGGTCCGTGACCTGGAGGACCTGGTGCGCCACCAGCGAGGGGGTCCGCACTCCCTCGATCCCCGCCACCCCGCCGGCGCGGCGGTGGGGGCCGTGCATGCAGCAGGAGTCGAGCTGGACCACCCCGTCGGCGTTCGGACGGCCCCCGTAGCCCACGCTCGCATCCTCGGGGTCGAGCTCGACGATGTTCACGCCGGCGATCAGGCTCTCGAGGATGTCCTCGCCCTCGGTCATCAGCCGGAAGGCGCGCTCGACGACGACCTCGTCGCCGCCGTTCCGGTAGCGGTTCCCGTTTCCCGAGGCGATCACCACCGGCCGGGGGCCGGACGACTGGACCGCGGGGGCGCTCCGCGCGGCGAGACCCGCGGCGGCGCCCGCCGCCCCGGCCCGGACGAACTGCCGGCGGCTGATCTTCCGCCCGAACGCGGGCGAGGCTCCGTTCGTTGCGGCGTGGCGTTCCTTCATCGTGTCTCGCTCCTCATCCTGGCTCCTCGTCCCGGGTTTTCGTCCTGGGTCTTCATCGTGGGTCCCGGACAGGAGGGCCGGAACGGGAGTGTAAGCGAGGCCCTCCGCGCGGGCGGCCGGGGGGGGCGGAGCGCGGGCGCGAGGGCGCGCTCGCCCCGAGGCCCTCGGCGCGGGCAGCCGGGGGACGGGCCCGCGGCGTTCGCGCGGCCAGGCAGCCCGGC
>CAYGAO010000048.1:0-15071 GCA_964347715.1 uncultured Acidobacteriota bacterium
GGCCGGGCGGGGGCCGGCGGGCCCGCCGCCCCCCGCGCCGGGGGGGGGGGGGGGCCCCCGCCCCCCCCCCCCCCCCCCGAAAGAGGGCGGAGCGGATCGCGCCAGCGATTCGAGGGCACGACGATTGCTTGCCGGGCGGGTCGTGCGCGTCCTCGCGGGAGTCGTCCTCGGCGCTCTCTTCGCGTCTGCCCCGGCCGTCGCCCAGCCGCCGGCCGGTTCGATGCTCGAGATCAGCGCCGCGGATCTCGACGACGACCTCGAGGATCTCGTGTTGGGGTGGGACCGCGGCTACTCCAGCGTCCTCGAGCTGGCGTCGCGCGGAACCGCCCGGTTTGCGCTGGTGGCGGTCGCGCCCGGCCTGCCGGTCGAGTCGCTCCCGGTCGCGGCCGGTGGCTCGTGGCCGCAGGTGGTTCGGCGGGGCCGCGCCCGGCGGGTGTCTGCTCGCCGGTTCGGGGCGCGTCGGGCCAGCCCCCGTTTCGCGGGCGTCCGTTCGGGTCGCGCCGGGGTGCGCCGGCCGTCCGGCGCCCGGAGCGGACGACCGCCTCGAACCGTCCCGCCCGTCCTCCGCCGGACGCACCCGCCGCGTCCGGGCCGGATCCCCCGCCGCCCTCGGTAGAATCACCGGTTCGCCCGTCGTCGGTGGCGGGCCCGGCCGGGGACCTTCCCGGCCGGAACGATCCGGAGGATTCCCCATGCGTCTGCGCCTTCTCTCCCCGGCGGCCGCGATCCTGCTCGCGCTTCCGGGCTCGCTCGCTGTCGCCGAACCAGACCCCGACCTGCTGGAGGTCATGCGCTACCGCATGGTCGGCCCGTCCCGGGGCGGCCGGGTCACCGCGGTAGCCGGGCACCGCTCGCATCCGGGGACCTTCTACATGGGCGCGACCGGCGGCGGCGTCTGGAAGACGACCGACTACGGCGTGAACTGGCGCCCGATCTCCGACGGCTTCTTGCGGAGCCCGTCGATCGGCGCGATCGCGGTCGCCGAGAGCAACCCCGAGGTCGTCTATGTGACCACCGGCTCCGACGGACTTCGCAGCAACGTGATCCCGGGGAGAGGGGTCTATCGCTCGGACGACGGGGGCGCGACCTGGCGGAGCCTCGGGCTCGAGGACACCGGCAGCTCGGGCGCGGTCCTGATCCACCCCGAGGATCCGGACCACGCCCTCGTGGCCCAGATCGGAAATCCCTTCGCGCCGAACCCGGAGCGCGGCGTCTATCGCACGCGCGACGGCGGGGCGACCTGGGATCTGGTCCTGTTCGTCTCCGAGCGCACCGGCGCGGTGGATCTGGAGTTCCGCCCGGGTGACCCGGACACGATCTACGCCTCGATGTGGGAAGCGGAGCGGAACCCCTGGACGATCCGCTCTGGCGGCATGGAGGGTGGGGTGCAGCGGTCGCGCGACGGCGGCGACACCTGGGAGAAGCTCGAGAGCGGGCTCCCGACCGGGCTCCGCGGCAAGTCGGATCTCGCGGTCTCCGCCGCCGATCCGTCGCGCGTCTATGTGCTGATCGAGGCGCCGGGCGGCGAGGGCGGGGTGTACCGCTCCGACGACGCGGGCGACAGCTGGCGGCAGGTCAGCGACTTCCAGCCGATCCGCAACCGGCCCTTCTACTACACGAACCTGCACGCCCACCCGACCGACCCGGACACGCTCTGGGGGATGGCCGAGGGCTACTGGAAGTCCGTGGACGGCGGCGAGACCTGGGAGCGCCGGTTCACCCCCCACGGGGACAACCACGACCTCTGGATCAACCCGGACCACCCGGACATCCAGATCCAGTCGAACGACGGCGGGGCGAATGTGACGCTCGACGGCGGCGAGACCTGGTCCCGCCAGGACAACCAGCCCACCGCCGAGCTCTACCAGGTGGATGTGAGCGACGCCTTCCCCTACCGGCTCTACGCCGGCCAGCAGGACAACTCGACGATCTCGGTGCCGAGCTATCCGGAGTCCTTCCGGCCCGGCGGCCCCACCGCGCACTGGGAGGCGATCGGCGGCTGCGAGACCGGGCCGGCGGTCCCGAAGCCTGGGGACCCGGACCTCGTGTACGCGAACTGCAAGGGCCGCTTCGGCCTCTACAACCGCCGGACCGGCCAGGAGGAGCAGTACTACGTCGGCTTCTGGAACCTCTACGGCCACAACCCGAAGGACCTCCGCTTCCGGTTCCAGCGGACGGTGCCGATCCATGTGTCCCCCCACGCGGCGACGCGCGTGTACCACGCCTCGCAGTACGTCCATGTCACCGAGAACGGCGGACGCACCTGGCGCACGATCTCGCCCGACCTCACCGCGTTCACCCCGGAGACCCAGGTCGTCTCGGGCGACCCGATCACGCTCGATGTGACCGGGGAAGAGCACTTCGCCGTTCTCTACGATGTCCAGGAGTCCCCCCACGAGGAGGGGGTCATCTGGGCGGGGGCGAACGACGGCCCGATCCATGTGACCCGCGACGGCGGGCGCACCTGGAACGAGGTCACCCCGGAGGGCCTCGGCCCCTACGGCCGGGTGCAGAACATCGAGGTCTCCCCGCACCGGCCGGGGACCGCGTACGCCGCGATCCTGCGCTACCAGCTCGGGGACCCCACCCCGCACGCCTACCGGACCGACGACTACGGCGAGACCTGGACGCGCCTGACGGACGGCGCGAACGGCGTCCCGAACGACCACCCGGTGCGCGTCCTCCGGGAGGACCCGAACCGCGAGGGCCTGCTCTATCTCGGGACCGAGTGGGGGATGTTCCTCTCGGACGACGGCGGGGCGAGCTGGACCCCGTTCCAGCAGAACCTGCCGGTGACGCCGATCACGGACCTGAAGGTCGTGGGGACGGATCTCGTCCTCTCCACGATGGGCCGGAGCTTCTGGATCCTCGACGACCTGACCCCGCTCCACGAGGCCCCGCCGGGCGACACCGCGCACCTGTTCGCGCCGCGCGACGAGGTCCGGCTGCGCTTTTCGGGCAATCCGTTCCGGGAGCGCTCTCCCGCGGATCCGGAGTACCCGGTTCCGGGGCCCCGGTTCACCTACCGGCTGCCCGCGGCGGTGGCCGCCGCGCGGATCGAGGTGAGAGACGAGAACGGCGAGCTGGTCCGCAGCTTCGAGAGCGGCGGCCCCGGCCCGGAGACCCGGCGGGCGCAGGCGATGCGCGCTCCCGGAATGCGGACCCGGGGCAGCGCGAGCGTGCCGACCGGCGCCGGGGTCCACCGTTTCGCGTGGGACATGCGCCACGAGGGCGCGCGCGACGGCGAGGGGCGACCCTCCGGGCGCGGGCCGCTCGCCGCGCCGGGCCGCTATACCGTCACCCTGACCGCGGGCGAGACGACCGCGACGCGAGACTTCCGGCTGCGGATGGACCCGCGGGTCGTCGGGGAAGGCTGGGTCACCGCCGAACAGGTCCGGGAGCAGGTGACCCTCGCGCTGGCGGCCCGGGATGCGCTGAGCGAGGCGCGGATGGCGGCCGCCCGACTCGAGGCGGCGCTCGAGGCGGCGGAAGCGGGAGGCGGCGTCGAGCTGCGCGAGATCCACGAGGAGCTCGTGACCCCTCCGGTCCGCTACTCGCAGCCGATGCTCGTGGACCAGATCGGCTATCTGGCCTCGAACCTCGATTCCGCCGACCAGCCTCCGGGACGCGACGCCCGCGAGCGTTACGAGGAGCTCCGGGGCCAGCTCGACGGCGTGCTCGCCCGCCTCGCCGCCGCCGGCGTGGAGAGCGAGTAGCGCGGGAACAGGGCCCGGCCGGCCCGCCTTGTTTTCAGGCGGGCCGGTCCGTGGTACAGTTCCTCCCCGGACGCTTCGTCCACCTTCGAAAGAGGCAGAACACATGGCCGCCAGAGCTGCCGTCGCGCAGGCCCTCGCCAGGAAATACGGCGTTCCCTACAACCGAGGCCACGGCCCCGACATCCGGACTGACGAGGTCATCATCAACGTCGAGAACGCGAAGACGCTGGAGACCGCCTGCCTGCGGCTGCGCGGCTACCGCGGGCCCGTCTATGTGGCCTGTGCGAACGACGAGGACATCGCCGACGCGGAGTGGTGGACCGACGGCAGCACCGTCGGCATCATGAACGCGGAGGGAAGGATCCTCAAGAAGTCCACGCGCGGCTACTGGCCCTGAACCGGCGGCCCCCGGCGGAGGCCCGTAGCCGGAAGCGGCCCGACCCGAGCAGCACCGGCTGAGAGGCGTCCCCCGGCGCGGGTTTTTCGGGTCGTGACGAGTCGGGGAGCCGGAAAGCGGCTCTGGGTCTTCGGGCCGCTGCCCGACCTGGCGCTCCTGATCGCGACCCCGGTCCTGATCCTGCCGGTCGCGCTTCTCGTCACCGGGCGCGAGGCGGCCGGGACCGCCGGGTTGCTCGTCGCCGGCTTCGGCGCCCTCGGCCACCACCTGCCGGGGATGATGCGCGCCTACGGCGACCGGGCGCTCTTCGCCCGCTTCCGCGCGCGCTTTCTCGCCGCCCCGGTCGTCTTCCTCGCCGCCGCCCTCGGCTTCGGCATGGGCGGCTTCCACGGCGTCTCGCTGGTGGTGCTCCTCTGGGGGATCTGGCACGGGGCGCTCCAGGTGTACGGCTTCCTCCGCATCTACGACGCGCGCGTCGGGAGCTTCGGCCGCCTGACCGCCGGCCTCGACTTCGCCATGTGCGTCGGCTGGTTCGGCTTCGGCGTCCTCCACTCGCCGGGCCGGCTCGGCGAGCTGCTCGAACTCTGGTACGCCCTCGGGGCGCCGCTCGTCTCGCCGGCGTGGTTCTTCTGGTTCCGCGGCCTCTTCGACCTCGCCCTCGCCGCGCTCACCCTGGTGTTCGTGTTCCGGGCCGGGCGCGACCTGCTCGCCGGGCGGGGCCAGCACCCGGTGAAGCTCCTCGCCGCGGCGATGTCGTTCGGCTTCTGGTGGTGGTGCTCGGTCAGCGTCCCCCACGCGGTGCTCGGGGTGGCCCTCTTCGAGATCTTCCACGATGTCCAGTACCTGTCGATCGTCTGGGCGTTCAACCGGCAGCGCGCCCGGGAAGGCGGCGCCGGCCGGTTCACCCGGGTGCTCTTCGGCGGCGGCCGCACGATGATCCTGGTCTATGTCGGGCTCGTCCTCGGCTACGGCCTCTTCCGGTTCGTTCCCGAAGCCGTCTCCCGGCCGGAGGTCGAGCGCTTCGTGTTCGGAGTGGTCGCGGCCTCGACGATGCTCCACTTCTACTTCGACGGCTTCATCTGGAAGATCCGCGAGCGGGACACCGGCCGGACGCTCGGCATCGCGCGCGGCCCCGGGGCGCTCCCGACTCCGCGCGTCCGGAGCGCCGTCTTCTCCCCGCACGCGGCGCGGTGGGCGGGCCTCTTCGCGCTCCCGCTCGCGGCGCTCTTCCTCCTCGAGCGCCGCGCCGGCGCGGCCCCGCTCGCCGAGCGCTACGAGAACCTCGCCGCCCTCGTCCCCGGGAGCGCCGAGTTCCAGCACAACCTCGGCTTCGCCTACCGCGAGGCGGGCGACCTAGAAGCCGCCGAGGCGAGCTACCGCCGGGCGATCCGTCTCGACCCCGAGTATCCGCGCGCCCACGCGAACCTCGGCATCGCGCTGCTCTCGCGGGGGGCCTGGGAGGAGGCGGCGGACGCGCTGCGCGCGGCGATCCGGCTCGACGACGGCTACGCCGCCGCCCACCACAACCTCGGCTTCATCCACGAGCGGGTGGGAGCGCGCCTCGACGCGGAACGCCACTACCGGCGGGCGATCTCGCTCGACCCGGAGCTCGTCGAACCCCGCCTCGGCCTCGCGCGGATGCTGCTCGCCGCCGACGATGTCTCGGGGGCCGAGCCGGTCCTCGAAGCGGCGCTCGAGGTGGATCCCGGCGTCGCCGAGGCGCACCGGAACCTCGGCCTGATCCGCGCCCGGCGCGGCGAGCACGCCCTGGCGCTCGCCCACCTCGAGGCCTCGCTCGAGGCGGTCCCGGACGATCCGTCGGCGCTCGAGACCGCCGCCTGGATCCTGGCCGTCTCCCCGGAAGTCCGCGATCCCGAGCGAGCCGTCCGCTACGCCCGGCGCGCCTCCGAGCTGGCCCGCCACCTCGATCCGTCCGCCGCCGACACCCTCGGCGCCGCGCTCGCCGCCGCCGGCGACTTCGAGGCGGCGCTGGTCGCGGCGCGGACCGCGGCGGCGCTCGCGCTCGACGCGGGGAACCCGGAACTCGCGCAGGAGATCGCCGGGAGGATCGCGCGCTACGAGGCCGGTGCGCCCCTCACCGTGGCTCCTCCGGGGGAGCGTTGATCCTCGGCGCCGCGCTCGCGCTCGCCGTTGCCGCGCAGCCGGAGCTCGCCCCCCGGCACCGCGCCTTCCTCGAGGAGGAGGCGGTCTATGTCGCCGCCGAAAGCGAGCGGCGGGCGTTCCTCGAGCTCTCCGGCGAGGAGCTCCGCGACGCCTTCATCGAGGCGTTCTGGCAGCGCCGCGACCCGAACCCGCAGACGCCCGAGAACGAGTTCCTCGACGAGCACCGCGCCCGCATCGCCCATGCGAACGAGTTCTACGGGCGGGACACCGGAAGGGCGGGCTGGCGGACGGACCGCGGCCGGTTCCACATCCTGCTCGGGCCGCCGCGGATCCGGGAGGACTTCTCCCATTCGGGCGCCCTCTACCCGACCGAGCTGTGGTTCTACAACGACGCCGCGCTCCGGGACCGGGGGCTGCCGGCGTTCTTCTACCTGCTCTTCTTCCGCCGCTTCGGCGCGGGGGAGATGCGGCTCTACAGCCCGGTCGAGGACGGCCCGGAGGCGCTGCTCGTGGCCCCGCAACCGTTCCGCCCGGGCGACTTCCGGCGGAACGCCGAGGCGGCCTTCGACCAGCTCCACCAGGTCAGCCCCGAGCTCGCCTCGGCGGCGCTCTCCTTCCGCACCGACGAGGGCGCGAACTTCGGCGACCTGCGCGCGTTCGGGACGGTCTCGCTGCTCGACGAGATCCACCGCTCGCCGACCGTCGGCATCGACACCGGCTACGCCGAGCGCTTCGACCTCGGCGCGGTCGAGAGCGACTACCTCTTCAACCATGTCCCGAGCGCGGGGTTCCACCATGTGCTCCCGGGCCCCGGCGGCTACTACCTCCACTGGGCGATCGAGATCCCGGCGGAGTCGCTCTTCGTCGTGCGCGATCCCGCGCTCGGCCGCCACGGGGCGGTCTTCATCGCCTCGGTCCAGGTCACCGCCCGGGACGACCCGGAGGCCGTCCTCCACGACGACCGCGCCGAGTCCTTCTTCGCCGTCGGCCGGGAGCAGGCGGCGGCGCTGGCGCGGCCCTTCCTCTTCCGCGGCGCGGTCCCGGTGATCCCGGGGGAGCACGACCTGCGCCTCGTGCTGCGGAATCGCGCGTGTCCGAGCCGCGACGAGGCGGACTGCCGCCACGCCTACACGGTGCTCGAGGGACCGTTCTCGGCGCCCGAGGTGCAGTTCGAGACCCCCTCGCTGACTCCGCCCGTGCTCGCCCACGGGAGCGAGCGGCTCGGCGGCGAGCCGCGCTACCGGGGCTACCGCTTCGGGCGGACGAACCTGCTCCCGAACCCGAGCGGGGTCTTCGCCGCCGTAGAGACGCTGACGGTGCTCTCCGAGCCGCTGAACGCCCCCGCGGGCGCCCGGATCGAGTGGACGGTGTCCCTCGCGCCCGACTCGGGGCCGGGTCCGCCGCCGCCGGCGCCGCGCTCCGGCTCGGTGATGGCGCACGGCGACCGGGAGGGCCCGCTCGTGCTCACCGAGCCGCTCGCCGGCCTCCCCGGCGGGCGGTACCGGTTCGCTCTCCGGCTGCTCTCCGGGGACGGGGCCGAACTCGCGCGCCGGGAGGTCCGGTTCCGGATCTCCCCGCGCGCGGCGATCGCGCGCCCGCTGGTGGACGGCGCCCTCGGCGAGTCCCGCCCCGAGCTGCCCGGCGCGGTCGAACTCGCGCGGGCGCGGCAGTGGTCCGGCGCCGGGAACCCGGAGGCGGCGCGGGCGCTCGCCGCCGAGGCGGTCCGCCTCGGCCCGGAGCTCCTGCCGGCGCGGGAGTTCCTCGCCCGGCTGCGCCTCGAGGACGACGATCCGGCGGGCGCCGCGGCGCTGCTCGGCGAGGTCTTCGCGGCCCATCCGGACCGCTACGACACCGCCCGCGCGCTCGGCGAGGCGAGGGTGCGCACCGGGGCGTTCGACACGGCCCTCGCCCCGCTCACCCGCGCGCTCGAACTGCGGCCCCCGGACGCCGACCTGCTGGTGCTGCTGGCGACGACCCACCTGGTCCTCGGCGACGAGGAAGCCGCCGCGCGGTTCCTCGACCGGGCGGCGGGCCTCGACCCCGAGAACGAGCGCGTCCGCGCCCTCCGCCGCCGCTGACCCGCCCGGCGGCGCCCGGCGGGCGCCTCCGCCGCGATCACCCGGCCTCTTGCCGTTCGCCCCCGGCGGGACGCCGGGATGGGGTCGCGGGGGACGGGCGCTCCGCGCGAACCCGTCGTTCGACCTGCCGCGGCGCGGGCCGGGACGCGGAGAACGAGCGCGTCCACCGGGATCTCCCGGTCCCGTTCCGTCGCCCCGGTACGGCAGGGGCAGGGACGGAGACGTGTCGGAAGCGGGCGCTCCGGGCGAACCCGTGATCGCTCACGGATTCCGACGGCCTCGGGCCGGCGCGGGCCAGCCGGTCGCCGATCGCGGCGGGGCGATCACGGTGGGGCGCTCATGGTGGGTGGCTCACGGTGGGAGGGCCCACGGTGATGCGCTTACGGCGGAGGGCTGACGGTAGAGGACTGACGGTGGGGCGGGCTCACGGTGGGCGGGCTCACGGTGGAACGGCTCACGGCGATGCGCTCGCGGTGGGATGGCTCACGGCGGTGGGCCCGCGGTGGTGCGCTCTCGGGGCGGTGCGCGCTTGCGGTGGTGCGCGCTCAGGGCGGGGCGACGGAGCCGCTGGCGCTGGCGGTCCGTCGCCCCCGATGGATCGAATCAGAACTGGAAGCGGGCGCCCACCTTGAAGCTGCGCGGCTCGAGGAAGCCGATCACCCGGCCATACGCCGAGCCGGCGCGGATGATCTGGTTCAGCACCGGGTTCGAGTTCGACACGTTGTAGGCGTCGAAGAACAGCGACAGCCGTCCCCGGTCGGCGACCGGCAGGTTCACCTCGGCCCGGAGGTCGAGGATGTACACATCGTCCGAGCGCTCGTTCATGTCGGAGAGCGGCACCTGGTTCGTGCCGCCGCCTCCGGGGATCGGCACGGGAAGGATCGGGGCGTAGGCCCAGCCGCTCTGCGCCCGGTACTGGAAGGACAGCGCGGCGGGAATCCGCGGGATCTGGTAGCGGCCGATCGCCTTGAAGTTCCAGTTCGTGTGCTGCTGCTTCGTGCTCACCGCCGAGTTCCAGTTCAGGCCGTTGCCCTGGATGCCGAGCGTCCAGGGATCGGCCTGGGTGTCGGCGCTGCCGCTGCTGCCGCAGCAGACGAGCTCGTCCCGCCACTGGTAGTGGAAGCTGCCCTGGAGGAAGAGCCCGCTGCGGAACCGGCGCCCGAGGCCGACCTCGAGGTTGTCGTAGTCGTTCGAGTCGAGGCCGGCCGGGCCGGTGGTCACCTGGTTCGCGGTGCTCGTGCCCTCGGGCGGCCTCGTCAGCGTGGTGACGAGCTGCCCGTCGATCGGGTTCTCCGGGCAGGCGAAGACGGAATCACCGCAGAGGATCGCGCTGTTCAGCAGCGCATCGAGCAGATCCACCCGGTAGGTGTCGAAGACGTTCCGGTCCATCTTCCGCACATAGGAGAGGCGCAGGTTCGTCTCGGGAAGGATCTCGCTCTCGAGCGAGGCGGTGATCTCGTCGTAGTAGCGCTTCTGGCTCAGGTCCACCGGAACCCCGCCCTCGACGCGACCCACCGGAAGCCCGGTTCCCGAGGACTGGCTGAGGATCTCGCCGAGCTCGTTCTGGCCGTCGTAGAGGCCGTTGCCGTTCGGATCGAGGAACTCGAAGACGACCTGGTGGCGCGCGGCCGGGTTCGCCGCGACGAAGCCGTCGGGCCCCACGTTGTGCGAGTAGCGGCTGGCCGACGCCTTCACCACCGTCCGTCCCTCGCCGGTCAGGTCGTAGGTCGCGGCGAAGCGCGGATAGAAGTCGGTCCAGGTGAAGATGTCCTTCTCGGGGATCGAGACCCCGCTCAGGAAGAACTCCGGGAACGCCGGCCCGAGGTCGGCGGCGTTGTAGTAGCCGTTCTGGCGGGCGACCCGGATCCCGGCGGTGATCGTGAACCGCGGGTTCAGCTGCCAGGTGTCCTGGGCGAAGAAGTGGAGGTTCGCGTCGCGGGTGTCCGACACCGGCGTCGGGGTGTTCACGAAGAGGATCTCGGAGACGCCGTGCGGGTTCTCCGCCGAGACGAGGCTCGACCGGTCCCGGTACTGGATGGAGCCCGAGGCGTCGTTCGAGAAGAAGAGCCGGGCGTCCTCCATGTAGTCCACGCCGAACTTCAGGTCGTGGCTCCCCGCCGCGTCGGGGATGTAGTAGTTCAGGATGCCGACGAACTGCGGCCGCTCCTTGTCGTAGGTGAACGGCCACACCCCGGCGCCGGTGCGGCGCGAGGTGTCCACATCGAACCGGGGCGGGTTCTCGTCCGGAGAGACCGCGGGCACCATCGGCCAGGTGACCCCGTAGTACATCGCCTTCACGTTCGAGAAGGCGCGGTCGGACCAGACCCGCTGCCATTCGGCCTTGTGGACCCAGGTCCACGAGTCCTGGGCGAGACGCACATCGATCGAGTTCACCGCGTTGATGCCGCGGTTCGGACGGTTCTTCAGACCCCACTGGCTGTAGCCGATCAGCTCGTCCTTCTCCGAGAGCGCCACATTCACCTTCGCGTAGTAGTTCCGCAGGACCGCCTCTTCCTTGATCGTCTCGGGGTCGAGCCCGGAGATCGCGCGGTGGGTGAGGTTGTTGTTGTAGGCGAGGAAGAACCAGGCCCGGTCGCGCCAGATCGGGCCGCCCACATCGGCGTGCGCCTCCCAGTAGGTGAGCATCGGGTTCGGGCCGGCGCCGCGCTCCTCGAGCTCGGCGGTGAGGTTGTCCCCGACGAAGCTCTCCCCGAGGTAGTCGGCGTAGAGCAGCGTCGAGATCTCGTTGCCGCCGGTCTTGATGTCCATCACGATCGTGTTGCCGGCCCAGGCGTTCTCCACATCGGCGCCGGCGTTCGAGATGTTGAACTGGTTCACGGTGAGGCTGTCCATGTAGAAGCCGAAACCGCCGGTGGAGAAGTTCGAGTCCACGCCGTCGATGACGATCCGGTTCTGGTTGCGCAGCCCGAAGGCGTCGAACCCGGACTGCTGGGCCTTGTGCGAGCCCGCGACATCGAACCCGCGCATCCGGATGCCGGGGGTCAGCGCGAGCATCGCGTGCGGATCCGTCGAGTTCGGCACCTCGAGGATCGCGGTCTCGTCGAAGGTGCCGCCGAAGCGGCTCGACTTCACATCCACGACCGGCGATTCGCCGGTCACCGTGACCGTCTCGGCGACCGAAGCCACCGTGAGCGTCTGGTTCACCGTGAAGGTCTGTCCGGTGACGACGGCCACATCCTCCCGGACCACGGTGGTGAAGCCGGAGAGCGCGAAGGTCATCGTGTAGTCCCCGGCGGGGAGCCCCTGGAACCGGAACGAGCCGTCCACATCGGTCACGGCGACCCGGCTCCCGAGGAGAGCCGGAGATTCCAGGGTGACGCTCACGCCGGGAAGGACGAGCCCCTGCTCGTCCCGCGCGACGCCGTCGAGCCTCCCCGCGGTGATCTGCGCGAGGAGCGGCAGCGGGACCAGGATCAGGAGAGCGGTCGCGAGCGACCGGAACAGGCTTCGATTCATGGGTCGAATCCTCCCTTGGTGAACGGAACGAAGTCGTGGGCGGGACGCCGGGAGGGCGCGCCGGGACATCCGGCGCCCGCTTCGCCGCATCGAATATGCCACGCGGAAGCCCCGGGAATCCAACGGCTTTTCGGAAGCGACGGGGCCGTGCTTCCAAAATCGTGGATTCGGTTCGCTTTTCCGTTCCGTCTCCGGGCGGCGGGTCGGGATAATCCCGCGCGGAGGATCCCCGGAACGAGCGAGCGCACCGCGAGCCCGGAGCTGCGCCGCCGGCTCGCCACGCGGCCGGAGATCGAGCCGGAGGCGGAGGTGCGGGCGCGCGTCCGCTTCCTGCGCGAGTACCTCGAGGCGAGCGGCGAGACGACGCTGTGGCTCGCGGTGTCCGGTGGCGTGGACTCGGCGCTCACCGGGCGGCTCTGTTCGCTCGCGGTCTCCGGAGCCGAGGGGCGGTTCCGCTTCGTGGCGCTCCGGTTGCCCCACGGACGCCAGCGGGACGAGGAGCACGCCGAGCGCGCGCTCGCGTGGGTCCGCCCCTCGGAGGTGGTCCGGGTGGACATCGCCCCGGCGGTCCGGGCGCTCGAGGCCTCCCTCCCCGGCGAGCGCCTCGGGGAGCGGACCCCGGAGGCGCGGGACCTGGCGCGGGGAAACACGAAGGCCCGGATGCGGATGGTGGTCCAGTACCACCTGGCGAACCTCGAGGGGGGACTCGTGGTCGGCACGGATCACGCCGCCGAGGCCGTCGTCGGCTTCTTCACGAAGTTCGGGGACGGGGCGGTGGACCTCGCCCCGCTCTTCGGGCTCGGGAAGCGCCAGGTGCGGCGCCTCGCCGCGCATCTCGGCGCGCCTCCGGAGATCGTCCGGAAGACTCCGACCGCCGACCTCGAGGACCTGCGCCCCGGCCTTCCCGACGAGGAGGCGCTGGGGGTGAGCTACCGGGAGCTCGACGACTACCTCGAGGGGCGCCCGGTAGCCGCCGCCACCGCCGGGCGCATCGAGGCGATCCACCGCGCCACCGAGCACAAGCGACGCGGCCCGGTGACGCCCGGGGAGGGCTGGTGGCGTCCCGGGGTCAGCTCTGCTGCAGGAAGTAGGTGACGAGCGCGATCGCGACCACGCGGTCGTTGTCCTCGACGACCTCGACGCGACAGGCGACGAGCGTCCGCCCCTTGCGCACGACTTCGCCGATGGCGAGCAGGTTGCCCTGTACGACTCCGAGCACGTTCACCTTGTACTCGACGAGGCGGATGCCGAACCCGCTGGCGACCGAAGCGGTGGCCACATGCCCGGCGGCCACGCAGATGGCCCCGACCACCCCGCCCTCGAGGGGCCCGGGTTCCGTGTTCCCGGACTCCGCCGGCAGGTGGATCCGGCAGACGCCGTTGTCCGCGTAGTCGATCCGGAGCCCGAGGCGCCGGCTCACGGGAACCTGGTCGAGCTCGCGCTGCAACCGCCGGCGCTGCTGGTTCCGCTCCGGGCTGCCGCGGTCGTTCGCCGGTTCGTCCGTCGGCAGCTCGACCGCCTCGTACTCCTTGACCGTCTCTTCCGGGGCCGGCGCCGGAACCGCCCCGGATCCGGACGGTTTCGCGCTGCCGCGCCGTCGCGCGTGGAAGGTCTCGGAGGCGCGCCGGGACGGCGAGCCGGTCCCCTTCGGGCTGTCGGAACTCACCTGGAACCCCACGGGATTCGTTCGCGGGAGACCGCCGCCGCCCGGCGTCCTCCCGGAGTGTCCGGAAACACGGTGACGCCGATGTTACCACCGGATCTCCGGTTCGCTGCGTAGAATTCGCGCGTGCGCTCCGTGAACGGAAACCCGCGCGAACCCTTCGATCTCGTCGTGATCGGGAGCGGACCGGGCGGCTATGTCGCGGCGCTCAAGGCCGGCGCCGCCGGCCTGCGGACGGCGATCGTCGAGAAGGACGCGCACTTCGGCGGGACCTGCCTCCATGTCGGCTGCATCCCGAGCAAGGTGTTCCTCCACACCGCGTCGCTCCTCGACGAGATCCGCGCCGCGAAGACCTGGGGAGTGTCCGTCGCCGCGCCCGAACTCGACTGGGCCGGCCTCCGGAAGCGGAACCGCCGGGTGATCGGCAAGCTCGCGGGGGGCGTGAAGCACCTCCTGAAGCGCGCCGCGATCACCGCGGTCCGGGGCCGGGGCCGGCTCGCCGGGCCGGGCCTGGTCGAGGTCGAACCCCCGTCGGGAGAACCCGTCCGGCTCGCCACGAGGAACATCGTGCTCGCCACCGGCTCCGAGGCGCGGACGCTTCCGTTTCTCGCGATCGACGGCGAGCGGATCCTGACGAACGCCGAGATGTTCGACCTTCCCGAGCTCCCGGCGCGGCTCGGGATCATCGGCGCGGGGGCGGTGGGGGCCGAGTTCGCCTCGATGTTCGCGAGCTTCGGCTCGCGGGTGGAGCTCTTCGAGGCGCTGCCCCGGGTGCTCCCGCTCGAGGACGCCGAGGTCTCCGAGGCGGTCGGGCGCGCGTTCCGGCGCCGCGGCATCACCGTCCGCACCGGGGCTCTGGTCGAAGCTGCCGAGGCGCGCCGGGACGGAGTGCGGGTGCGTTTCCGGACAGGCGAGATCGGCGGGACCGCCGAGTACGACCGCCTGCTCGTCGCCGTGGGCCGAAAGCCCCGCACCGGGGACCTCGGCCTCGAGACGGTCGGGATCGAAACCGGCCCGGGCGGCCTCCTGACGGTGGACGGGTGCTGCCGCACCTCCGCCCCCGGCGTGTTCGCCATCGGCGATCTGGTCGGGAGCCCCCAGCTCGCCCATGTCGCCTCGGCCGAGGCCGAAGTCGCGGCCCTTGCCGTCGTCGGGAAGGAACCCCGGCCGCTCTCGCCCCGACGGATGCCGGCGGCGACCTACTCCGTCCCGGAGGTCGGCTCGGTCGGGCTCACCGAGGAGGCGGCGCGCGCCGAGGGCCACGAGCTGCGGGTCGGGCGCTTCCCCTTCGCCGCGAACAGCAAGGCGAACATCCTCGGGGATCTCACCGGGTTCGCGAAGATCGTCGCCGAGGCGCGCTACGGGGAGGTGCTCGGGGTGCACATCGTCGGGCCGCGCGCTACGGACCTGATCGCCGAAGCGGTCGTCGCGCTCGAGCACGAGGCGACGCTCGAGTCGCTCGCCCGGAGCATCCACCCGCACCCGACGCTCTCCGAGGCGGTGGCCGAGGCCGCGCTGGCGGCGCTCGGGTCGCCGCTCCACGCCTGACAGCCCGTGGACCAGGCGCCCCGCATGGGAATCCGTCCTCGAAGAGATGGGGAACCCCGTCGTCCGGG
>CAYGAO010000049.1:0-15056 GCA_964347715.1 uncultured Acidobacteriota bacterium
GGGGGGGTCAAGGGGCGGCGGGTCCCGCGGGGGGGCCACCCGCCGGCGGGGAGGGTCCTCCCTCCCCGCGAGAGACGGTGGGGCGAATCGCGGAAGCGATTCGGCGCACCTGCGCGGAGGAAGAGTGCCCCGCATCCCCGAATCGGGGTGGATGCCGGTTCCCTTCCCGGAGTGGTGCGGATGCGGGGGACTTTTTCCGCGGGCTGCCAGCAGGCGGTAGAGAAGGTCCCTCGTGGGCCGACGCGGCGCGCAGCGCCGCCGGGGAGGGTCCTCCCTCCCCGCGAAAGAGGACGGAACGGATCGCGCAAGCGTTTCGGGCCGCCATCCGGTGGGGAAAGCGCCCCGCATCCGCCCGGACGAGGGGGTTCCCCACCTCTTCGAGGACGGATTCCCGTGCGGGGCGCTTCATCCACCGGCTGCTGGCGACGCGCGAGGCTGATATAACGGGCAGCCTTCCCATGGCGAACGACACCGGCGGCGCCCGCGAATTCACCCTCCGCGCGCTCGGCCTCGGCCTCCTGATGGCGGTCGTGCTGGGCGCGGCGAACGCCTACCTCGGCATCCGCGCCGGCCAGACGGTCGCGGCGACCTTTCCGGCGGCGGTGGTCTCGATGGTCGTGGTGCGCGGCCTGTTCCGGGGCGGCCTCCTCGAAGAAAACCTCGCCCGCACGACCGCGTCGGTGGGCGAGGCGCTCGCGGCGGGGGCGATCTTCACGCTCCCGGCGTTCCTCATGGCGGGAGCGTGGGAGGAGTTCCACTACCTGGAGAGCACGCTGCTCATGCTCGTGGGCGGGCTGCTCGGCATCCTGTTCGTGGTGATCCTGCGGCGCAGCATGGTCGGCGATCCCGACCTCCCCTTCCCCGAATCCGTGGCCGCCGCGGAGATCCACCGCGCCGGGAAGGGGGCGAGCGGCGGGCGGCTCCTCTTCCAGATGATGAGCGTGGGCTCGACGATCGAGCTGCTGAAGAACTCGAAGGGGATCCAGCTGTTCACCGACCGGATCGCCGGCGCGCTCGGCTACGGCTCGTTCCAGGGCGCGGTCACGGTCGGCGGGCAGTCGTTCGGGGCGACGGCGCAACCGGGGGTGTTCCCGTTCTCGACCCCGGCGGCTTCGCCCGCGTATCTCGGGGTGGGCTACATCATCGGCTTCCGGCTCGCGGCGCTGACCTTCTCCGGGGGCGTCTTCGCCTGGTGGTTCATGATCCCCGCGGTCCTCTTCTTCAACCCCGAGTTCGCCGACGCCGGGCGGCTCGCGGCCGCCGGGGCCGACTGGAGTGCGGTCAGCGGAGTCGTCTGGGCCGAGCTCGTCCGGCCGATCGCGGTGGGGGCGATGATCGCCGGGGCGGTCTGGACGCTGTTCCGGATGCGGAAGCCGCTCGGCGAGGGGCTCCGCCGCTCGATCGGCGAGCTGCGCCACGGCCACCCCGCGGGCACGCACGATTCCGACCGGGACATCCCCTTCAGCTGGACCACGGCGGGGGTCGTCGCGCTCGTCGTCCCGACCTTCCTCCTCTACCTCTACTACACCGGCCAGCCACTCGGGGCGCTCGGCTCGGCGATCGTGATGATCGTCGCCGGCTTCTTCTTCTCCGCCGTGGCCGGCTATCTGGTCGGCGTGATCGGGAGTTCCTCGAACCCGGTCTCGGGGCTCACGATCTCGACGCTGCTGCTCGCGGCGCTGCTGATGACCTTCCTCGGGGTCACCGGAACCGCCGGGGTCACCGCGGTGCTCGGCGTCGCCGCGGTGGTCTGCTGCGCCTGCGCCGTCGCCGGCGACATGCTCCAGGACCTGAAGGTGGGGCAGCTCCTCGGCGGGACGCCGTTCCGGATGGAGTGGGCCGAGATCATCGGCGTGGTCTTCGCCTCGTTCTTCCTGGTGCTGCCGATGATGCTGCTGCACCGCGGCGACATCGCCGCCGGCGGGGTCGGGGTCGGGGGCGAGGAGCTGCCCGCGCCCCAGGCGGGGCTGATGGCGCTCCTGTCGCAGGGCATCGTGGGCGGGGAGATGCGCTGGCCGCTCGTGGTCTTCGGGATCGCGCTCTGCCTGTTCCTGATCCTGATCCAGGCGCCGTCGCCGATGCTGATCGCGGTCGGCATGTACCTGCCGCTCCAGACGACCTTCGCGATCTTCGTCGGCGGCGCCTTCCGCTGGATCGCCGACCGCCGGATGGCCTCGCTGCCCGCCGAACGCCGCTCGCTCGGCGAGAGCGCGGGGACGCTGATCGCATCGGGGCTGATCGCCGGCGAGGCCCTCATGGGGGTCGCGCTCTCGGGCTTCGCGGTCTGGGACTTCCAGCTCCCCTCGCCGGTGTCGCTGCCGTCCGGGGTTCCGGGATTCCTGGTCTTCGCGGTGCTCGGCTGGTTCCTGATCCGGATCCCGCTCCGCCGCGCCCGCGGGTAGGAGACGGCCCCCGGGGAGAGGAGAGGCCGAGCCGTCCGGATCGGCAGTGACGGGCGCGTCGCCCGTCGGGGTCGTCAGGCCCCGGGCAACGACGAAGGAACATGCAACGGCTTCTCGCATTCGACTTCGAGCCGATCTCCCACTTCTTCTTCTCGGATTGGTTCGTCTATGGGTATTGCGCGTTCATCATCGGTGTGTTCGCGTACTGGCTGATCCCGCTTCGGAGGGAATCGAGGACGCTCCACGAAGCACTCGACGAGCTGATCGGCCGACTTCCAGCCCGGAGCCAGACGGAGACCGGCGACGCCTCGCAGGAAACCGGCGAGATTGCCGAGGCGCAGGAGTTCTCCCGTGGCTTCGAAACCTACGACCGCTTCGCCCGCGAGAAGCTCGGCACGGTCTGGAACGAGTTCGTGGAGACGCTGCTGTTCCCCGAGACGGGCTCCGACGACCCGATTCGCAACACGAGCGAGGTCTCCCAGTTCCTGAACGAGTCCACCGTCATCTTCCCGAAGGTGCGTTCCGGGCTCTTCCAGTCGGTTCCGAACCTGCTCACCGGGATCGGCATCCTGGGGACCTTCATCGGGCTGGCCGCCGGGGTGTCCGCGTTCGACCTCGACGAGACGGACTCCGGGGGAGTGTCCGTGGTGCTCCCACTGCTCGAAGGCGCCGGGCTGGCGTTCTGGACTTCGATCGTCGGGTTGGTCACCTCGATGGTGTTCCTCTGGTTCGAGCGAACGACCGAAAGAAAGCTGCAGCTGAAACTCGACGCCTTCGTAAAAAGGATCGAAGACTGCCTCCACCGGACGACGACCGCCGGGATCGCGCGGGATCAGCTCCAGGAGCAGAAGGAAGCGGTCCGGCAGCTGAAGACCTTCAATACCGACCTCGCCCTCCGCCTCGGCGAGGTCCTCGACGAGAAGGTCGGGGAAAGGCTCGGCGCCCAGCTGGAGAAGCTCGTTCAGGCGGTCGGGGAGCTGCGCGCGGATCGCGCGACCGACAGCGGCCAGGTGATCGCCGAGGCGATCGGGAAATTCAGCGAGGCCCTCCACGGGCGGGCCGGGTCCGAGTTCGACGACCTCGCCCGCACCGTCGCCTCGCTCGATCGCACCCTGAGCGACTCCTCGGACCGGATGGAGCAGACCCAGCGGGGGATCCGGGATTCACTCGAGGAAGTCGTCGGAGCCGTCCGGACGACGATGGAATCGGGCACGAGGCAGATGGTGACGACTCTCGGCACCCAGCTCGAAGGGTTGGGGCGCGAGGCGACGGGCAAGGTCGCCGGCACGATGGAGGGCCTGCTGAAAGCGGCCGCCTCCCTGGAGACGGCGGCACAGCGCAACGAGCTCACCCTCGACGGAATGCGGAAGTTCAGCGAGCAGGTCGAGGCGCTCGGTGAGGGGATCGCCAGGGCGAAACGAGATCTCCACCAGACCGCGGCGCCACTCGAGCAGGCGGTGCGGAGCCTGCGGGACGCCAGCGACCGGTCAGCCGGCGCGGTCCAGGCGACGCTCGGGATCGTGGCGAGCGTCGAGCAAGGCACCGAGAACATCAAGACGTACCAGGCCGAGCTGAACACGATCTGGGAAGCCCACCAGCGGCGCTTCGAGGGAATCGACCAGGGCCTCGTCAAGGTCTTCGAAGAGATCGATGAGGGCCTGAACCGATACACGGAGAAGGTGGATCAGTTCGTACGGGAACTCGATCGGTTCACGGGGAGTGCGATCGACAAGTTGGCGGCGGCCACCGCGGATCTGAGCGACGCCGTGGACGAGCTCGGCGGCACGATGGAGAAGAGTCGAAACGCTCGCTCCGAATGAGATTCGATCCACCTTCCCGTCGCTCGCGGAACCCCGCAGGCCAGAGCTACCTGGAGAGCGTCAGCGACCTCGTCGCCGCCTTTCTCTTCGTGTTCATCATCCTGCTCGCAGTGTTCGCCGCAGACTGGACCCGGAGAGCCCATGAGCTGGAGGCTGCCGATGAAGTCCGGGCGGGACTCCTGGAACAGCTCAGCCGGGAACTCGGGAATCGTGGCATGAAGGTCGAGATCATGTCGAACCACGGCATCCTGCGCCTGTCCGAAGAAGCGATCCGCTTTCCGCGCGGAAGCGAGATCCCCGCGTCGGATCCCGAAAACCACAGGAACATCGGGCTCCTCGCCCACGCTCTGGGCGTCGTCGTGCCCTGCTATGTCCCGGGACGACCGCCGGGAGCGGAGACCGCAGGACGGGGACGAGGCGGCGGGGAAAGCGTCGCGAGCGGAGCGACCGATCTTCCCCTCGCTGACCACTGTGATGATCGGCCGGCTCATCCCGAATGCGGGGCGAGCGGAGGAGGCGGCGACACCCCCACCTGGACCATCGAGACGCTCCTGATCGAGGGACACACCGACACCGTGCCGGTCGTCGGGAGCGCCCGATTCAGGAACAACCTGGAGCTCTCCTCCATGCGCGCCGCCACCGTGCACCAGATGATCACCGTCTGTGAGCCGGGTCTCGCCGAACTCCACAACCAGACCGGCCTGCCGATCTTGAGCACGAGCGGGTACGGCGATACGCGCCTCGTCGAAGACGACGGCCAGGCCGACGAGAATCGCCGCATCGACCTGCGTTTCCTCCTCGAACCCTCCCCGGACCTCCTGCCCGACACCGCGCCATGAACGACCGGGTCCCGGAGTCCACGAACCGGGAGATGACCCTGGCGAAATCACTGCAAGGCGCCCTGGCGCAGTGGCAGTCCCCGATACGGCGACTCGAGCGCGACTACCGTCCGCGGTACACCTGGGCCGCGAAGCGAAGGACGGACTCCCTGCTCGTGGAACAGCCACCCCCACCTCCTCCCGACCCGAAGGAACTGCATCGCCGGGTGGAGCGGGTGTGGCGGCTGTCCGGCAACCTCGACCGGCTCGGCCGCCGGGACCTCAAGCACCTCCCCTGGGTGCTGTTCTTTCCGTCGGCTGCCGAGAGAACCGGTCGACGGGAGTGGCTGGGCGCCCGCTTCGACTTCGTCGTCGCATTCGGGAAGTGGCTGTCCCTGCAGAAGTCAGGACGGCCGTTCAAGGTGCTGATCCAGGTGTTCCTCCGCACCTACCCTGTGGATCTCGACACTTTCGGCGCCATCCGGACCTTGCTGCTTCGCGCGCTGGAAGAACCCGGTCGGCCCACGCTCGAACGCTGGCGGCGGCGGAATACCCGCTACCGCCTGTTGCAGGAGGACGGACCCGCCCACTTCTTCCGGCGCCTCCTGGCCCCCCCGGAGAGGGAGGAGGTGAACGAGATCCTGAAGGACGCGGGGCTGGATGCGGGGCTGTCGCGCAGCGGGTTCCTGCGATCCGCAGCGCGGAGGTACATGGAGTCGGCGCAGACGGCTCCGGGGGAGTATCCGAACGCCCTGGCCCTCCGTCGGCTGCTGGAGTTCCTCGATGACGGAGGTGGGCTCCGCTTCACGGATCCGGACATGCGCGGACTCGTCGCCGATTCGCTCCTCGAACGCTGGGTGGAAGAGGAACCGGATCCCGAAGTGAAGCAGCGCCTCCACGACTACTTCCTCCGCACCTACGGCGACCCGCGGCTCCGCAGCGGGGCCGCGGAGTGGTACGGGGCCAGCGCCGAAGCCCGCGGGGTGTTCGTTCGCTGGCTGGTCGGCGAAACGCTCGACGAGTTCTTCGCACTCATCAGGGAGAAGGCCCTCGACCACCACTGGAGGTACCGCGAGCAGTTCTGGCGGGCCTACCACGAGAAAGGGCTGATCCGGAATGCCTGGGTCGCCATGAGAGGCCACGCTTCGCGGTCGGGTCCGGTTCGGACTGGCCGGCTCGATGGGGCAGAGCAGCGACAGTCGGTGCTTCTGCTCGACATCGGGTCGCCACGCGGAGCGGCGGTGACGGTCGCCGAGTGGAGTCACAACGGAAGTTGCCGCATCTGGAGGAACACGACTCGAAACAAGCCGATTCTCGGCCAGTCCCGGTACGACGCATACTCGTTGCGACGGCGTGCCGATCATGTGCAGCCGCACACCGGCAGCAGGGAGGGACGGTGGCAGAGGCGGATCGCCGACTGGCTGCGCCAGAACGTCGGCGTCCGTGTCGGTCCGAGCGATTACCTCCTCCCGGAGCGTTGACGACAGACACGCGAGGCGGTGCGTTCCGCTTCGAGCGATCCGCGGAGGGGCTGCTGGTCCGGGATCGGGGGGAGCCACCGGTCCCGGTCCCGGACTGGACCACCCGGGCCGATCTGGCTCGGGGGGCGGGAGTCCTCTTGCGCCTGCGGGACGATGGCGTCGCCGAGGAGCGCGGCGAGCAGGGCCTCTTCCTCCCGTGGAAGACGGTCGCCGGATTGACCCTCGACGAAGTGCGGACGCTGGGTCTGCCCGAGCCGGCTCCCTTCGCGCTCGAAATCCGGTCCCGGGGAGCCATCGGTCGACGCGGCTTCGAGATCCGCTGCAACTACCTGCGGGCAGGGCGGCGGGTCATGGGCGTGCGTCGTGATGGCGCCTGGCTCGAAGTCGGCGGCGAGGGTGATGCGTTCCTCCTTCTCGACCCACTCCATTCGATCGTCGAGGAGATCGAAGGCTTCCACCGCCACCGGAACGCCTCTCCGGCGGAGCGGATGGTCGCCTGGGCGAGGCTCGCCGAGCTCCTTCCAGGGGACGCGCTGGTGGACGAACAGCTGCGTTCGCTACGGATCTCCCTGGCGTCGGGCTTCGAGATCGACCCGTTCCGGAACGAGACCGGCGAACCCGACTTCGACCCCGTACCGGGGGCATGGTCGGTCTCCCGCTCGGAGACCGGCGAGAAGCAGCGCGCGTTTCGGCAGGTGCTCGACGGGGAACCGCGCCAGTCCTTCGCCCGGCAGTTCCGCTCGCGCAAACGGGTCGCCGGCCAGTACGCCCTCGGCGACGGCTCCTACCTGTTCCTGACCGGGGAAGTCCGTGGCGCCCTCGAGCGCGTTCGGAAGGTGCAAGGCGGGACTGCCGCCGAGCGCCGCACCTTCCTCGAGAACCCCGCGCCGTACATCCGTGAGGGGCTCGCCGAAGCCGACGAGGCGGCGGAAGTGGATGAGGTCTTCAGCAGCGACGGATGGAGCGATCGCATCGAGGGCGTCGGGATCTGGGTCCGCAAGGTCCTCCCCTGGATCGTTCTGCCGAAGGAGCCGTGGTTGCCGCCGGAGGCGGTCGGTCTGCTGATCGATGGAGTCGAGGTCTCGATCCCCCGAGAGCAGCTGGGCGAGGCGATCGAGGCGGTCGGGGCGGCGATGGCGGCCGGGCAGGCGACCGCCCGGTTCGGGGGTCGCGAGATCCCGGCGAACGCGAACTCCCTCGCCGCGCTCGAGAGGCTGGTCACCGAGACGGCGCGTTCCGAAGCGCCGGAGTCGGATTCCCGGTCCGACAACCAGGTGCTCGTCGTCACCGACAATCTCGAAGAGGTCAGGTACCGCCCGACGCCCCGGCCTCCTCCGGACGGCGGGCCGGCGGAGTGGCCCGCGCCGCGCCTGGTCCCCTCCACTTCACTCCTGCCGCACCAGGCGGACGGACTCGACTGGCTCCGCCGGCGCTGGGATGGGGGGGACGCGGGCGCGCTGCTGGCCGACGACATGGGGCTCGGCAAGACGCTCGTGGCGCTCGCGTTCCTCGCCACCCTGAAAGCCCGCGGTGAGCGTCGCCCGGTGCTCGTCGTCGCGCCCACCGGCCTCTTGCAGAACTGGAGGGACGAGCACGACCGTCACCTCGACGGTGGCGGTCTCGGCGAAGTGGTCGAGGCCCACGGGCGAGGGATCAGGGCGCTCTCTCGTCGGGACGCCCGCCAGGGCTCCGGCAGGGGGGAACTCCGGGACGCCCGCCCCCGGCTCGACGAGGCGAGGCTGGCCGGGGCGGACTGGGTGCTCACGACCTACGAGACGCTCCGCGACTACCAGCACAGCTTCGGGCGGGTGGCCTGGAGCGTCGCGGTGTTCGACGAGGCGCAGAAGGTGAAGAACCCCGCCGCGCAGGTGACGGATGCCGTTCTCGCCATGAACCTGGAGTTCGCGCTGATGATGACCGGAACGCCGGTGGAGAACCGGACCGCCGACCTGTGGTCGCTCCTCGACCGCATCTGTCCGGCGGAGTTCGGCTCGCTTCAGGCCTTCAGCCGCCGGTACGAGAGCGCCAACGGAGGGTCGGAGGCGCCCTTGCGCGAGTTGCACGGCCGGCTCACCGGGGAGCCGAACGGCGCCCCCGCGCTCATGCTGCGGCGCCTCAAGGAGGATCATCTCCCCCGCCTGCCGGAGAAGCGCGTCCATACCTGCGTCACCGAGATGCCGGACCTCCAGGCGAACGCCTACGCCGAAGCGGTCGCCGACCGGGACCGCCCGGGCGGGATGCTCGGCACGCTCCACCGGCTGCGAAGCGTGTCGCTCCATCCGTTCCGCCCGGCGGGGACGGACGACGACCGCTACATCCGCGCGTCGGCGCGCCTGGCGACCACCTTCCGGATCCTCGAGGAGGAGGTGCGGAGTCGGGGGGAGAAGGCGCTGCTCTTCGTGGAGTCACGAGAGATGCAGGACTTCCTGATCGGCGCCCTGCGCCGGCGCTTTTCGCTGCGCGCGGATGTGCTGGTCGTGAACGGCGCCGTGTCGGGGAGGATCCGGAAGCACCGGGTGGACGCCTTCCAGGAACGGAGAGGTTTCGATGTGATGATCCTGTCGCCTCGCGCCGGAGGCGTCGGACTCACGCTCACCGCGGCGAACCATGTGATCCACCTCTCCCGATGGTGGAACCCGGCCGTCGAGGACCAGTGCACGGACCGCGTCTTCCGCATCGGACAGGACCGCGAGGTCCATGTGTACCTGCCCCTCGCCCGCCACCCGGATCCGCGGCTCGCCGATTTCAGCTTCGACCTGAAGCTCCACGCCCTGATCGACCGCAAGCGGGAAACGAACCGCCGGGTGCTGGCGCCGGTGGCCTTGTCGCAGCGCGAGTTCAAGAAGCTGTGGCGAGATGTCACCCGGGGCGCCACGGACGCGGCCGGGCGCGGCGCCGTCGGCTGCGACGAGGATGTGGACCAGCTGGAGCCGGAGGCGTTCGAGCGCTGGGTCCTGGAGCAGCTGCGGCAGGCCGGCTACCGCGCGGCGACGACACCGCGTGGCAACGACGGCGGGGCGGACGGGCTCGCCTGGCAGGGAGGCCACACCCTCGTGCTGCAGTGCAAGCACACCCAGACCGGCCGGCAGTGCACCGAAGCGGCCGTCGAGGAGGTGTTGCGGGCGATCCCGCGCTACGGCGAGTCCATCCGGGGGGAGGCTCGCCCGCTGGTCGTGACGAATGCGCCCGGCTTCAGCGCCCGCGCCCGCTCGCTGGCGCAGGAGAACCGGGTGCTGCTCGTGGCGCGGGGTGGTCTGTGGCGGCTGTCGCAACCTCGGGGGATCGAGCCCGGCCGGTGGCGCGGCGAGGAGGAAACCCGCGCCTGAAGGAGAGGCAAGCACCGATCGGCATCAGCGTGGTCGACCGACGGCAGTCGGCCTGGTGCGTCTGACGCCGGCGGCCGTCCTGCTACCGGAAACAGGCGACTTCACCGCGTGCGGCGGGGCGACTGGCCATCGGCGTACAGGGTGATGGAGCCTGGTTCGGAGTCGACTTCGAGTGTGATGAACTCCTCCCGCTCGACGCCTTCGATCCGATTGCCGAGGACCTCGGAGGCTTCCATCGCCATCGAGAGTCGGACGCCGCCCGCCTCACTCCGGCCGCACCGGGTTCGCCGGAAACGGACGCAAGAACACGACTCTGGATCTGTCCAACAACAGGGCCAGGCGGCCGTCCGCCATCTGGGTCATGTCCCGTATCCTCCCACCGCGGGTGCCGGGGCGGATTTCGATCTGCTCCACATACCGAACGATATCGCCGGAACGACGAACCCGGAACACCGAACGAGCGCGTAACGAAGCGATCAGAAGATCGTCTCTCCACAAGGGGAACGCACGCGCATCGTTCACGACCATGGCGGAAATCCCTATCGATGGCACCCAGGCGAACGCAGGTTGAGCGAAGCCATCGTGCTGCCCCATCTCGCCGCGGTACAGCGCCCGGCCAGTATATGTCGTGCCGTAGCTGACCTGAGGCCAGCCATAGTCGTTACCCGGTTCGAGCAGGTTGAGTTCGTCGCCGCCTCTGGGCCCATGCTCGGTCGCCCACAGACTGCCGTCCCGGTCTCTCGCAAACCCTTGTGGATTACGCTGGCCCAGCGTCAGTACTTCCGCTGCCCCAGTGCCGATCTCGACACGAACGAGCTTGCCCAGGTGCGAGTCGGGATCTCGAGGCAGAAGCGGGTATGTGGCGCCTCCGACCCTTCCCAGACCGTCCTTTCCATGATCTCCGATCAGGACCAGCAGGTGATCGGGGCCATCCGTCAGCATCTTTCCCCCCGCCTGGTGTCCCTGGCGAAGGGTAGGGACGGTCAGGCACGGCTCCGCGTCGAAGATCGTCTTCCACGGCGACAGGACCGGGAGCCGCCCTTCGTCCCGGAAGAACTTCGTGGACGACAACCGGAACCGATAGCCACATTCCCCGGCGAAATAATGGTGGGTGGCGAACAGCTCCCCCCCCCGAGCGATATCCTCTTTCAGCAGGATATCGGCGACTCGAAAGCGACCCTCGACTACCGGTTCGAGATCGAGCGACTCCACGGCGCTGCGATTCATCGGAACCTGTCCCGCGAGATATTCCACGGCTCCATCCGATGCGATCAGCGCGAGCTCCCCGCTCGGCGTCGCGAGCAGCAGGTCGTCGCCCAGAGGTTCGATGGCGCCGCCCGTGTTCAGGGTAGCGAACCGTTCGAACCGCAAGGTCTCCACTTCAAGAACGTACAGGTGGGTGCCCAGCGTCACCGCATCACCTGAAACCGTCGCGGACGGGCTGTTGCCGAGCGGTGCCGGATCGTTACCGTCGGTACACACGGCGCCGCTCGTTCCGCACGCCCGACCACCCGGAAGCGTGATCGTCACCGCCTCGCGCGAGTCCGGCTCGACGGCGATCTCCCAGAGGTCGTCGCGGCCGTCGATGCGCCGGGCCCCGGTGACTTCGCCTTCCGTCACCGTGAAGGACTCGTCGCGCAAGGTCCGGTAGCCGATGTCGATGTCCTCGCTGAAGGCGACCCGGAAACGGAAGGCGAACTCGCCGTCGTGCGCCGCCGGCATTCTCCGGAATTCGGCCGTCAGCGGCCCCCGGGCGCTGCCCGCCACGGTCGTCTGGTCGGAGCCCCGGTCGTCGGCGGAGGGCGGCCGCCTGGAGGTCTCCCGCTGCGTACAGGAGACCCCCAGGACCCACGACATGGCGCCGAGACCGAGGATCGCGGCCTTGCATGGACCCTTGGCAGGCTGTGGAAAAGTCCCTCGCGCGCCGACGCGGCGCGAAGCGCCGCCGGGGAGGGGTGCAGCCCGCGAAAGCGGGCGGAACGGATCGCGCCAGCGATTCGGGCCGCCATCCTGTGGGGAAAGCGCCCCGTATCCGCCCGGACGAGGGGGTTCCGCGTCTCTTCGAGGACGGATTCCCATGCGGGGCGCTTTATCCACCGGCTGTTGGGGATGCGGTTTCCGTCGTCCGCCACGAACGGCCGACCCCGCGTCCGGGAGGCCCGTCCCGGTCGGACTCACCGACCGGGCCCTCCCGGATGCGAGATGAGCCCCTGGCGGTGAGGGCGGTCCATCGCCTCCCGGTCGAACGACTCCCACCCGTACACGCCCGATCATATCGCGCCCGGCGGATTTCCGAACCGGGGAGCGCGGGCATCGGCACGGCTTCGTCGAAGCCTGTCGAACTTCCGGTCCCGACTCATCGAAGGCGACACCCGGCTACAGACTGCCCTGCTCCGCGCCGAAGGCGCAGCCGCGCGAGCGCGCCCCGATCGGTGGCTGCTCCTCGCGCGGGATCGTCCGGTGGCGCCTGTCGAAGCCTCGGGGATCGGGCACTCGCCCCGACCCATCGTGAACTCGCGAACCGGGGATCTCGATCGTCGCGCCGCACCGGGCCCGGGAATGCCCTGATACGATGGCGCGGGTGCGCGCGCCGATGAACCACCTGCGTCGCGCGGGTGGGGGCGGGTCTCCGATCCGGGGAGCGAGGCCGACCCGGTCGGTCTGCCCGAGCCGCGCTCAGGCGACGCCGGGCGGCTGTTCGGGGCGGCCGGCTGAACCCGCATCCTCCGGGGGATCCACTCTCTGATGCGCCGGTCGTCTTCGGGGCCCGGGAGATGCGGCCTGGCGGCGACCGCCGTCGGTTTCGGCGCCCTCTCGTTGGTTCCCGGAGTCTCCTGTACCCAGCCGGAGACGCCCTTCGCGGAGAACGGCGGATCCGACCGGTCGCTCGTGGCGGGCAACGCCCGGGAGCCGCTGACGGCCGAATTCCGGAGAATGCCGCCGGCGCACGATGGGGAGGGGCCCATCCGTTTCCGACTCGCCTTCAGCAAGGACATCGCCATCGGCGACGAGACCTTGCGCGACGAGTCCTTCGCGGTGACGGGAGGCAGAGTCACCGTGGCCCGACGAATGGACGGCCGCGATGATCTCTGGGACCTCGTCGTCGAGGTCGAGCGGGACTCCCGCGAGGCGGTGACGATCACCCTTCCGGGCGGTCGGGCCTGCGGGACGAACGGAGCCGTTTGCACCGGCGGGGACGATCCGGCGCCGCTCGGCAACAGCCTGTCCGCGACGGTCCGGTATTCTGCGGTGACGCTGTTCACCCAGTTGTACTGGCTGGGAGTCGAGACCGTGGAATTCGAGCCGTTCGCTGGCGAGAACGCCGGTGGCGCCATCGAACCCCTCGCGGACGACCTGTTGCTCGCGACGCCGGGCGGCAGGCTGGCGTTGATCCGGTCGAACGGAGCCGTGGAGTATCTCGCGGGACAGGTTCCGATGAATCGCAGCGCCGTGGAGTCGCTCGATCTCGAGCCGGTAGTCGAGGGTCGCTTTCGCGTCGCCGACATCCTGCTGAAGGAAGATGTCGCTCGGGGCGGCGAGCTGTTCGTAACCCACCACCATTTCGCCGGGGAATGCGGCTATCGGTTCCGGTTGTCATCCACGACGCTTCTCCGGGACGAAGAGGGACTACCGGTACTGTCGCCGTGGAAGACGATCTTCGACGCGGAGCCGTGCCTGACCGTCGCGACTCTCCGCCAGGGAAACCAGGCGGGCGGAAAGATGCTGACGGATGGCCCCGATCACCTGCTGGTCCTGATCGGAGATCATGGAAAGGACGGTCTGGGAAGGGTCGGGAGCGCCAGATACCCGCTTCTGCCTCAAGATCCCGGCTCGCACATCGGCAAGCTCGTTCGTATCGCTATCGGGACCGGAGCAGCGGAAGTTCTGACGCTGGGCCATCGGAATCCACAAGGGTTTGCGCGAGGCCAGGACGGCGATCTGTGGGCGACGGAGCATGGGCCGTTCGGCGGTGACGAGCTCAACCTGATCGAGCCGCACAACAACTACGGTTGGCCTCATGTCAGCTACGGTTTCGCGCACAGTGGCGGAGCACTGAACGACAGCGATGACTTGAGCCTGCACGACGGCTTCACCCGGCCTGCTTTCGCCTGGGTGCCATCCATCGGGATCTCCGGGCTGGTCGTGAACGACGCCGGTGCGTTCCCCTTGTGGAGAGACGACCTCCTCGTCGCTTCGTTACGTGCTCGTTCGCTGTTCCGCGTTCGCCGTTCCGGCGAAACCGTTCGGTATGTGGAGCAGATCGAGATCCGCACCGACACGCTGGATGGGAGGATACGGGACCTGACCCAGATGGCTGACGGCCGGCTCGCCTTGCTGGTGGACAGATCCAGAATCGTTTTCTTGCGCCCCCTGGGTGGTCCGGGCTTCGACTTCATCGCGGATGTACGGCGCGGGGTCATCGAGGAAGGCGTGGCGCTCGAGGGCGCCACGGACCCGGTCGGTCAGGAACGAGCGGCCGCCGTCACCGACGGCGTACCGGCCGGCCACCTGCCGACCCGAGCGGAAACTGCCGGGCCGAGGACGGACGATGCCCCCGGCGACCGCCTGCCGAAACGCCCGCTCTGCTCGTCGGCGCCCGGGGCGGGGACCGACGATTCGCCCGGAACGGGGAGAAGTCGGGTTCGCCGGCGTTCCGGAGCGGGTCGATCTCGAAGCCCGGCGCCGGGTTGAATCCGCCGGAAGCGCGGCTTTCCCGGACGACCGCGTCTCTCGGAAGGCGCTCGGCGAGCCCCGCCCGGGCGCCGATTCGCGGCGCCCGGGCGATGTCCCGTTCGGCGACGGAAGGCTTCGATCCCCTCGACGATCGGACGGACGGAAGGCATCACGTGCGACACCGCCCCCGAACCGGGCTTCCGCCACGGTGGAAGCCCGGGACCTGCCACCCCGACCGGAAGTAGGTGCCCGCGGATCTCCGCGGTGCGTCAGCGTGGCGCCGCATGGTCCACTGGTGCGGAGGGCTCCGGGTGGCGCACCCGGCGGCGCGAGGGCGCCGCCCGATGGGCCGTGGCGCCTGTCGAAACCTCGGGGAGGAGGCCCGCAGACAGAGGCGAAGAACGCGGGAGCGATCCGGGCGACGCCCGGACCGGGTCCACCGGAGCCCCCGCAGACGAGGGGCCGACGCATCGATTCACCGGTTAGCAGGCTGTGGAGAAAGTCGGCCCATCCGCCAATTGATGTCGGCCGTCGG
>CAYGAO010000050.1:0-14974 GCA_964347715.1 uncultured Acidobacteriota bacterium
CGGCGCTTCGCGCCGCGTCGGCGCGCGAGGGACTTTCTCCACAGCCTGTCAGGAGATCGCGCTCGTAGTACGGCACTCCGCTCGACATCTGCTGTTCGAGCTCCTTCATCGGGACGATCTCGATGCCGGTATCGATGACATCCGACACGAAAAAACCCAGATGCTTCACGAAGAGATCGTGCGCGACGAAGGCGTATTTCCCGAACTGGACCTCGGCCGCGACCCGATCCCTGACGAAGTCCGTCTGGTTGTACGACAGGATCGGTGTCCGGCTGGAATCCTCGATCCGGCGGCGTTGTTCGGCTTCGGGCAGCCCGTGGATCGAGCGCAGCAGTCGGTGATCGTCGGTCACCCGGAAGGTGGCGCGACGCTGCGTCCAGCCACGGCTCTCGAAGCCCCTCTTGAACTCCCGGTTCAGGTCGATCGGGGAGCAGAGATGCCTGCCCATCCTGGTCTTCTCGCGGGACAGCTTCGTCCGACACCGGGACGCGTCGACTTCGCGGGATGACCGTCCGGACATCCTCCCACAGTTCCCGGTGATGGACGAGGAGGTACTCCTCGCCGTTCAGATGCGAGTACTTCGCCACTACCCGCATCCGTGACCGCCGTTCGGCTTCGTCGGATCGTAAACGGGCTTGCCCATGGGGTCTGGTCCGCAGTTCGCCCCGGCGCAGCGCCCGGATCCGCTCGCGGGCGATCTCCACATACTCCGCCACGATGTCGCAGCCGAAGGCCTTCCGCCCGTGTTTCCGGGCGGCGATGGCCGTCGAGCCGACGCCGAGGTAGGGGTCGAGAACGGAGTCTCCCTCGTCGGTCATCGAGAGCACCAGCCGTTCCACGAGCTCCACCGGGAACTGGCAGGGGTGGATCGTCTTCTCCACATGGTTGTTCTTGACATTCGGGAAGATCCAGACATCGCCCAGGTTCTTGCCCCTGGGATTGCCCGAGAGCTTGCCGATGTTCGGCCCCTTGAAGTGCCGCTTCCCGGGGTACTTGGCCGGAACCCGGATCGGGTCGAGATGCCAGGTGTGGTCGGAGGTCCTGGTCCACCAGCAGATCGTCTCGTAGCGCCCGGAGAGCCGCTTCTTGCAGTGGAGCCCGTGCTCGAAGTGCCAGATCACCCGGTTCCGCAACCGCAGCCCGTGGCTCTCGAAGATCGGGTACAGCACGATGTCGAGCGGAACCACTCCGCCGCCCGTAATGTGGTTCCCGACCTGCCAGCACACGGAGCCCCGGGGATGCAGCAGGCGGACACACTCGGCGATCACGCGGGCCTGGGAATCCAGCCAGGTCTTCAGGGATGTCCGGGACTCGTAGGACTTCCCCAGGTTGTAGGGCGGCGAGGTGACGATGAGCTTCATCGAGCCGGCACGAAGCTGCCGCATGAACTCGAGGTTGTCCGAACAGGCCAGGGTGACTCCGTCCCGGGGGGCGGAGTTCGTGGGAGGCAGCCGAGCCCGTCTCCCATGGCCGGCCGGGACGGCGGCCTCGAAGCGGGGACTCGTCATGGGGCGGGTGCGGGCGCGGGCATCGCGAACAGGCCGGCTGGCCTGGGCGGAGAGGGATATCCCACGGATCGGCGCCCGGCATCATCGTCGCTGGCCGTGTCGGAAACCGACACCCCCGAATCCTCGCCGCCATCCGTCCGTCCTTCACGAATCCATCCAGGCGATCAGGCTCTCGAAGAGGCGCGCCCCGTCGGCGCCTCCGAGCGCCGCCTCGAAGGCGCGGTCCGGGTGCGGCATCAGCGCCGCCACATTCCCCCGGAGGTCCCGGACTCCGGCGATATGGTTCCGGGACCCGTTCGGGTTCGCTTCCTCGCCCGGACGCCCGTCCTCGTCGCAGTAGCGAAAGATCACCTGGCCCGCGGCCTCGAGCGCGTCCAGCTCCTCGTCGTCGAGATGGAAGTTCCCCTGGGCGTGGCCCACCGGGAGACGGAGCGTCTCCCCCTCGGCAAGCGCCGCGGTCAGCGGCGAACCGCGGTCCTCGGCGCGGATCCACACCTCGCGGCACACATAGGTGAGCGAGCGGTTCCGCTGCATCGCCCCGGGGAGCATCCCCGCCTCCTGGAGGATCTGGAAGCCGTTGCAGATCCCGACGACCGCCCGCCCCGCCGCCGCCATCTCGAAGAGCGGCGCCATCACCGGGGAGAACCGCGCGAGACCGCCGGCGCGGAGGTAGTCCCCGTGCGCGAAGCCGCCGGGAACGACCGCCGCGTCGAACCCGTCGAGCGAGCCCTGCCGGTGCCAGACGAGTTCGGCGTCCTGCCCGGTGACCGCGCGGATCGCGTGGAGGACATCGCCCTCGCAGTTCGTCCCGGGGAAGACGAGGACGGCGAACCGACGCCGGGCCATCAGCGCGACCGGACTTCGACGGCGAAATCCTCGAGCACCGGGTTCGCGAGGACGCGCCCGGCCAGGTCGCGCGCCTTCGCCTCCGCTTCGGCCGGGGTCGGGGCCTCGACCTCGAGGTCGAACACCTTCCCCTGCCGCACGGATTCGATCCCGGCGACCCCGGCGACGCCGAGCGCTCGCCGGATCGCCTCGCCCTGGGGGTCGTGGATCTTCGGGCGCAGCCGGACGAGCACCCGAACCGGATGGATCACCCCGATTCCTCCCGGAACACGCGGGCGAAGACCTCGTCGAGGTGGCCGAACTGCACCTCGAGGTCGAACGCCCGGTCGAGCGCCCGGGCGTCGAGGACGCGCCCGATCTCCTCCCTCCGGCCGAGTTCCTCCCGGAGCGAGCCGCCCCGGTCGAGCGCGCGCATCGCCGCCGACTGGACCATGCGGTAGGCATCCTCGCGCGAGACCCCGCGCGCCGCGAGATCGAGGAGCACCTGCCCGCTGAAGACGAGCCCTCCGAGGCGGCCGAGGTTCTCGCGCATCCGCTCCCGTCGGACCACGAGCCCGTCGAGGATCCTCGTCGTGCGGAGGAGGATGTGGTCCGCGAGCAGGAAGCTCTGCGGGATCGTCATCCGCTCCGCCGAGGAGTGGGAGATGTCCCGCTCGTTCCAGAGCGCGATGTTCTCGACCGCGGGGGTCAGGTTCGCCCGGATGATGCGGGCGAGCCCGGTTACCTGTTCGGAGCCGACCGGGTTCCGCTTGTGCGGCATCGCCGAGGAACCCTTCTGCCCGGCGCCGAAGGGTTCCTCGAGCTCGCCGATCTCGGTGCGCTGGAGGTTCCGCACCTCGGTGGCGATCTTCTCGAGCGTCCCGGCGAGGATCGCGAGGGCAGCGGCCAGCTCGGCGTGCCGGTCGCGCTGGACCACCTGGGTCGAGATCGGGTCCGGCGCGAGTCCGAGCGCCGCGCAGACGCGCGCCTCCACCGTCGGCGGCAGATGGGCGAAGGTTCCCACCGCGCCGCTCAGCTTGCCGACGGCCACGGCCCGCCGGGCGGCGCGGAGCCGCCGTTCGTTCCGGCCCATCTCGGCCCACCAGAGGGCCAGCTTCATCCCGAAGGTCATGGGCTCGGCGTGGATGCCGTGGGTCCGCCCCACCATGACCGTGTGGCGGTGCTCGGCGGCGCGGCGCCGGAGCACCCGCCGGAGCGCCCCGATGCGGCCCTGCAGGAGGTCGCACGACCGGACCAGCCGGGTCGCGAGGGCGGTGTCCACGACATCGGAGCTCGTGAGCCCGAAGTGGATCCAGCGCCCCGCCTCGCCGACATGCTCGGCCATGGACTGGGTGAAGGCGACCACATCGTGGCGGACCGTCGCCTCGATCTCCCGGATCCGGGCGATGTCGAAACCGGCGCGGTCCCGGATCCGGGCGGCCGCGTCGTCGGGGATCACCCCCTCCGCCGCCATCGCTTCGGCGGCGGCGATCTCGACCTGCATCCAGGACTCGAAGAGCGCCTCGTCGGTCCAGACCGCCCCCATCTCGGGGTTCACATAGCGGTCGGTGAGCACGGGGTCAGCGCGGCCCGAAGAGCCCGGGTTGCCCTGGCGGCGGCGCGGGCGCCACCCGCCCGGTCCGCACCTCCTCCGTGGACCGGACCCCGATGCCCTGGCGCCGGGGCCGCTCGAGCGCGGGCGCCGCCCGCCCGGTCCGCACCTCCTCCGTGAGGGTGTTCCGCTCGGCGACGAGGAGGCGCACCCCCCGGCGGCCGCCGGCGTCGAGGGCGCTCCGGGCCGTTCGCCACGCGAGCTCGGGAGTGTTCGTGTTCTCCGAGAGGTGCGCCAGCACGACCGTATCCACCGAGTCCGGCAGGTGTCGTCTCAGGTAGAGCGCGAGCGCGCCGTTCGAGAGATGCCCCTCGGGGGAAGCGATCCGCCGCCGGGTGGACGGGGGGTAGCGGCTGTGGAAGAGCCGTTCCTCGTCGTGATTCGACTCGATCAGCAGTACCGTCGCCCCCTCGATCGCGTCGGCGACATCCGACGACAGGTGGCCGAAGTCGGTGACATGCACCACCGCCCCGCCCCCCGCCCGTCCCCCGGTCTCGAAACGGAAGCCGACCGGCTCGGCGGCGTCGTGAGGGGTGGGGAAGGCATGCACGGTCAGCGATTCGAACTCGCGCGGCTGGCCCGGGACGAGCGGGATCCAGCATGGGCCCGGCGCCCCCCCGATCGCATCCCAGGTGCCCCGGGTGCAGGCGATCGGGACGCCGTGGCGCGTCGCGAACGGGACGGCGCCCCGGCAGTGGTCGCCGTGCTCGTGCGAGACCAGGACGGCCGCCACCTCCGCCGGAGAACGCCCGGCGTTCCGGATGCGCCGTCCGAGTTCCCGGCCCGAGAGTCCGGCCTCGACGAGCAGCAGCGTCCGCCCCGAGAAGACGAGCGCCGCGTTCCCGGAACTCCCGGAACCGAGGACGCGAAGACCGATGTCAGCGCGCGGGGACGGCGAGATCGGCATCGAGGGTGGGAAGCCCGGGAACGCCCGACCCCGGGAGGTCGGGGTCGTCGGGCGAGACGACCGCGACCGGGTGGCGTTCCCGTCGCGGATGATCAGTCTTCCTTCTCGATCTCGTTCGATGCGGCTTCGGCGGCCGCTGCCTTCGCCCGCCGCCAGGCGGCGATCGCCGCGGCGACCGCCGGGTCCTCGAGGGCGACGATCTGCGCCGCGAAGAACGCCGCGTTCTGCGCTCCCGGCTTCCCGATCGCCATCGTGCCGACGGGGAATCCGCCCGGCATCTGCACGGTCGCGAGGAGGGCGTCGAGTCCGGCCAGCGGGGTGGCGGCGAGCGGCACGCCGATCACCGGGATCGTGGTCCGCGCCGCGAGCGCTCCGGCCAGATGGGCCGCGGCGCCGGCGCCGGCGATGATCGCCCGGACTCCGTTCTCCCGGGCGCTCTCGGCGAGCGCGGCGGCGCGTTCCGGGGTGCGGTGGGCGGAATACACCCCCATCCGGCAGGAGACCCCGAGCGATGCGAGCACCGTTCTGGCTTCGCGCATCACCTCGGTGTCGGACGGGCTGCCCATCACGATCCAGACGCGGGGATTCGGCTTGTCGGTCATGTGGTCTCCTCGGGAGGACGGGGTCGGTGAGACATCAGTGGTTCGCGGCGGGTTCGGCCCCGATGTCGGAGCGCAGCGCGCGCCCCTTCCAGGTGATCGTCCGGGCGGTGCGGTAGGCCGCGCCGCGCGCCTCGTCGAGGTCGGCGCCGAGCCCGGTAACCCCGACCACCCGGCCGCCGGCGGTCTCCGGGCCCCGGGGCCCGGTGCGGGTTCCGGCGTGGAAGACGAAGGCGGGGCCTTCCGTCTCGACCCCTGCGGGAAGCCCCGCGATCGGCAGGCCGCGGTCCGAGGGGCCGGGGTAGCCGGCCGACGCGAGGACCACGGTCACCGCGCACCCCGGACGGAAGCGGATCGGGTCTTCGGGCAGCCGTCCGGTGGCCGCGCCGTGGAGCACCGGAAGCAGGTCGCTCTCGAACCGCGGCGCGAGCGCCTGCGCTTCGGGGTCGCCGAACCGGACATTGAACTCGAGCAGGCGGGGTCCGTCCCCGGTGAGCATCACCCCGGCGTAGAGCACTCCGCGGTACTCGCGCCCCTCGGCGCGCATTCCGGCGACGGCGGGCTCCAGGATCTCGCGGCGAACGCGGGCCAGAACCGCGTCGGTCTCGTGGAAGCCGGGGCTCACCGCGCCCATCCCTCCGGTATTCGGCCCGGCGTCGCCCTCGAAGCGGCGCTTGTAGTCCTGCGCGGCGCCCGAAAAGGTGAGCCGGGCGCCGTCGCTGATGGCGAAGACGCTCAGCTCCGGCCCTTCGAGGCGCTCCTCGATCACGACCGCCGCTCCGGCCGGTCCGAGAGCCCCCCCGAGCAGCCGGAGGACCTCGGCTTCGGCCGCCTCGAGGTTCTCGGGGAGGAAGACCCCCTTCCCGGCGGCGAGCCCGCTCGCCTTGACCACCGGCCGCGAACCGAATCGCCCCGAGCGGAGCGCCCGGCGCGCCGCCTCCGGATCCCGGACCACCGTGTGGCGCGCGGTCGGAATCCGGTGGCGGACGCAGAACTCCTTGGCGAACTCCTTCGAGGCCTCGAGTTCGGCGGCGTTCTGGCTCGGGCCGAAGCAGGGGATGCCCCGTTCGCCGAGCCGGTCGGCGAGGCCGGCGGCGAGCGGCGCCTCGGGTCCGACGACCACGAGGTCCACGCCCTCCGCCGCCGCGAGTTCGGCGAGCGACCCCGGCTCGGCCGCTGGAGCGATCCGGGCGATCCGGGCGATCCCGGGGTTCCCCGGGGATGCGATCAGCTCGACGTGTTCGGGACTCCGCGAGACCGCCCACGCGAGGGCGTGTTCACGCCCGCCACCGCCGACGAGCAGAACCCGCATCGGGCCGCGGGAACCGCCCCGACCCGATCAGCGGCTGCGGCGCCGGCGCTTGCGAGCCCGCTTGCGCGCCGCGGCTCGCTTCGCCCGCAGCTTGTCGCCGGGCTTCACGTAGAACGAGTGCCGCTTGATTTCCTTGATGATGTCTTCGGACTGGACCCGGCGCTTGAAGCGGCGCAGCGCCACATCGATCGTTTCGCCTTCCTGGACGACGATTTCGGCCAAAGCGGATCCTCGGGGCTGGTTTCGTGCTCGCTACGGAATCGGAGGAGCCTCGGGGCGAGCCCGAGGCGAGCGCGGAACGCTAAGCCCTCCGCCCCTCCTTGTCAAGATTCCGCGGTGCGAAATCGCGAGGCCGCCGCCAGGGCGGTGAGCTCTGCGACCCGCGCGATGGCTGCCGGGGTCGCTCCCCGGGAGAGGTCGTTCGCGGGGGCCGCGAGGCCCTGGAGGATCGGCCCCGCGGCGCTGGCTCCCGCGAGGCGCTCGACCAGCTTGTAGCCGATGTTTCCCGAGGCCAGGTCGGGAAAGACGAGCACATTCGCGCGGCCCGCCACCGGGCTGCCCGGCGCCTTGACCCGAGCCACCTCGGGCGCGAGCGCCGCGTCCACCTGCAGCTCGCCGTCGATCGCCAGGTCGGGACGAGCGCGGCGCACCCGTTCCAGGGCATCGGCAACACGCCCGGCGCGCGGATCCCGGGCGCTTCCGCGGGTAGCGAAGGACAGGAGCGCCACGCGTGGAACGAGCCCGAGGAGGGTGCTCGCCGTCTCCGCCGAGAGAATCGCGATCTCCGCGAGATCGGCGGCGTCGGGCTCGGGAATCACCGCGGCGTCGGCGAAGACGAGCGGCGGCTTCCCGTCGGGAAACTCCATCACGAAGGCTCCGGAGATCCGGGAGATTCCCGGACGCTGGCCGATCGCGAGCAGCGCCGCCCGAATCACCGCCGCGGTCGTCGCCACCGCTCCCGCCACCGAGCCATCGGCCTCGCCGCCGGCGACGAGCAGGTCGGCGAAGAGGAGCGGCTCGCTCGCCGCGGCGCGCGCCTCCGCTTCCGTCATCTCCCGGCGCCGCTCCCGCAACCGCTCGGTGGCGCGCGCGAGCGCGGCGCCGGAGGCTTCGACCACCTCGATCCCGGCGGGCGCCCGCGGCGCGCCGACGAGCACCGGCTGGACGAGTGCCCGCTGGACGAGCGTTCGCTGCTGGTCGGGCGCCGGCCCGGGGTTGCTTCGGCGGGCGAGCCGCGCCGCGGCTTCGAGGACGCGCGAATCCCCGGACTCCGCGAACACGATCCGCGCCGGTCGTTGCCCGAGGTCGGTCATCGCCGCCGCTCGTCCCCCGTTTCGTCCCTGGCCCCGGCAGGCTGTGGAGAAAGTCCCTCGCGCGCCGACGCGGCGCGAAGCGCCGCCGGGGAGGGTCCTCCCTCCCCGCGAAAGAGGGCGGAACGGATCGCGCGAGCGATTCGGGCCGCCATCCGGTGGGGCAAGCGCCCCGCATCCGCCCGGACGATGGGGTTCCCCATCTCTCGAGGACGGATTCCCATGCGGGGCGCTCCATCCACCGGCTGCTCGTCGCAGCAGAGCAGATAGGATAGGATGGAAGTTTGCGCTCGGGTCACCCGGGCCCCGACGCCTTCCGTGGGGGAGGCGCCCCGGTCCCGACGGCGAGCGTCCTGGCGGTTTCCGGGACTCACCCGAATCCGGCCTTCCGACGACCCGCGATTCGGGCGGGCGACGGGGCCGGGGTGGTCCCCCGGGGAACCCGGAGAAGCCCGACATGCGGGAGGAAGCGAATGAAGATCACGGAAAGGAACCGGGACGGAGTCACGATTCTGGACCTCGACGGAAAGATCATCCTCGGAGAGGGCGACGATGTCCTCGCGGACAAGGTGCGCGCCGTCATCGCGGCCGGGCGCCGGCGGGTGGTGTTGAATCTGGCGGGGGTTCCGTATGTGGACAGCGCCGGTCTCGGTGAGCTGGTCCGGTGCCATACGCGCGTCGTCCAGGCCGGCGGGAACATCAGGCTCGTGAACCTGACCGCGCGGATGCAGGATCTGCTTCAGATCACGAAGCTCGTGACCGTATTCGACACCTTCGAGTCGGAAGACTCGGCGATCGGGAGCTTCTGAGGGGGCGCGGGCGGCCCCCCGGGAAGCGAAGCGCGGCGGCCGGAACGGCCGCCTCCCGCTCCGGAAGATTCCCGGGCGTGTCCGCCCGCGCGTCCAGAGCTCCCTCGGAGGCCGCATTCCGTTCGGTCTGCGGCGGTGCGAAGAGGCCGGATCCCGGTGAGTCGGAAACGGCGCCACCTTCCGGCCGCGGGCAGAGTCCGATCCGGCTTTCCGCCGGCGACGACTCCCGGGCCCTCCGCGCCAGGCAAGGCTCCGCTCGCCAGGTCTGCCGAAACCGGCGTCGCCTGCCGCGCGGGCATGGAGGAACACCATGGCAGGAATCGCTACTGCCGAGACCGCCCCGAAGACGGGGTCTCCCGACAGCGCCAGCGGCGCGGCGCCGGATGTCGAGAGCATCATGGCCGACATTCGAAAGGCAGTCCGTGAACGGGCCGAGGAGGGCGAGAAGAGCGAACGCGAGTTCAAGGCGGAGTTGCGCCGGCGCATGCTGCAGCCGCTCGACTCCCGCGGCTTCACGGACGACTTCTGCGAGCGTGTCCGCTCGCGGGACCCGGCGCGCTGGAACGTCCACCTGCACCCGCGGAACCTTCGCGCCGCGCGCTCGGCGCCGCTCCGGGCGCTCCGCTGGCTGTGCTCGCCGCTCATCCGGGCGCTCGTGAACCTCGACGCCGCCTCCCGGGCTGCGGCCCGCCAGGCGCAGATCAACGAATACCATCGCCGCCTGCTCTGGGACCTGAACCGGGACCTCGAGCTCACCCGGCTCGAGCTCGGGGTCGTGAAGCGCGAACTCCGCCGGCTCGGGATCCACATCGAGGTCTCTTTCGCCGGGGGCGGCGAGGGGCCGGCGCGAGGGCGGAGCGGACGCCCCGACCGCGGCCGTGGCGACCGGCGCCGGGGCAGCGGTTCTTCGGCGGAGCGGGAAGGAGGCGGTCGTCGGGACCGGCGTGGGCCGCGTCCGTATCGCGGTGGTCGTGGCGACCGGGCCGGCGGGCCGCGGGACGAGTAGCGGTGCGCCTCGCCTTCGTCACTGCGCGGTTCGGCGCGAGGGACGGGTCCCCGGCCGAACGGCTCGCGGCCGAGCTCGTCGCGCGGTCTCCGAAACACTGGCGGGTCACCGTGTTCACGACGACCGCGCCCGAGTCCGACGCGGAACCGTTCCGGGAGGGGGAGACCCAGGAGGGGAATGTCCGCGTGCGACGGTTCGCTGCCGAAGCGGCGGGGGCGGGCGGAATGTCCTCTCCGGCGCTCGCGCGGGACCTGGGCGCCAGCGCGGCGGATTTCGACCTGATCGTCGTGTTCGGGATCGAGCCGGGTCCCTGCCGGGAAGCCGTCTCGGTCGCGCCGGAACGGACCGTCCTGCTCCCCTTCACCGCGTTCGAGGGATCCGATCCGACGCTGGCGGCGGACATGGAACGCCCCGCCGCCTTCATCTTCGGCACCGAGGCGGAGGAAGTGCTGGCCCTGAAGCACTACGGGATCCATCGGCGCATGCGCGAGACCGTCGGCGGGGGGCTGGTGTTGGCGCGGACCGCGGATCCGGCGGCTTTCCGGGAGCGGACGGGTTGCTCGGGCCCCTACCTGGTCCAGGCTGGCGCGCTCGAGCCGGGGCGGGGCGTCGAGGAGTTCCTCCGTTTCTTCTCCACCTTCAAGAAGCGGCACCCGAACGAGGCGCTCGACCTGGTGCTCTTCGGACCGGCGGCGATCCGGATTCCGAAGCGGCCGGAGATACGGGTGATCGGCCCCGGGAGCGGTACCGCGCGGCTCGACGCGATCTCCGGGGCGCTCGCGGCGGCGGTTCCGCAGCGGCTCGCCGAGTTCGGGGCGGCGGCCGCCGAGCCGTTCTCGGTCGGCGTGCCGATCCTGGTGAATGCCGGAGCGAGCCAGCTCGTCGCCGATTGCCGGGCCTCGAACGGGGGGCTCTACTATCGGAACTACGACGAGTTCGAGCTGATTCTCGAGCTCGGCCTCCGGGACCCCGGGCTCTTCCGTCGGATGGGCGCGGCGGGCGCCGCCTTCCTCGCCGCGCGGAGCGACTGGTCCGAGGTCGTGCGCCGCTACGACCGGGCGCTCCGCAGCTTTGCCCGGCCCGCCCTGGGCGCCTCGGCCGGGGCGCTGCCGGTCACCGGGACGGGGCCCGAGGAGTCGGATGTCGCTCTCGAAGAGGCCCCCTCGGAGGACGACCCGCGAGTCGAGGAAATCGAGGAGGATCTTCCAGGGACGAGAGGGCCCCTCGGGGACGCGCGGGAGGAAGGTCCGGGCGAGGAAAGTCCGGGCGAGGAAAGTCCGGGCGACGAGAGTCCGGGCGACGAAGGTCCGGGCGATGAGAGTCCGGGCGACGAAAGTCCGGGCGAGGATGATCTGGTCGGGGACGGTCCGGTCGGGGACGGTCCGGTCGGGGATGGTCCGGTCGGGGATGGGCCCGCCGGGGAACCGACGACCGTGGACCCGGACGCGGAAGCGCCACGCGGGGAATCGCCGGGTGCGGACCCGGCCGAGGACGAAGCGGAAACCGCTTCGGGCCTCCCGGACTTCTTCCGCAGCTCGATCCGCGACTGACCCGGACGGAAGGTGCACACGAGGACGGCGGCCCGCACCCGGTCTCGCCTGCCGCCTGGGAGTCCCCGGCCTCCGCGCTACCTTCCGCGCTCCGGCGCCGGGGCCGTGGGGTCAGCGGCGGGTTCCCGGACTTCGGCTTCGAAGCGCCAGTCCCGGTAGCGGCGTGCCCCGCGGTAGGGGCGAAGCGCGAGCGCGTCGCTCGTGCTGGCGACCCCGATGATTCCCGTCGCCGCGGGTCCTTCGGGCTCCGGTCCGGCGGTCTGCCGCGATCCGGGCCCCGGGGTCGGCTCGCCCGGCGGGTTCGCTCCGGCTCGCGGGTCCGGCCCCTCCGACTCGTCCGGATCCGGCGCGGGCGCTCCCCCGGTGGCGGTGACGACCCGGCCCCCGACGCGAAGCAGCCGGAAGGGGCGGTTCGTCATCGGATCCAGCCAGGCGCGCCGCAGGTGTCGGCCCTCGACGAGCTCCTCGAGCGTTTCGGGAAGCGTCCCCGGCCGGGTCTCCTGATAGCGCTGGATGGCGCGCGCGATCGCTTCGCCCCGGAACACGAGTTCGGCCTCGCGTTCCCGCTGGAGGACCTGGCTCCAGAGCGTCACCGCCGCGAGCATTCCGACGCCGAGCAGCGAGACACCGATCAGCACGCCGAAGAGGACATACCCCGAGTCGGTTCCGGGTCGGCTGCCACTCACGGCGGGGGCGCCCGCCGGCGCGGCCGCCGGGCGCCGGGACCGGGGAGGCGCGAGGTCTCCGGGGCTACGCCGCACGGTGTGGATGTCCGGTGCGGATGGCGGGTGGCGGTAGCGCGAGGTCTCCGGGGCTGCGATTCACGGTGGGGCGCCTGCCGGGGCGCGGCCCGCCGGTGGGCGCCGGTCGGCGCGGATTCCGGGCGGGCGGTGGGGATGCCGGGAAGGCCTCCCGGGGTTACCACTCGCGGTAGGGGCGTCCATCGGTGCCCACTTCCTCCGAGCGACTGCGCACATCGGCCACCCCGCCGGGAGCCTCGGGAAAGACCGGGTCGTAGGCGCCCGGCACCTCGTCCCAGAGTATGGATCCGGTCATCGGGTCCTGCGGAATCTGGCGCAGGTAACCGGCGACGACCAGATCGCCCAGACTCGACGGCCACGCGTCGCGGTCGGCCCGGTACTGATCGAGTCGCTCCCGGAGAACGGCGAGGTTGTGTTCGAGCACCGCCTCCCGAGCCTTCAGCACCTGCGCCTGGTAGCGCGGGATCGCGATCCCGAAGAGCACTCCCAGGATCACGATGACGAGCACCATCTCGATGAAGCTGAAACCGGTCTGCCCGGCGGGTCTGCGGAGTCGGCGGCGCCCTCGCGTCATGGCCGGGAAGCGGAGTTCGCGCGGTTCGGGGGGTCTTCTCACCAGGATCGGTAGGCAGTGCCGTCGAGCCCGATGCCGGGGGATCTCGAGCGGAGGTCGTACACGTTCTCGCCGCCCCAGGACATCGTGTCCGGTTCATCCTGATACGAGCGCAGCAGCCAGTCCGGGCGCCCGGTGATCGGGTCCACCGGGAGCCGGCGAAGGAACCGGACCACGGGTGACCTCCCGTCTTCGCCCCGGGGGCCGGGCACGCCCTCGACGAGAGCCTCGAGGGTCGGCGGGTAGTTCTCGTGGTCGGGTTCGATGAAGTCGCGCGAGATCTCTCCCGCTTCGGCGGCTTCGCGATAGGCGTCGATCGCCAGCCGGACCGTCCGCAGGTGCCGGCGGAGCTCGATCTCCTTCGCCCGCAGGGAGGCCACTCTCGCAACCGGAACGATCGCCAGCGCGAGCACCGCGAGCACGCCCGCGGCGACCACGAGCTCGACGAGGGTGAAGCCGCGCTCGCCCGCGGGGAGAGCGACCCGACGGCGCATCAGAACTGCGGCACGGAAGCGAGGCTGAACAGCGGCAGGTAGATCCCGAGCAGCACCAGCGCCACGAAACCGCCGAGGATGATCAGGACGACCGGCGTGAGGAGGCTGAGCAGGATCGTGACCCGGTTCTCGATCACCTCGTCGTTGAAGTCCGCCACCGAAACCACCATCCGCGCGAGGTCGCCGGCGCCCTCCCCCACGCGGATCATCTGGAGCGCGAAGCCGGGAAGCTCGCCGGTCTCGTCGAGCGCCTCGACGAAGGAGCGCCCCTCGCGGACCGGTCTGGCGGTCGCTCCGAGGGCGCTGCGCAGGTGGAGGTTCCCGATCGCGTCGGCGGCCACCGGAATCGCGCCGGCGAGCGGCAGGCCCCCGCCGACGAGCGTCCCGAGCGCGCGGCTGAACTGGGACACCGCGTAGAGGCGGAGCACTTCGCCGACGCCGGGGATCCGCAGGACGAAACGGTCGCGCAGCCGGCCCGCCCGCTTTCCCCGGGACCAGACGGCGAGGGAAGTTCCGCCGGCGAGGAGGGCGAGCGCGAAGAAGGCCAGGTGATCCCGGACGAACTCGGCGACGGCCAGCAGCCCCGCGGTGAGCGGCGGCAGCTCCTGTTCGAAACCGGCGAAGAACGGGATGAAGTTCGGGACCACCCCGAGGAGCAGGAACCCGGCCGTTCCGAGGAGCGCCGCGAGGAGGAACGCCGGATAGACGAGCGCCGCGGTCAGGCTGGACCGTACCCGGACGGCTACCCGGAGCGCCGCGGTGAACCGCGAGATCATCCCCGCGAGATCGCCGCTCGTCTCCCCGGCGCGGAGGCAGGCGGCGTACACCCCCGGAAAGAACGGATACCGGCGGACTGCGGCGCTCATCGGGACGCCCGCGCGCACCTCGGACAGGATCTCCCGGACCGCCGCCCCGAGCGTCCGGTCGTCCATCCGCTCGACCATGATCTCGAGCGAAGCGGCGAGTGTCAGTCCGGCCCGGAGCAGCGCGGCGAGTTCCTGGTTGAACAGGAGGATCTCGCGGCTCCCGACCCCCCGCCGGAGGCGGAAGCCGCCGGCTCCGCCGCCGAGCCGTCGAAGGGCGGCGAAGAGCCCGGACCTCCGCTCGACGGCGAAGACCTCGAGCCCCTGTTCCCGCAGCTCCCTTTCGGCGGCGGCGGCATCGGCGGCTTCGACCCGCGTCCGCCGGAGATCCCCGCCCCGTTCGCCGACCTGGCAGAGGAACTCGGGCATCGCGGGGGCCGCGATCCTAAGGCAGTCCGGGGAGGCCGGGCGCCCGGCCGACGAAGTGCGCGAGCGAGGCCCCCCGGGAGTTCCTGCGACCGAGACGCAACGCCGGGCGGCGCCTTCCCGCCGGTGCGGTCGGGGCGCTCGAACGCCGCGCGACCCCGTGCTCCGGCTGCCCGGTCGGGAGGCTTCTTGGCCGGGAGGCTGTCAGGCCGGAAGGCTGACTGGTCGGGAGGCTGTCAGGCCGGGGGGCTGCCCGGTCGGGGGCGGGCGGGGCGGGGGGGGCGCGGGGCGGGGCGGTGGGCGGCGGGGCGCCCGGCAGGCCGGGCGGGCACCTGGCCGCCAGCGAGCAGGCTTCGCCCGCCGCGCCGGAGCGGCCGGCCGGCGCGGCCGGGGGGCGCCGCCGGAGCGGGCGCGCCGCGCGGGGCGAAGGCCGGGGGAC
>CAYGAO010000051.1:0-14430 GCA_964347715.1 uncultured Acidobacteriota bacterium
GCCCGGACGACGGGGTTCCCCATCTCTTCGAGGACGGATTCCCCTGCGGGGCGCTTTGTCCACCGGCTGCAAGGGCGAGAAGGACCGGTTGGCGCCCAGCCAGATCGAGCAGGACATGGACATGTGCGCCGAGAAGTTTCCGGGGCTCGTCTGCCGGCCGATCGGAGCCCAGTTCGGCGATGGAGGAACGATCGCGCTGTTCGAGTTCGACCGGCAGGACGGCGAGGTCGTCGTCTGGCGCGAACGACAGTACGTTCTCGTTCCTGGCGCGGACCTGACTGCCGCAGAGCTCGCCCGCTACCGGACGCGGGGCCGGGCGGAACTCGAGGAGGACCGATGAGATGAATCGAAACGAAACCGGAGTCGCGAAGCGGGCGGCGCGGCTCGGCGCGGCGCTCGTCGCCGGGGCGCTCGCCGCCTGCGGCGGGGGGTTCGACTACCCGCCGACCGAGAAGGGCGAGGTCGTCGAGACGCTCCACGGCGTGGAGGTCGAGGACCCCTACCGCTGGCTCGAGGACGACGCCGCTCCCGAGGTGCTCGCCTGGGTGGATGCCCAGAACGAGGTCACCTTCGGGCACCTGCGGAGCCTTCCCGAGCGCGAGGCGATCCTCGCGCGGCTCACCGGGCTCCGGGACCACGCCCGCCGGAGCGCCCCCTTCCGCTTCGGCGAGAACTGGTTCGTGCGCGCGAACGCCGGGCTCCCGGACCAGGATGTCCTCTACCGGGTCGAGGGGCCCGGCGAGGATCCGACCGGCTGGGTGGTCCTGTTCGACGCGGACGGCCCGGCACGGGAAGCGACGATCTGGCCGACTCCCGTAATCGAAGCAGCGATTCGAGGAGGCTGATTTGCCGCGTCTCGACTTCAAGGGCAAGGTCTTCGTCGAGAACCACCATCTCGCAGTGCCCTTCCACGAGTTGCTGCCGGTGCGCGTCAAGGGCCTGAGCGCGAAGGCGAGCCTCCATGACAACCTGATCGTCCACGGCGACAACCTCGCCGCGTTGAAGTCCCTGCTGCCGACCTTCCACGGAAAGGTGAAGTGCATCTACATCGATCCGCCCTACAACACCGGCAACGAGGGCTGGGCCTACGACGACAAGGTGAACTCGCCGCTCATGCGCGACTGGCTGGGGCAGGTCGTGGACCGCGAAGACCTCACGCGCCACGACAAGTGGTGCTGCATGATGATGCCGCGCCTGAAGCTCCTGCGCGAGCTGTTGCGCGAGGACGGGGTCATCTTCGTATCCGTGGACGACAACGAAGTACACCACCTGCGGTGCCTGATGGACGAGGTGTTCGGCGAGGACAACTTCTTCGCGACGCTCTCCCGGCGGGCGATGCACACCGTGCGGAACTCGAGCAAGGACTTCAATCTCAATACGGACTTCGTGTTGGCGTACGCGCGCCGCAAGGAGTGGTTCGCGGCGGACCCGCAACGGTACATCCGCCAGGTCGTCGACAAGGCGAAGTCCTATCCTCACGACGACGACGACGGCAGGGGAAGTTACAAGCTGGACCCCATCCACGCAAGAAACTACTACACGCCGTACACACATACGTTCCGGAACGGCACCGTCTGGAAGCCTCCGCAGGGTCGTTACCCGACCTACTCGCCCGAGACGCTGGACCGCCTCGACCGCGAGGGCCGCATCGTGTTCGGCGGGAAGGCGCCGATGGTCAAGCGGTATCTCGCAGAAGTCCAGGGAGGTCGGCCTCCGGACGCTTTCCTGAAGCCGGAAGATGTCGGCTTCAACAAGGACGGCACCGCCGAGCTGGCGGATATCTTCGGGTCCGGTGGCGTGTTCCCGCAACCGAAGCCGACCCGGCTGATACGGTTCCTCATCGGGCTGCTTCGCGATCCGGACGCCATCATCCTGGATTCGTTCGCCGGCTCGGGGACGACAGCCCACGCGGTGCTCGCACAGAACGAGGACGACGGTGGCAGCCGGCGCTTCATCCTCGTCGAGTGTGAAGACTACGCCGACAGCATCACTGCCGAGCGCGTCCGGCGGGTCGTCAGGGGTGTACCGCGAGCGAAGGACGACGCCCTCCGGGCCGGCCTCGGCGGCACTTTCAGCTACTTCGAGCTCGGCCGTCCCATGCGGCAGGAGTCGCTGCTGGACGGTTCTCACCTGCCGGCGTGGGAGAAGCTCGCCTCCTACATCTTCTTCACGGCCACCGGCCAGGAGTTCGACCCGGCGGAGACCGACAAGAGCACCGGATTCATCGGGCGCACGGCGTCCCACGATGTCTTCCTGTTCTACGACAGTGACATCGAGACGCTCAAGAACCTCGCGCTGTCGCTCGAGACCGCTCGCGCGCTGCCCGGCGCGTCGCGCCGGAGACTCGTCTTCGCGCCCACCAAATATCTCGACCGCGACTTCCTGCACCAGTACCGCATCGACTTCCAGCAGTTGCCCTTCCAGATCTACGAAGCCGTCGGGAGCCTCGAGCGTTGATCCTCAAGGACTACCAGCAGCGGACGCTGGCGACGGTTCGGGACTTTCTCGAACGGCTCGCCACGTGGCGCGAGAAGGACCGGGCCGCCCGGAGCCACGACCCCGAATGGGAGCTCGACTGGGTGCGGCGGGCGTGGGACGAGTCCGGGTCCGGGCGGCCCTACCGGCCGCGTCGCAACGGGCTCGGCGAGCCGTTGCCCGCCTTCTGCCTCAAGATTCCCACGGGCGGCGGGAAGACGCTGCTCGCGACGCGCGTGATCGGTCTCGTGAACGCGCATTTCCGGCATGGTCGGTGCGGCCTCGTGCTGTGGATCGTGCCCACGACAGAGATCTACCGGCAGACGCTCCGGGCGCTCCGGGACCGCGACCATCCCTACCGGCAGCAGCTCGATCTGGCTTCGGGTCAGCGGACCCGGATCCTCGAGAAGACCACGGCGTTCGGCCCGCACGATGTCGCCGACCACCTCTGTGTGCTCCTGCTCATGCTCCCGTCCGCAAACCGCCGGACGAAGGATGCGCTGCGGATGTTCCGCGACAGCGGTGGTTACGACCGATTCTTTCCTCCCGACGACGATCCTTCGGCGCACTCCAGATTGCTGGAGGAACACCCCAACCTGGACACGTTCGAACAGACGGCCGGATTCTGGAGCCGGTACGTCAGGACATCGCTCGGCAACACGGTGCGCCTGCTGCGCCCCCTGATCATCCTCGACGAGGGGCACAAGGCCTACAGCGCCAGCGCGAAGGAGACCCTCGAAGGGTTCAATCCGTGCATGATCGTCGAGCTCTCGGCCACTCCGCCGGAGGGCGCCAATGTCCTGGTCGAGATCCTGGGGCGGGAACTGAACGAAGAGGAGATGATCAAGCTCGACCTCCACATTCGGAACGCCGCCGGGGGCGACTGGCGGGGTACGCTGCTGGAATCCATCGAACACCGCGAACATCTCGAGGCCGAGGCGCGGCGGCACGAGGCCGAGTCCGGAACCTACATTCGTCCCATCTGTGTCATCCAGGTGGAGCGGACGGGGAAGGAGCAGCGGAAACCGGCGTACGTCCATACCGAGGATGTACGCGAATACCTGCTGCGACACCCGGGCGTCGCGCCAGAGCAGGTAGCGGTCAAGACCAGCCCGAAGGACGAGCTCCGGGGAGTGGACGATGTCGGCGGCCTGCTGTCCCGGGAGTGTCCGATCCGCTTCATCATCACGAAGCAGGCCCTGCAGGAGGGTTGGGACTGCCCGTTCGCCTATGTTCTGACGATCCTGACGAACCCCACCTCGAAGACCGGGATCACCCAGCTCGTGGGCCGGATCCTGCGTCAGCCCCACGCGAGGAAAACGGGGGCGCCCTTGCTCGACGAGAGCTACGTGTTCTGCTTCAGTCGCCAGGGGAACGAACTGCTGCAGGAGGTCCGAAAGGGGTTCGGCCTCGAGGGTCTCCAGGGGTTGGAGGAGAGGGTGGTCGCCGGTGGCGTACCCGCCCATCCAGCGCCGAAGCTGACGGCTCGCCAGCAGGCCCGCTTCCGCGCGGCGGCGCGCGACCTCGTGCTTCCCGCGTTCATGATCCGGGATGGCGGGAGCTGGCGCCTGGTCCACTACGAAGCGGACATCCTCTCTCGCGTGCCCTGGGACGAGATCGACATCTCGGCGCTGGGTGATCTGAATCTGCGGGCGGGCGACGGAAGCGATACGCGGCTGGTGGCGAACCTGACCGGTGTGGCGCCGGTATCCGGATCCCGGGCCGCCAGTGGCGAGGCCGAGTCCGTCCGGGGCGGCGATCCGGCGGACTACTTCTTCGCGGCCAGCCATCTCCTGGATCTGATTCCCAATCCGTGGCGGGGTCGCGAGCTGGCCCAGCGCGCTTTCGAGGCGCTGCTCGACCGTTACCCCGCCGAGCGGGTGGCAGCCAATTCGGTCTTCGTCCTCGAAGAACTCCGTCGGCACGCCGAACGGGAGCGCGACCGCCTGTCGCGGGGGGTGTTCCGCGCTCTCCTGGAGTCGGGTAGGATGCGGTTTCTCGTCGTGGCCGAGGATCTCTCGTTCAATCGTCTGCCGACGAGAATCGAGGTTCCGAAGGCGAAGCAGGCGAACCGGGACGACGGGCGACCGTACCGGCGCAACCTCTTCGACCTGACCACCGAGAACGATCTCAACGGGTTCGAGAACAGCGTCGCGACCTACCTCGACCAGCAGGCGAGGCTCTTCTTCTGGTTCCGCAACCGCGCCCGCAAGGACTACTTCGTGCAGGGATGGAAGCCGCGCCGGATCTACGCGGACTTCATCGTGACCTTGCGGCGAGACGAACCCGACGCGTACGACGGCTTCCGACAGGTCTTCGTGGTCGAGACCAAGGGCGTTCACCTGAAGGCGTCGGAAGACACCGGATACAAGCGGTCCGTGTTCGACATTTGCAGCAAGCATGCCCGAAAGGAGGACTGGGCCGAGTTCGCGCCGGCGATGCGGAACCGGACCGTCCGTTTCGAGGTCGTGGACGAGGACGAATGGCAGGCGCGGCTGAATCGGCTGCTGTTCCGGGAGAGTGGACGATGCACACCGTGAACGCGGGGGACGGTGATCGTTCCGCTGCTGCCGGCAGATCGGCGAAGGCCGTGCCGAACCGGATCCGCTATCGTGGCGGGACGGGACTCGAGGAGGACCGATGAATCGAAACGAAACCCTGATCGCGCGACGAGCGGCGCGGCTCGGCGGCGCGGCGCTCGTCGCCGGGGCGCTCGCCGGCTGCGGCGGGGGGTTCGACTACCCGCCGACCGAGAAGGGCGAGGTCGTCGAGACGCTCCACGGCGTGGAGGTCGAGGACCCCTACCGCTGGCTCGAGGACGACGCCGCTCCCGAGGTGCTCGCCTGGGTGGATGCCCAGAACGAGGTCACCTTCGGGCACCTGCGGAGCCTTCCCGAGCGCGAGGCGATCCTCGCGCGGCTCACCGGGCTCCGGGACCACGCCCGCCGGAGCGCCCCCTTCCGCTTCGGCGAGAACTGGTTCGTCCGCGCGAACGACGGGCTCCAGGACCAGGATGTCCTCTACCGGATCGAGGGGCCCGGCGAGGATCCGACCGGCTGGGAGGTCCTGCTCGATCCGAACGAGCTCTCCGACGACGGCACGGTGAGCGTCGGGACGACCGCGTTCACCGAGGACGGCTCGCTGCTCGCCTACGGGCTCGGCGAATCCGGCTCGGACTGGCGCGAGTTCCATGTCCTCGAGGTGGCGACCGGCGAGAAGCGCCCGGACCACCTGCGCTGGATCAAGTTCTCGGGGGCGTCGTGGACGCGCGACAACGGGGGGTTCTTCTACAGCCGCTACCCCGAGCCGGACCCGGGCGCCGCGCAGGGCGGCGTCAACCGGAACCAGTCCCTCTGGTACCACGCGCTCGGCTCTCCCCAGGACGCGGACCTCCTGATCCACGCGAACCCCGCCGAGCCCGACCGGGGTTACGGGGCGCTCGTCTCCGACGAGGGCCGCTACGCGGTGATCTCGATCAGCGAGGGAACCGACGAGCGCAACCGGATCCATGTGCTCGACCTCGGCTCGGGCGGCGCGCCCCGCTTCGACGGGGAGATCACCCCGGTGCTCGACGACTTCGACGCCTCGTACGAGTTCCTCGGCAACGACGGGCAGCGCTTCTACTTCCTGACGAACCGGGACGCCCCGCGCTACCGGGTGGTGGCGGTGAACATCGCCCGGCCGGACCCGGAGAACTGGCTCGAGCTCGTGCCCGAGGGCGAGGACCGGCTGGAGCGCGCCCGGATCGTCGGAGGGCGCTTCGTGCTCGCGTATCTCGACGATGCGAAGAGCCGCATCGAGGTCCGCACGCTCGCCGGCGAGTTCGAGCGCGAGGCGCCGCTCCCGGGCATCGGCTCGGTCTCGCAGCTGAGCGGCGGGCGCGAGGACGAGGCGCTCCACTTCGTCTTCTCGTCGTTCCTCTTCCCTCCGGGCGTGTACCGCCACGACTTCGGAACCGGCGAGACGACGACGCACTGGGCTCCCGAGGTCCCCTTCCCGTTCGACGAGTACGAGACGAACCAGGTGTTCTTCGCCTCCGCCGACGGCACCCGGGCGCCGATGTTCCTGACGCACCGGAAGGACCTGTCCCGGAACGGCGAGAACCCGACGCTGCTCTACGGCTACGGCGGGTTCAACATCAGCCTCCGGCCCCGGTTCGACCCCTCGAACCTCGTCTTCCTCGAACGCGGCGGGGTGTACGCGCAGGCGAACCTCCGGGGCGGCGGCGAGTACGGCGAGGAATGGCGCCGGGCCGGGATGCTCGAGAACAAGCAGAACGTCTTCGACGACTTCATCGCCGCCGCCGAGTTCCTGATCCACGACTCGGTGACCCGGCCGGACCGGCTGGCGATCGCCGGCGGATCGAACGGCGGGCTCCTCGTCGGGGCGGTGCTGAACCAGCGCCCCGAGCTCTTCGGGGCCGCGCTTCCGGCGGTAGGCGTCATGGACATGCTCCGCTTCCACGAGTTCACGATCGGCTGGGCCTGGACCTCGGACTACGGCGACCCCGACGATCCCGAGATGTTCGAGGTGCTGCGGGCCTACTCGCCGTACCACAACATCGCCCCGGCGGAGGACTTCCCGGCGACGCTCGTTACCACCGCCGACCACGACGACCGGGTGGCCCCCGGCCACTCCTTCAAGTACGCGGCGAGGCTCCAGGAGATCCACGGGGGCCGCGCCGAGCCGGTGCTGATCCGCATCCAGAAGGGCGCCGGGCACGGGGGCGGGATGCCGGTCTCGATGCGTCTCGAGCTCGAGGCCGACCGCTGGGCGTTCGTCCTGCACCACCTCGGCGCGTCATGAGCGGGAAACGGGCGAGGATCCTCCGGCTCCAGCACCTCGGTACCGCCCACCGGAGCCACGAGAGCGCGGCCCGACGCCTGAAGCTCGTCGGGCTCGAACCCGGGGAGCTGCGCTCCGACCAGGGGCGCGGCTTCCAGCTCGACTCGAGAACGCTGCTCGGCAACGAGTGCTGGCTCCATGTGGTCCACAACTGGAACCCCGAGGCCCGCGTCTGCCGCTACCTGCGCACCCGGGGCGAGGGGCTCGAACACCTCGCCATCGAGACCGACGACATCGAGTCCGCCGTGGCGCGGGTGAAGACGAGCGCGGAGATCTTCGAGGACCGGATCTTCCCCGCCGCCGACGGCTTCGAGGCGTTCGTGTCCCCGGAAGACGCCTGCGGCTTCACCGTCGAGCTGATCCAGCCGCACCCCACGAGCTGGAACTGGCCCGACCCGCCGCCCACCCGGGTGAGTCCGCTGCTCGCCGTCCGCCGGCTCGCCGAAGTGGTCGCGGGCGCCCCGGATCCCCGCGCGGCCGGGGAGCGCTTCGAGCAGCTCTTCGGCCTCGGCTTCCGGGGAGGCCCGGGGAAGACCGTCGAGGTCCCGTTCCCGAACGACTGCCTCCTCCGCTTCGAGCCCGGGGAGAGCGGGCTCTCGACGCTCGTCTTCGAGACCGGGGACCCCGAAGCGGACCGCCGGGCGCTCGTCGAGTCCGGCGCGCCGGTGGAAGCGGGCCCCACACTCACCATTCCGGCCGAGGTCGCCGGGTTCCGGATCGTTCTGCGCGGGCCAGGATCTTAGCGTTCATGACTGAGATTTTTATGCGCCCAACGCGCTAACCCCTCACTTGACACACCGGGCGCCCTTCTATATCGTTCCGGGCGTCCGGTGCTCCCCGAAAGCGCCCGGCTGACCGCCGGCAGGGCGGGCGGGAGCAGGCGCGGAGTCTCACCGCCCGGACGGATCCACCAGAACCCGTAGCGCGGGCGTCGGTATGCGCCCGTTCCAGAGAGAGGAGAACTGTTCCGATGAACATCACGCCGCTGAGGGAGAACGTCGTGCTCCGCCGCCTCGATGCGGAGGAAGAACGGATCGGCTCCATCATCGTCCCCGACACGGCGAAGGAGAAGCCGATGACCGCCGAGGTGGTCGCGGTCGGCGCCGGCAAGGTCCTGAAGGACGGCAGTCGCCAGGCCCCCGAGGTGAAGGTCGGTCAGCAGGTGCTGATCGGCAAGTACTCGGGCTCCGAGGTCAAACTCGACAACGAGGACTATCTCATCGTCCGCGAGGACGAGATCCTGGGCATCGTCGGCTGAGACGGCCCATCCAGAAAGCTCCAAGGAGAAGCGAAGCAGAAAATGGCCAAGAGAATCGTTTACAACGAGGAAGCCCGGCAGGCCGTGATGCGCGGCGTGAACAAGCTGGCCGCCGCGGTTCGGGTCACCCTCGGTCCGAAGGGGCGCAACGTCGTCCTCGAGAAGAAATTCGGATCCCCGGTCGTCACGAAGGACGGCGTCACCGTCGCGAAGGAAGTGGACCTCGAGGATCCGGTCGAGAACCTCGGCGCCAAGATGGTGCGCGAGGTCGCCTCGAAGACCTCGGATGTGGCCGGCGACGGCACCACCACGGCGACCGTCCTCGCCCAGTCCATCTTCCGCGAGGGCCTGCGCAATGTCACCGCCGGTTCGAACCCGATGGAGCTGAAGCGCGGCATCGACAAGGCCGTGGAGGTGCTCGTCATGCGGATCAAGGAGGAATCCAAGGAAGTCGGCGGCGACATGATCGCCCAGGTCGGGACCATCTCGGCGAACGGCGACCGCGAGATCGGCGAGATCATCGCCCGGGCGATGGAGAAGGTCGGCAAGGACGGCGTGATCCAGGTCGAGGAGAGCCGGACGCTCGACACCGAGCTCGACATCGTCGAGGGGATGCAGTTCGACCGCGGCTATCTCTCGCCCTACTTCGTGACCGACTCCGAGCGGATGGAGGTCGTCCTCGAGGACTGCCTGGTGCTCGTCCACGAGAAGAAGGTCTCGAGCATGAAGGACATGCTCCCGGTCCTCGAGAAGGTCGCCCAGGCGAGCAAGCCGCTCCTGGTGATCGCCGAGGATGTCGAGGGCGAGGCGCTCGCCACCCTGGTGGTGAACAAGCTGCGCGGCACGCTGAAGGCGGCGGCGGTGAAGGCCCCCGGATTCGGCGACCGGCGGAAGGCGATGATGGAAGACATCGCCATCCTCACCGGCGGGAAGGCGATCTTCGAGGACCTCGGGATCAAGCTCGAGAACATCGAGATGAACGACCTCGGTCGCGCGAAGAAGGTCATCATCTCGAAGGAAGACACGACGATCGTCGAGGGCGCCGGCAGCCAGGACGCGATCGAGGGGCGCATCTTGCAGATCCGCAGCCAGATCGAGGACACGACCTCCGATTACGACCGCGAGAAGCTCCAGGAGCGGCTCGCCAAGCTCGTCGGCGGAGTCGCCCTGATCAAGGTCGGCGCCGCCACCGAGACCGAGATGAAGGAGAAGAAGGCCCGCGTCGAGGACGCGATGCACGCGACCAAGGCGGCTGCCGAAGAGGGCATCGTCACCGGTGGCGGGATCGCCGTGATCCGCGCCGGGGCGCACCTCCAGGAGCTGGCGGACGACAAGAGCCTCACCCACGACGAGCAGGTCGGGGTCGGCATCGTGAGCCGGGCGATCGAGGAGCCGCTCCGCTGGATCGCCCAGAACGCCGGCCACGAGGGCTCGATCGTCGTGAACACGGTGAGGAAGGGCGAAGGCGCGAACGGCTTCAACGCCGCCACGGACGAGTACGGCGACCTGGTCGAGGCGGGTGTCATCGATCCGACGAAGGTCGTCCGCTACGGACTCCAGAACGCCGCGTCGATCGCGAGCCTGCTGCTCACCACGGAAGCGCTCGTCTGCGAGATTCCGGAGAAGGAAGACAAGCCCGCCGGCGGCCCTCCGGGCTCCCCGGACATGGGAGGCATGGACTACTAGTCCCGCCTGCGACACCACCGGACGCCGGCGCCCGCAACGGCGCCGGCGTCTTTCGCGTGTACGCCCCCGGAGGACGAGACGGATCGAGGTCCACGAGGTGAAGGAGGCCGGACCGGCGCCCGGGTTCCGGGCCAGTGGGCGCACCGGCTGATCGAGGCCGAGGTGCTGCCGCCCCGGTAGAATCGGAGGATGCCGTTGACCGGGAGAGAGCGCCGTATCCGGGAAGAGCTGCGGGAGAAGTACCCCGCGCAGCGGGCGTTCGAGAAAGCGCGCGTGACGGTGGGCCGACCCGGAGTCGTTCGGCCCACCGCCTCCACCCGCCCGTCTTCGGGATCCGTCGGAGCCCGCGCGAGGCGCCTGGCGTGGGCCGCCTCGCTCGCCCTCGTCCCCGCCGGCGCCGGGAGCGAGGACTGGCCGCAGTGGCGGGGGCCGAACCGGGACGGGATCTCGCTCGAGACCGGCCTGCTCCGGGAATGGCCCGAGGGCGGCCCTCCCCTCGCCTTCCGCGCCGCCGGACTCGGCGCCGGCTACGCGACGGTGGCGGTGGCGAACGGGCGCATCCACACCCTCGGCATGTTCTCGGGGCGCGAATGGATCATCGCGCTCGACGAGGAGAGCGGCGCCCGAGTCTGGGCGACCCCGCACGCCGCGCCCTACCGGGACGGGAGGGGCGACGGGCCCCGGGGCGCGCCCACGGTCAGCGACGGCCGGGTGATCGCCCTCGGCGCGAGCGGCCAGCTCAGCGCGCTCGACGCCCGGAGCGGACAGGTGCTCTGGAGCGTGAACCTGCTCGACCGGTTCGGCGCCCGGAACATCGGCTGGGGGATCAGCGAATCGCCGCTCGTGCTCGGGGGGCGGGTGCTCGTCTCGCCGGGAGGCCGGAGCGCGGGGTTCGCCGCCTTCGACGAGGAATCCGGCGAGCTGCTCTGGACTTCCGAGGGCGACGAGGCCGGGTACGCATCGCCGGTCCCGGTGGATCTGCCGGGATCCCCGCATGTGGTTTTCTTCAGCGGCGAACGCGCCGCCGGCATCCGGCCCGAGGACGGCGAGCTGCTGTGGAGCTACCGGCGGGCGTCGAACCGCACCGCGAACGTGGCGACGCCGGTGATCGCCTCCCGGTCCCCGGATTCCGTGCGGCTCTTCCTGTCCTCCGACTACGGGACCGGCGGGGCGCTGCTCGCGCTCGGCGCCGACGGCGCCGGCGGCGTGGCTGCCGAGGAGGTCTGGTTCAGCCGGAACCTGCGCGCCCACCACGCCACCCCGATCCTGCTGGACGGCGTGCTCTACGGGTTTTCGGGGTCCATCCTGAGCGCGCTCGACATCGAGACCGGCGCGCTCTTCTGGCGGGACCGCGCGATCGGCAAGGGTTCGCTCGCCTGGGCCGACGAGCGCCTCTACATCTTCAGCGAGCGGGGGGAGGTCGCACTCGTGGAGCCCTCGCGGGAGGGTTACCGGGAGCGCGGACGGTTCGCCTTCCCCGAGGCGGACCGCTCGCGGCGGAACACCTGGAGTCATCCGGTGGTCGCGAACGGGCGCCTCTTCCTCCGGGACCAGGACCTCCTGCTCGCCTGGGACATCGCCGATCGGGACTGACCGGTCGGGCCGTGAAGCGCAGGACCCGCGGCCGGCGCGCCCGAGCGGACGCGGCCGCCCGATGACCCGTACCCGGATCGGGTTCTGGCTCGGTCTCGCCGCGCTCGCCGGGATCGCGCTGGCGCCGATTCCCGGCCTCCCGGACGAGGCGCGCCGGATGCTCGCGGTGGCCGCGATCATGGCGGTGTGGTGGGTCACCGAAGCGGCCCCGCTCGCGGTCACCTCGCTCCTCCCCCTCGTGCTCTATCCGGTCCTCGGGATCGCCACCGCGGGAGAAGCCGCGGCGCCCTACGCGAACCACCTCGTCTTCCTGTTCTTCGGCGGGTTCATGCTCGGCCAGGCGATGCAGCGGTGGGACCTCCACCGGCGGCTCGCGCTCGGGACCGTGCTCCTCGTCGGCGCCTCGCCGGGGCGCCTCGTCTTCGGTTTCATGGCCGCCTCGGCCTTCCTGTCCATGTGGGTCTCGAACAGCGCCACCGCCGCGATGATGATGCCGATCGGCGTGGCGGTGATCCAGCAGGTCTCGGCGGCGACCCACGGACCCGGGCGCGCCCCGGCCAGCGGCGAGTTCCCGTTCGCGGTGTGTCTGATGCTCGGCTGCGCCTACGGGGCCACGATCGGCGGGCTCTCGACGCTCGTCGGGACGCCGCCGAACGTGTTCCTCGCCGGCTACCTCGAGCAGGAGCTCGGCATCCGGATCACCTTCCTCCGCTGGCTCGCCTTCGCCCTGCCGCTGACGCTCCTCTTCCTGCCGGCCACCTGGTTCTGGCTCACGCGCATCGCGTTTCCGATCCGCATCCGCGACCTCGCGAGCGGCGCCGCTTCCCTCCGCGCCGCCTACCGGGCGCTCGGCCCGCCCTCGGTTCCCGAGCGCCGGTTCGGCGCGCTCTTCGCCCTGACCGCGCTCCTGTGGATCTTCCGGCCGATCTGGACCGCGGCGGCGCCGAACGGCGAACTCGTCACCGACTCGACGATCGCGGTCGCCGCCGCGGTGGCCTGCTTCCTGATCCCGGCCGGGGGGAGCGCCGGCGGCGAGCGCATCCTGAACTGGGAGTGGGGAAAGAAGATCCCCTGGGATGTGCTGCTGCTCATGGGAGGCGGCTTCTCGCTCGCGAACGGGCTCGAGGCGAGCGGGCTCGCCGCGGTGTTCGGCGACCGGGTGGGCGCCGCGGCGGCGCTGCCGACGCCGGTGTTCGTGGTGCTCGTGGTCCTCTTCGTGATCCTGCTGACCGAGCTGGCCTCGAACCTCGCCTCCACCGCGATGATCCTGCCGATCCTCGCGGCGGTCGCGGCGAACGCCGGGATCGCGCCGCTGGTGCTGGTCGTCCCGGCGACCATCGCGGCGTCCTGCGCGTTCATGCTCCCGGCGGCCACCCCGCCGAACGCGATCGTGTTCGGCTCCGGCCACTTCACGATCCCCCAGATGGTCCGCGCGGGGCTCGGGGTGAACCTGATCGGAGCGGTGCTCGCGAGCCTGTTCGCGATCTTCTGGGTCCCGGTGGTCTTCGGGCCCGGATAGCAGCCGGTGGAGAAAACGCCCCGCATGGGAATCCGTCCTCGAAGAGAGGCGGAACCCCGTCGGCCCGGCGGACGCGGGACGCTTTCCCCACCGGATGGCGGCCCGGATCGCTGGCGCGATCCGTTCCGCACTCTTTCGCGGGGAGGGCGGACCCTCCCCGGCGGCGCTTCGCGTCGCGTCGGCACGCGAGGGACTTTCTCCACAGCCTGGTGGCGGCGACCCAGGCCATAGCATTCGCGGCGCGATGACCAGGCTCCAGACGCCCCGAGACCGCTTCACCGACCGGCTCTGGTCGGGGATCGAGCCGATCTACCGGGAGATCCTCCGCCATCCGTTCCTCGACGGCCTGGCGAACGGCGACCTCGACCGCCAGGTGTTCCGCTTCTATGTGATCGAAGACGCGCTCTACCTGCACGAGTTCGCGCGGGCGGTGGCGATCCTCGGCGGCAAGGCCTCGCACCCGGACACCACTGCGGCGCTCTGCGGCGATGCGGTGGCGACGGTCGAGGCCGAACGCGAGCAGCTCGGCGAATTCCTCGCCGAGCTCGGCGGCTCGCGCGACGAGCTGTTCGCCCGGCAGCCGGCGCCGACGAACCGCGCCTACACCTCCTTCTTCCTCGCCCAGGTCCACTCGCGGCCCTTCCACGAGGGGCTCGCCGCGGTGCTTCCCTGCTACTGGATCTACGCCGAGGTCGGCAAGGAGCTCCTGGAGCGGCCGCCCTCTCCCGACCCGCTCTACCGGCGCTGGATCGAGAGCTACGGGAGCGCGGAATACGACGCCGTGGTGCGCCGGGTCGTGGATCTCACCGACGAGACCGCCGCCGGACTCGGAGCGAGCGCCCGGCGCACGATGGCGCGGCACTTCGCGATGAGCTCGCGCTACGAGTGGATGTTCTGGGACATGGCCTGGCGCCAGGAAGCCTGGCCGCTCTGAACCCGAGAACCCGACCACCGCACCGGGCCACGGATCAGGCCCCGCATGGATCCGGGTAGCGCGGCCACGCCGCGGCGTCCGCGAGACCTCACCTCCGCGCCGGGCGCAGGATCACACCCC
>CAYGAO010000052.1:0-14135 GCA_964347715.1 uncultured Acidobacteriota bacterium
GTGGGGAAAGCGCCCCGCATCCCCCCGGACGATGGGGTTCCCCATCTCTTCGAGGGACGGATTCCCACGCGGGGCGCCTTGTCCACCGGCTGTGAAGCAACCCGAGGTGAACTTTCCTCCGGAAAGCCCGGAGACCCGGATCTACGGGGCGGAAGATCCGATTCCGCTGGTTTCCGTCTGGCCGGGATTCGAATGGATCCTGCCCGAAGTCGCCCCCGAGGCGATTCGCATCATCCGCTGCCGGCGCATCCGCGTGGCGGGCCGCGACAGCCCCCTGGCCATCGCCAACGAGACGGACGACGGCTGGGACATCTACCTCAGCCGCGAGGTCGAAAGGAACCGCGAACTGAATACCGTCCTCGATATCCTCGAGTTCTCGGGTAACGAGCTGGCCTTCGTCGAACAGGAGATCCTCCGGTCGTCGCCGGCGCCCGCTGCCGACCTTCCCCCGGCGAGCCCGACACCCGACGGTCCGGCCCCTCTCGCGCACCCTGCTCCCGGAGACCGGGCGACGGCTCCGCCGGTCGTGGCGGAGAGGCCGGGCCGGACCGCGCGCGGGGACGCCGGATTCGGCTGGATACCGAAGGACGGAAACGTCCGGTTCGGCGGCAGGAACCTCGGAGGCATGATCTATTTCGGCCATGCGCCCCGGGATGCCCGCGATGGCGCGCCCGAGAAGGCCTGGATCGATCCGCGAAAGTCCCTAACCGCGCTCCCCGCCGATATCTACTTCCTGGACTTCCACAACTACTGGCCCAACTATTCGACGCTCGATGGCTGGTCGAGAGCGGCCTACCTGGACTGGCTGGCCAGCAGCCGATCCGACCCCCATACCGACGCTCGATACGTACTCCTCTATTTCTATGGGCTCGAGCGGCGGGTCTTCGTCGATCACGCCGAACCGAACGAACGCGCCGAGATCATCGCCGAAGTACGACGCCTGCTGGACATCTACGGAGAGGACCCTTTCCTGCGGCATGCGTTCGTATCCTTCCTCGATGCGGCCAGCCTTCTCGACGCTGGCCCCGCCGAGCCGATATTCGATCTCGATGGCGTTCGCAGTCAGGTGCCCGCCCCCGTGCTGGTTGCGCTCGGCCGGATGGCGGTGCGCGGCGAACCGCTGACCTCGGACTGGCTCCTGTCCTGGTGGGTCTGTCATCCGTCAACGACCCTGCGCGCGCCGGCCCGGCGGGCCTTCCCCGAGTTTCGGGCCTGTTTTCGTCACCGGTTCGAGGAGCAATATCCGGAAGGGTTGCCGATCCGCGTTCCGAAGCGGCCCCTGGGGATCGAGTACCGCCCCGCCTCCGGGAACTTCGCGGTGGATCTGACGGAACATCTGGGCGGCGCGGGCAACGTCTCGGGTTTCTCCGCGCCGCTCCGGGTCGCGGAACAGATCGCCGGGTCGGCAGCCCGAGCACTGCATCGGTACAGCCGTTACCTCGCCCGGAACCCCGATGGACGGGGCGCCATCCGGGCCCACACCCTCCTCCCCGATTTCCTCCGGACGCAGTTTCCCTGTCCGGCGAAGGAGGAGTTTCTCGCCTGGGCGAAGGAGCACGCGGTGTCCGGTCGTCTCGTCCACCCCAAGGAGATCATCCGGCGCCTGGGAGAGGCCCCGCCCCGCCGGATCGCAACGGACGAGCTCCTCGACGCGGCCGACCTGCTGGGACAGCTCGGCGTGGGCATCGCGCCCGACCCGCGCTTCGCGCTCGTGGCGTCGCGGGCCTCAACACCGGTGGTCCTGTTCCCGCTGCCGGAAGACGCGCGCAAGAAGAACCCGAGCGCCGCGTACCGTCGCGCGATCCTCGGGCTCGCGGTCGGGATTCGGGCCGCTCGCGCGGGTGGCCGCCTCCGCACCGGGGGCCGCGCCCACCTGACCCGGGAGATCGAGGCCAACCCGGCCCTCACCGAAGCGGAACGCGCGCGCCTCGCCGCGGATCTCGTCTGGATGGACGAGTTTCCGCCGGACTGGAGATCGCTGGAGCAGAAACTCGGCGACGCCCCCGCCGCAGCGCGCCGCAGGCTCGCGCAAGCCGCGATCGCGGCCGCGGTGGCGGACGGCGCCGTCCCCCCCGCGAAGCTCCGGGCGGTCGAACGGCTCTACGCCGCGGTGGGTCGGGCGCGCGATCGCGTCCGCGCCGATCTGCAACGGCTCGCCTCCACGCCGGGCCCGCCCTCGCCGCCGTCCGGGGCGCGGCGGACCCAGGTGGCCCTGGACGCCGCGCGCGTATCGGAGGCGGAGGCCGACACCGCGCGGGTGGGCCGACTTCTCGGTAACATCTTCGACGCCGATGCCGACCGGAGCGAAATCGAGGAGAGCTCCCGCGACCCGGCTCCCGCCGTGGGGGACCGCTGGAACGGCCTCGACGCGGCCCACCGGGCCGTCGCCTCGGTGCTGATCACGCGCCCGGAGTGGACCGAAGCGGAGGTCGCGGACCTGGCCCGGAAACATCGCCTCCTGCGCGCCGGCGCGCTGGAGACGATCAACGAATGGTCCGTCGGCGAGTTCGGTGAAGCCCTCCTCGAAGAGCACGGCGGCGTCGAGGTGAACCGCGAGGTCGCCGAGCGACTCCGGTCCTGACAGCCGGTGGACAAGACGCCCCGCATGGGAATCCGCCCTCGGAGAGAGGCGGAACCCCCTCGTCCGGGCGGACGCGGGGCGCTTTCCCCACCGGATGGCGCCCCGTATCGCTCGAGCGATCCGGGCCGCCCGCTTTCGCGGCGAGGGCGGACCCTCCCCGGCGGCGCTTCGCGCCGCGTCGGCGCGCGAGGGACTTTCGCCACCGCCTGCTGAGAACCGACGGGAGAAGACCCATGGAGCGTGCCCCGATCAAGCGGCGCGAACGCGACACGATCATCCAGGCGCTGCGCGCCGGCGTCGTCCCCAGACTCGGCCTGCGCCACATCCAGGTCGGGCGCGCCCGCGAGACCGCCGAGATGATCCGCGATGTCGAGCGCATCGCCGAGGGCGGCGCCGCGATCCGGTTCGTCATCGGCGAGTACGGGTCGGGCAAGACCTTCTTCCTGAACCTCGTCCGGCTCATCGCCCTAGAGAAGGGGCTGGTGGTGCTGTCGGCCGACCTCGGCCCGGACCGGCGGCTCCACCACACCCAGGGAAAGGCGCGCTCGCTGTATGCCGAGCTCACCCGGAATACCGCCACCCGCACGAAGCCGGCGGGCGGGGCGCTCGCCAGCGTGGTGGAGCGATTCGTCACCCAGGCGTCGCGCGAGGCCGACGATTCCGGGCGGACCACCGACACCGTGATCCGGGAGAAACTGGCGCACCTCGAGGAGCTGACCGGCGGCTACGACTTCGCCAGCGTCATCGCGCGCTACTGGGAGGGGCACGAGGACGGCGACGACGAGCTCATGTCCCAGGCCTTGCGGTGGCTGCGGGCCGAGTTCGCCACGAAGACCGACGGGCGCCGGGCGCTCGGCGTTCGCACGATCATCAACGACGCCGGTATCTACGATCACCTGAAGCTGATGGCCGCGTTCGTGCGCGAAGCGGGTTACGCCGGAATGCTGGTGGAGCTGGACGAACTCGTGAACCTCTACCGGCTCTCGCACAGTCGGGCGCGCAACGCGAACTACGAGCAGCTCCTCCGCATCCTGAACGATGTGCTGCAGGGGACCGCGGCGCACCTCGGTTTCATGCTCGGCGGCACTCCCGAGTTCCTGACGGACACGCGGCGCGGTCTCTACAGCTACGAAGCGCTCAAATCGCGGCTCGCCGCGAACACCTTCGCCCGCGACGGGCTGGTCGATCTCTCCGGCCCGGTCGTGGGGCTGCCCGCCCTCACGGAAGAGGAGCTGTACGTGCTCCTCGGAAACATCCGGCATGTGTTCCTCGGGAACGAAAATGCCGCCGTCCCCGACGAGGCGCTGCGGGCGTTCATGGCGCACTGCTCGCAGCGGATCGGCGATGCCTACTTCCGGACGCCGAGGAATACCGTCAGGGCCTTCGTGGACATGCTCGCGGTGATCGAGCAGAACCCCGGAACCCGCTGGCAGGACCTCGTGGGGGATGTCGAGATCGCCCGGGATCGCGCCGACGACCCGGATGACGACGGCGATGCCGCCGCCGGGAAGCGCGCGCCGGAAGCCGGCGATGACCTCGCCAGCTTCCGGCTCTGACCGTCAGTCCCGCGCGTTCGCCCTGCTGGCGGACCCGGTCCGGCGCTGGATCTGGAACCGGGGGTGGACCTCGCTGCGGGACATCCAGGAAAACGCGATCCCGTACCTGATCGAGGGCGACGGCGACCTGATCATCGCCGCGGCGACCGCCGGCGGGAAGACCGAGGCGGCGTTGCTCCCGCTGATCTCGAAGGCGCACACCACCTCGCTGCGGCGCGCCGGGTTCGACCTGGTCTATGTCGGGCCCCTGCGCGCCCTGATCAACGATCAGTTCCGCCGACTCGAAGACCTGTGCGAGCTCCTGGAGATGCCGGTCCACCCCTGGCACGGCGACATCCCGGCGACGGTGAAGGCGCGCGCCCGGAAGAACCCGGGCGGCATCGTGCTGATCACGCCGGAATCACTCGAGGCGATGTTCGTCCGGCGCGGCGCGGAGGTCCGACGGCTGTTCGCCGGTACCCAGGCCATCGTCGTGGACGAGCTCCACGCCCTGCTCGACACCGAGCGCGGGATGCACCTGCAATCCCTGCTGGCCCGGATCGAGATCGCGGTCGGTCGTCGCATTCGCCGGGTCGGGCTGTCGGCCACGCTCGGTGACCTGGAGCTCGCCAGCGCCTACCTGCGGCGCGAGGCGCCGGACCGGGTGCGGCTGCTGCGGAGCCGCTCCGACGGGCCGGAGCTGCGCGTCCAGCTGCGCGCATACCTCACCGCCAGACCCCGGGGCCGTGCCGACACCGCCCCGACCGAGGGTCGGCAGGTCCCGAAGCGCGGCGCGCGCCGGGCGGTGGCGGAGCACCTCTTCGAGCATCTGCGCGGGCGGAACAACCTCGTCTATGCGGGCCGCCGCGAGGATGTCGAGCTCTTCGCCGACCTGCTGCGCCGGATCTGCGACGCCCGCAACCTGCCGCAGGAGTTCTTTCCGCACCACTCCAGCCTGGCGCGGGAACACCGCACCTTCGTGGAGAAACGGCTGCGCGGGGGCCGGCTGCCGGTCACCGCGATCTGCACCTCCACCCTGGAACTCGGGATCGACATCGGCGAGGTGGCGTGCGTCGGGCAGATCGGCGCGCCGTGGTCGGTGGCCGCGCTGCGGCAGCGCCTGGGGCGGTCGGGCCGTCGTCCCGGCCAGCCCTCGGTCCTGCGCATGTACGCCATCGAACCGGAGATCGGCCCGGACGCGAACCCCCTCGACCGGCTTCACCTGAACCTGGTCCGTTCGGTCGCCATGGTCGAACTGCTGATCGCGGGATGGTGCGAGCCGCCGCGGGAGATGGCGCTCCACCTCTCGACGCTGACGCACCAGATCCTCTCCGTGATCGCGGAACGCGGGGGCGCGTCGGCGAAACGTCTCTTCTCGACGCTCTGCCAGCGCGGCCCGTTCCGGTCGGTCGATCCGGCGCTGTTCGGCCGCCTCCTGCGGCGGCTCGGCGACCCCGAGGTCGCGCTGATCGAACAGGCGCCCGACGGCGCGCTCCTGCTCGGCCGCGCGGGCGAACGCATCGTGGAGCACTACAGCTTCTACGCCTCCTTCCAGACGCCCGAGGAATACCAGGTCTCGCACCGGGGGGAGAAGCTGGGCACGATACCGGTCACCGCGCCGCTGACCCCGGGCCTGACGATCATCCTCGGCGGCCGCCGGTGGCGCGTGGTGACGGTCCACCCGAGGGAGAGGATCGTCGAGGTGGCGGCGGACCGCGCCGGCAAACCGCCGCTATTCGGCGGAGATCCCGGCGATGTCCACGAGGTCGTGGTGCAGAAGATGCGGACCGTGCTCGTCTCCGACGACCTGCCCCGCTATCTCGACGACACGGCGGCGGCAACGCTCGCCGCCGCCCGCGCCGCCTATCGGCGAACCGGTCTCGAGGAAACGCCCATCACCCGGGTCGGCGAGCGGTATCTGCTGGCGCCGTGGACGGGCACGGTCGCCACCGCCACCCTGGAGATCGCGCTGGTCTGCCTCGGCCACAGCGTCGACCGGGGCGAGGGCGTCCTCGGAGTCTCGTCGCCGCCACGCGACTCCGGCGGTCTGATCCCGGATCTGAAGCGCATCGCCGCGGACGAGCTCGACCTCCGCGCCCTGTTGCGAGACCGCCTCGACCTCCTCCTCTTCGAGAAGTTCCACCGCCATCTCGGCGGCGACCTCCTGCTGGCCGACGCGCTCTCGAGACGACTGGACCTGGACGCGCTGCCGGGGATCGCCCGAGACCTGTGCTCGCCCACCTGACCACCCGGCACGGAACCGGCGGCTCGGCGGAGGCGTGGCGGCGCCGTTCGGTCGGCGGCGCGGCGCTGCGAACCGCGGGATGACCGCGCTCGCCCCGGACCTCCGCGGCGCGACGGCCGCCGGATGGTCAACGGAACCCCGGAAAAGGCCAGCGCAGCGAGCTTCCTTCCCGAAGGGAAGATGCCTCGCTCGTATCCTCCTCGTCCGTCCGACGGGCCGTCGTGCTCGCGTCGTGCGCACTCAGATCGACCGAGCGCGTCCCGGTGATGGTCACCCGCGCCCGGTCCCCGGATCGAAGATCGAGTTGACGCAGCGGTTCGGACAGGTATCCGAGTGATGCCCCCGTGTTCGAGGCCAGGCTCCAGCGCAGGGACAAGGGTCGGCAGTCGGGAAGGTTGTCGATCCGGACTTCGAGGCCCGAGTCCGGCCCGCATCCGAGTGCCTTCGCGAACTCCGGAGGCACCCCGGGCACGCTGAAACCCTTGAAATAGCGGCCTTCCACGAGAAAGGTCCAGTAGGGCGCCTCGCGCTCGTCGCGTCCGTGGATGACTTCGTCGAGATGCCGGAGCCGGACTGCCGATGGATTCGCCAGGCGAATCGAGCCGTCGCGGATCTCGAATCTCGGCGTCCCCATGAACGCGCGTACGCTGGCCGGGCTGACGCCGAACTTCTTCGGTAGCTCGATGAGAAGTCTCGCGGTGGTGGTGGCGCCTCCCTCTTCCTCGATGCGCTGGGCGATCTCTCCGACGATTCCCGTGTATTCGTCGTCGATCCATTCCCGCAGTCCCCATCGCTCCTTGTCGGCCCGGACGACGCTCGGGAGGAACGAAAGCACCGCACCGACTCTCTTGCTGTTCTCGAATCCGCACTCGATAGCGATTTCCCGTCGGGTCGCGGGGCGACCGATCTCCAGCAACGCCGCCTTCACGCGAGCCTTCGCGCTGTCGCGGAGCGCCACCCTGCCGTGGATTTCGTGGAGTCCCGCGCGTTCGCGAAGCCACGGCCAGAAGCGGCGCCATCCTTCGTTCGGCAGAGCCTCGATGAGCGTCTCGACATCCACGATGCCGGCGTCGTCGGCGTGGGCGCGAGCATTGGCGCGGATTTCCCGAAGCACCGTCGCCGCCTCGTCGTCGATGTAGAACTCGTCCTTCGGACTGAATCCCATGGCGCGAATCAGGGCTCTCTGAAACAGGCGCTGGACCATCGGCGACCGGTTCGGCACGAGGCCTTCGATGCGACGCTCGAGTTCGGCGGCCGGAACGATCGGGTCGAGCCGCTCCTTGAGCGTCGCCGCCACGACGCCGAGGTCCTCGCCGAGGGCTGCCTCGATCTGGCCTTCGAGTTTCACCTGGAGCTGCCGCACGCGTTCTCGGGTGACACCGATCTGGTGGCCGACTCCTTCGAGCGTGGCGGGAGGCGCCTGGATCAGCCTCGCCCGAATCACGATGCGGCGCCTCTCCGAGGCCGATTCCACGACCCGGTGGAGGCGGCTCGCCAGGAGCACCGGCAAGCAGTGTGCCGGCTCGACGACTTCGTGGACACGAATCGAACGGAGCGCGGGCGCCAGCCCCATCCGCTCGGCGAGCCGAAGCAGTTCGGGGTGGACGGCGTCCGAGAGCGTCCGGGTCCCGATCAGTTGCGCAGCGGTCGCCAGCAGCGGCCGCAGAGCTTCCGTCGCGCGGTTCCGCGCTGCGACCCCGGACTCGGCCGGCGCCGGTTCGCCGGCGGAATCGCTTCGGGTGTCGGAGGCGCCTTCGGTCGAAATGAGTGGATGACTCGACGAACCGAGCAGGAATGCCTCCAGTCCCAGCAGCAGGTCCGTCAGGGAGGCGCGCCCGAAACCTGGCAGGTCGAGCAGGTCCGCGGCCCTGAGTGGGGTGTCTCCCTCCAGCGATCCGGCGCGCCCGAGGCTGTTGTGCGTGCGAGCCGAGATCGGCAACGAGCGGAGGATCGAACGGTCGAGTCCATCGGGCCACACCAGAACGGTCGCAGGCACCACCGCGCCTTCATGGACTGCACCCAACGCGAGGGCGATCTGGCCGAGGTAGCTCGTCGCGGTGTCGCGCGATGGCGGTGGCGGCTGGCTCATGCGCCCATCCGGTATCTGCGAGGGTGACCTGCCGCTGCCGAACCGGACCCCGGAATCAGTGGATCGCTCGCGACGCCGGCTCCCGACCCCCGGGAGCCCGCTCGGCGCGCTGTGTGGTGCTCCGGAAGGCGAATCCCCGTTCGTTCGGGCGCGGCTTCCGACGATGGCCGAGTTGGCGAGGTCGCTACCGGCCGCCGGCCTCGTCGGGATGGCCGGGATCTCGCCCGGGTCGGGACCGTCGCTCCTGCCGGCGGTGAACGTGGATCGCGGTCGCGCTCTCGCGGAGGGGCGGCGCCAGGTCGGAGACGGGCGGACGGGTCTCGCGAGAGCCGGACCCGATCATGATCCGGATGGGAGGAACGCCCGCGCGGCGTCGAGGGCGCGATCCGGCGGCAGCCGGCCGCTGACGCGGAGCGGGGGTTCGGGGCCCCCGGCCGCCGAGACGCCGGCGAACCGGATCATCCCGTCGGGGTGGAAGACCATGGCCAGGATTCCCCGTTCGGGGGAGGCCCACTCCGCAAGGAGCAAACCGTCCGGACCCAGGGCGAGCTCCGGTTCGTCCGGCCACCGGTGATCGAGGAGGAAGCGCGCCGCTTCGCGGAGAGAGGCGATTTCGAACGCCGGCTCGTCCGCGGCATCGATCACCGTCTCGTGGAGACAGCCGATGCGATCCGCGGCGGCGTGACGGCCCCCGAGGGATAACGCCGCGACGACCTCCTCGGGCGTGCGCGCTCGGAGGACGCGGCTCGCCGCGGCGCGGCGGGGCGCGGTGGCCCGGCGCGGCGGCCGGCTGACGAGGGGAACCATTCAGGAGCCGAGGTGGCGGCGGAAGAAGCGGAGGGTGCGGGGCCACGCCTGGGAGGCGGCGGTGAGGTTCCGGCCGTCGCGGGCGTCCTGCGCGCGGAGGAAGCCGTGTCCGGCGCCGGGGTAGATCTCGACCTCGAAGGTCTTCCCGAGCTGCTCCATCCGCTCCCGGGCGGGCGGGATCGTCTGGTTCACGCGGGCGTCGTCCTCGCCGTAGAGGCCGAGCACCGGCGCCGCCACGGAGGCGAGCGCCTCGTCGTCCGGCGAGGCGCCGTAGTAAACGACGGCGGCGCCGAGGTCCGGATCGCTCGTGGCGAAGGTGAAGCTCGCGCGCCCGCCCCAGCAGAAGCCGACGACGCCGTAGGCGGCGCGGGCCGCCGGCAGCGCGGTGGCCCAGTCGGCGACCGCCTCGAGCCGGGTGTGGACCTCGACGGCGTCGAGCCCGCGGATCAGCGCCACCGCGCCGTCCCGGTCCACGGAGTCGGTGCGCCCGCCGCCGGGTCCCTTGCCCGTGAGCAGGTCGGGCGCGACGGCGACGAATCCCTGCGCGGCGAACTCGTCGGCGACGGCGCGGATCCAGTCGGTGAGGCCGTAGATCTCGTGGATCACGACGACCACCGGCGCCGGGTCCGACCGCTCCGGATACACGACCCACGACTCGACCGCATCGCCGCCGGGGGCGGGGACCGAGACCCACTCCCCGTGGCGGGGGGAAGCGTTCAGGCGGTCGCGCGCCGTGGCCTCGGAGCCGGGGATGACCTGCGCGACGGTTCCGGCGGGGGCGGCGAGAGCCCCCAGGAGGAGGAGCGCGCGGAGCGGAAATTCGGGACGGGACGAGACCATCTCCCGAGTATAGTCAGGCGGGATCGAAGTCTTGAACCACCCCGCGCCAGCAGAGCAGGACGCGCGACCCGGGTCCGGGACGCGCCCCCCTTGGCTCGGCGCGCTCGCGGCGGCGGCGATGGCGGTCGCGCTCTGGGCCGTCTTCTTCCACGCCCCCACCGAACTGACGATGGGGCATCTGCAGCGCCTCTTCTACTTCCACCTGGCGTCGTGGTGGCTCGCCTTCGCGCTCTTCTTCCTGGTGGCGGGGGCGAGCGTCGGCTGGCTGCTCACGCGGAGGCCGAACTTCGACGCCGCGGCGCTCGCCGCCGCCGAGCTGGGGACGCTCTTCACCACCGCGGGGCTCGTCATGGGGACGATCTGGGCGAAGCCGGCGTGGGGAATCTGGTGGACCTGGGACGCGCGGCTCACGACCGCGTTCGTCCTCTGGCTCATCTACGCGGGCTACCTGCTGCTCCGCGGCCATGTCGAGGACCCGGTCCGCCGCGCGAACCTCGCCGCGGTGCTCGGGATCCTCGGCGCCGCCGATGTCCCGATCGTGTACTTCTCGATCCGCTGGTGGCGGACGCAGCACCCGGCGCCGGTGATCATGGGCGGCCCCGACTCGGGGCTCCATCCCGACATGTGGACCACGCTGCTCATCTGCCTCGCCGCGTTCACGATCCTCGCCTGGTGGCTCTTCGCCCGGCGGTTCGAACTCGAACGCGAGGCGCGGGAGGTCGAGACGCTCCGGCAGCGCCTCCTCGCGGGCTGACCGTGTTCGGCTTTCTCGCTGCCGGCTACCTGGCGTTCTTCGCCCTGCTCGGGGGATACCTGGTCCGGCTGGCCCTCCTCTCGCGGCGGCTCGCGCGCGAACGCGCCCGACTCGGGGAGCGCGGCGATGGCGCGGCTTGAATCCGTCGCGGCGCTGATCACCGGCGCCTCCTCGGGAATCGGCCGCGGGCTCGCCCGGGTCTTCCTCGAGGAAGGGGCGCGGGTCTTCCTCACCGCCCGGGGCGAAGCGCGCCTCCGGAAGACGGCGGCGGCGCTCGAAGCCGACCGCCCCGGACGGGTCGGGTTCCGCGCCTCCGATGTCGGGGACCCGGACTCGGCGGCGGCGATGACCCGCGCCGCGCTCGAGTGCTTCCCCGATCTCTCGGTGCTCGTGAACAACGCCTCGATCCTCGGCGTCCGGGCGCCGATCCTCGATCAGGATCCCGAGCTGTGGGCCGAGGTGCTGCGGATCAACACGGCGAGCCTGCTGTACGTGACCAGGCCGCTGCTCCCGGCGTTCCTCGAGCGCGGGTCCGCCTCGATCATCAACGTGAGCTCGACCGTCGGGCGGGTGGGGAAGCCGAACTGGGGGCCGTACGCGGTCTCGAAGTTCGGCCTCGAGGGGTTCACCCAGACGCTCGCCGCCGAGCTCGACGGGACGGGAGTCCGGGTGAACAGCGTGAACCCGGGCGCGACGCGCACCCCGATGCGGGCCCGGGCGTATCCCGACGAGGACCCGAAGACGCTGCCCGAGCCCGAGGAGATCGCCGAGGTCTTCGTCTGGCTCGCCTCGCCGGATTCGCGGGGGACCACCGGCGAGGCGCTCGAAGCGCGCTCCTTCCGGAAGTGACGAGCGACCGCTTCGCGACCCGGTTCGGGTCGGCGATGGCGCTGATCGGGGTCTCGGTCGGCCTTGCGAACGTCTGGCGGTTCCCCTACATGGCGGGGCAGTACGGCGGCGGGGCGTTCGTCCTGATCTACCTGGGGTTCGTGCTGGCGCTCGGAGTCCCGGCGCTGATCGGCGAGTGGAGCCTCGGGCGGATGACCCGGGCAGGTCCCGGCGGGGCCTTCACGAAGATCGGGATGCCCGGCGGCCGGGCGATCGGCGCGATGCTCTTCGTGACCGTGTTCCTCGCGGCTTCCTACTACACGGTCGTGGTGGCGCAGGTGCTGTTCTATGCGCTCCGGGGCGGCATCGTGGCCGAGCCGGAGGCCTGGTACGCAGCGAATTTCGGCGGGGTGACGCCGCTGAACCTCGGCGCCACCGTCCTCGTGTTCGCCGCGATGGGCGCGGTGGCGGCGGCCGGCGTCCGGCGCGGCGTCGAGCGGCTCTCGCGGATCGCGATGCCGCTCGTGGGGATCGGCCTGGTGGCGGTGGCGGCGCGCTCGCTGACGCTTCCGGGAGCGGGGGAAGGAGTCCGTTACCTGCTGTCGCCGCGGCTCGACCTGGTGACCCCCGAGACCTTCCTCGCCGCGCTCGGCCAGGCGTTCTTCAGCCTCTCGCTCGGGGGGACCTTCTTTCTCGCCTACGGCAGCTACCTGCCCCGGACCGCCGATCTCCGGAAGCTCGCCGGCTCGACGATCCTCGGCGATTCGGGAGCGGCGATCCTCGGCGGGCTCGCGGTGATCCCGGCGGCGTTCGCGCTCTCGGTGGCGCCGGCGGCGGGGCCGCCGCTCCTCTTCTTCACCCTGCCCCGGGTCTTCGCCGCGATGCCGGGGGGAGCGGTCTTCGGCCCGATCTTCTTCGTCGCTCTCTTCCTGGCGGCGTTCCTCTCGGCGCTCGCGGCGCTCGAGGTCATCGTGAACTCGGCGGCGCCTTGGACCGGCTGGAGCCGGAAGCGCGTGATCGTGGCGGCCGTCGCGCTCCAGATCCCGCTCGCCGTCCCTTCGATGGTCAGCGCGGAGTACCTGGCCTGGAGCGACCTGATCTGGGGCTCCACGATGCAGCCGGTCGGGTCGGCGTTCACCCTGATCGGGCTCGGGTTCTTCGTCTCGCGGGGCCGGGCGCTCCGGGAGGCCGGGCGCGGCGCCGCGAGGCCGTTCGGGGGCCTCTGGCTCTTCTGGATCCGCTGGGTGGTTCCGGTGGCGATCGTCTTCGTCCTCTTCTGGGGCTGGAGCGGGACGCTCCGGGAGCTCTTCTCGTGAGCGGGCCGGTCCGCGTCCGGCACGGGCGGCTCCACTTCTTCGTCCGCGAGACCCTGAAGCGTCGGCGCCTGCCGGGGGAGCTCGCGTCGCGCGTCGCCGACGCGCTGGTCGGGGCGAACCTCGCGGGGGAGGACGGAGACGGCGTGGCCTGGCTCCCGGACCTCGCCACCGGGCTGGCGACGCGGCAGGTGAACCCGGGGCCGGCGATGAAGATCGTCTCGGCTTCGGGCGGGGTGGCGGTGCTCGACGGCGACAACGGGCCCGGGCCCGCGGTCGCGCACCGGGCGATGACCGAGGCGATCTCGGGGGCGAACCGTCACGGCGTCGGCGGAACCGCGGTCCGCCGCAGCAACCGGCCGGGGATGGCGAGCCACTTCGCCGCGATGGCGCTGCGGCACCAGATGGCGGGGGTCGCGCTCACCGGCGCGCGGACGCCCTCCGAAGGCGCGCACGGCCGGGTCGCGCTCGGGATCGCGGTTCCGATGGCCGAGACCGTCGGGCCGCTGGTGCTGAACCTCGAACTCGGAGAGACGGAGGGCGAGCGCGATCTCGCGCTCCTGCTCGCGCTCGAATCGCTGGTGCTGCTCGGCGGGGGGGCGCTCGCGCCGGAGCTCGCCGTCGGCGACCGGCCCGACCCGACGCATCGGGGCACCGGGCACCTGTTCCTCGCGTTCCGGGTGCGGGCCTTCGCTCCCTGGGCGGGGTTCCGCAACCGGATGGTGGAACGGCTCGACCACCTGCGCCGCGCCCGGGTCCGCTACCCCGGCCAGGACGCCGCCGAAGTGGAGGAGGAACGCCGCGCGCGCGGGATCCCGCTCGCGGAGGAGACGGCGCGGTCGCTCGCGCGCCTCGCCTACGGCCTCGGGATGAACGCGGTCTGGGACGAGCTGGCGCAGCCGGTGCGAAGACGACCCGCGCGGGAACGACCGGCGGGGGAACGACCGGTGCGGGAGGAACCCGCCCGGGAGCGAACCGCCGAGGCGCGAACCGCCACCAGCGGACCCGGCGAGAGCGCCACCCGGAGAACCGGCCCTGCCGAGAGCGAACCCACCGTCAGCGAACCCGCCGGGAGCGAATCCTCCGAGAGCCGACCCGCCCAGAGCGAACCCACCGTCAGTGAACCTGCTGACAGCGAACCTG
>CAYGAO010000053.1:0-14030 GCA_964347715.1 uncultured Acidobacteriota bacterium
GGGGAGGGGTGCGCGGAGGGTCCTCCCTCCCCGCGAAAGAGGGCGGAACGGATCGTGCGTGCGATTCGGGCCGCCACCCTGTGGGGAAAGCGCCCCGCATCCGCCCGGACGACGGGGTTCCCCATCTCTTCGAGGATGGATTCCCTTGCGGGGCGCTTTATCCACCGGCTGTTAGATGGTGCCGCGTCTCCGTCCCAACGGGCCTTCGCTTCGCACTGCTGCCGGTTCGGGCAGGGTTTCGGCTCAGCCCGCTGATCCGCACGGATTGGCACTGCGCCGCGGCGTTTCCGGGCTGCCCCGCCGCCGCGGAGTCCCTCGCCGCGTTCGGGTGTTCCTGGTGCCGCCTCCCGTTCAGGGGCGACGGGATCAGCCCGGCGGGGGGATCAGGTGGTGGCCGAAGACGAGCGCGAGGATGATGAGGATGGACAGCATCGCGTGCTCGGCGCTCCCGCGACGAAAGGTCCAGTAGCGCGCTCCCGGGGCCGGGCGCCTTCCGTCGAGCACCGCGCGGGTGTAGTAGATCCGCTGCACCGCGATCAGGTTGCCCCAGATCGCGACCACCGCGAGCGAGAGGTGGAGATTTCCGGAGACGAGGCCGACGATGATCGTCACCGTGCGCTCGGGGCGCTCGAGAAAGCCGACCGCGCAATCGGGGATGACGGTTTCCGCGCGGGCTCGGGCGTACGAGGTTCCGACCGTGCCGACCGCGCCGACGCACCAGATCGCGAACCAGAGCGGGCGCGTCGGCCCCTCGAAGTAGAGGAGCACATGGACGAGCAGGCCGAAGAGCAGCAGCATGTCCGCGTAGCGGTCGACGACCGAGTCCAGGTAGGCCCCGAACCGGGTGACCCCTCCCGAGGTCCGGGCCACCGCGCCGTCGAAGGAATCGAAGGCGACCGCGACCAGGACCAGCCAGCCAGCCAGCCACTGGTCGCCGCGGAGGAGCGGCCAGAAGACGAACATCATGGCCACCGGGCCCGCGAGGGTGACCGCGTTCGGAGGCACCCGCGCCCGTATGATCCCGTGCGCGATGCCGTCCCGAATCCAGGCGAGGAAGGCGGCCGCGCCTCGGCCGAGCGAGGCGAAGAAGCGGATCACGGGACTCGTTCCACCGACCGGCACCGGTGGGCTCTCCCGCGGGCTGTGGGCGCCTTCGAGAGAGATGCGATCACGGGGCGCTCCGGCGGGCGGGCTCGGCCCGAGGCCCCGCCACACCGGATGGCCGGATAGCATAAGGCCCATTGCGGCCTCGGACCCGGGGCGGGCGGCACGAGCGCGAAGCCGGGCGACGGTTCAGCGACCCGGAACCGGGAGCCGGCGGCAGCGCGAAGCCGGCGGGCCGGATGGACCCGGTGTCGCCAGCGGCAACCGGACGGCGGCCAGCGGCAACCCGACAGCGGACGGAAGCGGCGCGACGGCAGACGGCGGCTACTCGACGGCGGACAGCGGCAGCGGGACGGCAGACGGCGGCAGCAGGACGGTGGACGGCGCCAACGCCACGGCGGCCAACGGCAACGCGACAGCGGACGGAAGCGGCGCGACGGCGGGCGGTGGCAGCGCGACGGCAGGCGGCGCGACCGGCGGCGCCGGGCTCGCGGACGGCGCCGGGCAGCGACGGCGCCGCTCGCCGCAGGCGGGGCCACGGGCGCGACGCCAGGGCGGAATCGGCGTGGCGGGCGAAGGCCGAGTGCGGGACGGGAGACGGCCCGACGCCCGGGATCGGCGTGACGGAGAGGACGCGCGTCGTCGCCCGCCACCGGGACGGGAGACGATGAACCCGATGGCCCGCGGCATCGCCCGAAGCGCGGGCCAGCGACGGTGAGCGCGAAGCCCCTCGTCATCGCGAATCCGGCGAGCCGGGGCGGGCGCGGTCGGGCGCGCTGGCAGGCGGCGGCCGCCGCCGTCGCGGCAAGGCTCGGACCCCACGACCTCGTCTGGACGGCGGGGCCCGGCGACGCGGAGCGGATCGCGCGAAGCGAAGCGAGATCGCGGCCGCTGCTCGTCGCCTTCGGCGGTGACGGAACGGCCTCCGAGGTGGCCCGGGGCCTCGCCGAAGGCGGAGCCAACGCGGAACTCGGCCTGCTGCCCTGCGGCACCGGGAACGACTTCGCGGCGGATCTCGGAATTCCGCCAGACATCCCCGGGGCGGCGCGGGTTCTCACCCGCTTTCGGGGCGAGCCGACGGATATGGGCCGGGTCGAGGACGAAGGCGAGCTGCGGCGCGCCTTCCTGAACAGCCTCTCGGTCGGACTCGCGGCCTCGGTCGCCGCACGCGTGGCCGCGGGCGGGAGCCGCCTCGGGCGGGCGACCTACGCGGCGGCGGCGGCCCGCGAGATCGTGGCCTTCGCCCCGCGCCACCATGCCGTCGGCCTCGACGACTCCCCGGTGCGGCCGCGGCTGCTCCTGAACCTCTCGGTCCTGAACACCCGCCGCTTCGGCGGCGGGATCCGGCTCGCTCCGCCGGCGGATCCGGCGGACGGGCGGCTCGACGCGGTGCTGATCGGCCCGCTCGGGCCGCTGCGCCTCCTCGGCGCCGTCCGGGGGGTCGCGCTCGGGACGCATCTGGGACGCCGCGAGATCGAACACCGGCAGATCCGGCAGGCGACGGTCCGCCCCCTCGACCGGAACGCCCCCGCGCTCCTCGAGCTCGACGGGGAGCTGCTCCGCACCCGGGGCGCGCTCCGGATCACCGTCGTCCCCGGAGCCGTGCGGATCAGGCGAGACCCTTCCCTTCGAGCCAGCGCACCGTATCGAGAAGCGTGATCGCGCCGTCGCGGGGTTCGTGGCCGAGCTCGCGCGCCGCCTTCTCCGACGAGAAGTACCAGAAGCGGCCCGCCATCTCCCGGCTGATGCGGTCCACCGCGGGTTCGCGGCCGAGCCCCCGGTGGATCTCCTCGCTCAGGAACCCTCCCGCGGCGTAGAGCGCCGGCGGGAGCTTCACGAGCGGCGGCGAGACCCCGGACACCTCGCCGAGCCGCCGGAAGAACTCGGCGAAGCTCCAATTCGGGCCGCCGAGCAGGTAGTGCTCGCCGGCGCGGCCCTTCTCCATCGCCCGAACCACCGAGGCGGCCGCGTCCCGGACATCCACGAAGTTCAGACCGCCGGGCGGGATCACGCTGACCTGGCCGGCGAGGAACCGGAGGACATCGCCCGTCGAGGAGAGCCGGTCGTCCCCGGGCCCGAGGAGCAGCGAAGGGTTCACGATCACGACCTCGATCTCGTCGCGCACGGCGAGGAGCGCCCGCTCCTGGAGCCACTTGCTCCGGTAGTACGGCCAGTGGCCGATCAGCTCGATCGGAACCGGCGCGGTCTCGTCGCGCTCGGGCTCGGGCTCCCGGGAGACCGCGAGGACGCCGCTCGTCGAGACGAGGAGGATCCGCTCGACTCCCTCGCTCCGCGCCGCCTGGGCGAGGCGCCGGGTCCCCTGGACATGGACCCGCAGCAGGTCGGCCGCCGCCTCGGGATCCCTCGAGACCCGCCCGGCGAGATGGAAGACCCGGCGCACGCCGGCGAGCGCCTCCCGAAGCCCGGTTCCCGATTCGAGCTCGCCGAGGGCGACCTCCACCCCCCGCGCTTCGAGCTCCGGCGCCGGGCGGCGCGCGAGCACCCGGACCGGCGCCTCGGCCTCGAGGAGCAGCGGGAGCAGGCGACCGCCGAGAAAGCCGGTCGCCCCGGTCACGAGCACCGGAGCGGTCTCGCGCGGCACTCCCGGCTCTCCGGCGATCCGCGACGAGGCGGTCAGGCGACCGTCGCCGCCCGGACCGGCGGCTCGGCGGGGGTCTCCCCGATGACCCGCCGCGCCTCGGCCTCGAGGTCGATCCGTTCCTTCCGGCCGAGCCGCTCCACGACCGCCTGGGTGAACCGGGCGATCCGCTGCTCGGCGACCGCGCTGCGGACCCCCGCGCCGCCGAAACCGGTCAGGAACTCATAGGACAGGAACGGCCCGATCCGCGCCGCCACCGAACGCGAGCGCAGGCTCACCGCCCCCGGCGGGAAGGCGTCCCAGGTGTCGAGGTGCATCGGGAGGACGCCCACCCGGCAGCGGAACGCGAGATGGGCGAAGCCGCGCCGGAACTCCTGGATCTTCCCGCTCCGCGAGCGGGTCCCCTCGGGGAAGACGAGCACGCTGTGCCCCCGGTCGAGGTAACCCGCGGCGAGGTCGAGCGACTCCCGCAGCGAGCCGCGGCGCTCCATGGGGACGAGGTTCGTGAAGTTCCCGAAGAAGGCCCGCTTCACCCGGTTGTCGAAGAAGTAGTCCGCCGCCGCGAGGACGATCAGGTTCGCCGCGGCGTCGCCGAGCGCCATCTTCACGAGCCCCATGTCCAGATGCGAGGCGTGGTTCGCCACCACCAGGCAGTGGGTGTGGTGCGGGATGTGGGCGCGCCCGCTGAAGACGGGTTCGAGAACGCGGTGGTAGAACCAGCGCTGCGCCTCGCCGAGGCCGCGCCGTCCCATCTCGGCGACCGCCCCCGGGATCTCGATCTCCCCGGTGCGCTTCGCCCGGCCGCGGGACCCGGAGGACCTCGGCTTTCCGGAGGCGGCGGTTCCGAGCGCGCGCGCGACATCCCCGACGGTGCTCATCCCGGCGAGGACCTCCGGGGTCACGGACTCGCCGAACTCGCTCTCGATCGCCGCGGCCAGCTCGTTGTACATGAGGCTGTCGAACCCGAGCTCCGCGAGCGTCGAGCCGAGCTGCACCCCCGAGGGGGGGCGCTCGGAGATCGAGGCGACCAGGGCGATCAGGCGACTCGCCGCCGCGCCCGACCCGGCGCTCGCCGCCGCGTCCTGACGCCGGGAGCGAAGCCAGCGCGCGAGCTCCGCGCGCTTCACCTTCCGGGTCGCGGTCCGCTCGAACGGCTCGTCGCGGAATTCGAGCACCTTCACCCGCTTGTGGACCGGCAGCCCGGAGGAGACGGACCGGAAGTGCGCCTCGATGCGCCGGCGGCTCTCCGCATCCTTCTCCTTCGGCACCACGACGGCGGCGACCTGCTCGGCGGCGCCGTCGGGCAGCCCGACGACGGCCAGCTCGGCGATCAGCGCGGGGTCGGCGTAGTTCTCTTCGACCTCGTCCGGGTAGATGTTCTTGCCGCCGCTGTCCACGATCACATCCTTCCGGCGCCCGACGAGGAAGAGGTGGCCGTCCCCGTCGAGCCGCCCGAGGTCGCCGGTGTGGAGCCAGCCGTCGCGGAGGGCCTCGGCGGTCGCTTCGGGGTTCCCGTAGTACCCCGCCATGATGTTCGGGCCGCGGGCGGCGATCTCGCCGACTCCCGCGGCGTCGGGCTCGACGATCCGGAGCTCGACGCCCGGGAGCGCCTTCCCCACGCTGCCCGACGGGACCGCCCCCTCCGGAGCGGTCACGGTGAGCACCGGGGCGGCTTCGGTCAGCCCGTATCCCTGGATCAGGTGGAAGCCGAGGCCCCGAAAGGTCTTCCAGGTCGTCTCGGAGAGGGCCGAGGCGCCGCTGATCAGGTAGCGGATCCGCCCGCCGAGCGCGGTGTGGATCGGCAGGAAGAGCGCCGGCCCGAGGTTCACGCCGGTGTCCTCCCGGAGCAGCCCGGCCCCGTCGATCAGCGCGGTCACGAGCTCCTCGATGCGGTGCGAGCGCTCGGCGAAGGGAGCGAGGATCCGTCGCCGGAGCAGGTCCCAGAGCGCCGGGACCCCCACGATACAGGTGGTCCGCCCCTTCGCCAGCTCGCGGTTCAGCGATTCCGGGCCGATGTCGTCGAGATAGGTGATCTGGGCGCCCCGCGAGAGCGGCAGCAGGAAGCCGGTGGTGAACTCGAACGAGTGGTGGAGCGGCAGGATGCTGAGCGCTCCGTCGTCCGGGCCGATGTCGAAGATCGAGAGCAGCCGGGACACCAGGCTGGTGAAGTTCCGGTGGGTGAGCATCACCCCCTTCGGCGATCCGGTGGTTCCCGAAGTGAAGAGGATCGAAGCGAGGGAGCCGGTCGCCGGCGGATCGGGAAGGGCCCCGGCCTCCGTCCCTTCCCGGAGCGCGAAGACCTCGCCGAACGGGAGGATCGGGAGCGAACCCTCTCCTCCGCCGAGCCCGGGGCGGCGCTCCCTGAGCGAGTCGCTGATCAGGAGCGCCTTCGCGTCCCCGGATCCGAGGAGCCGCCGGATCTCCCGCGGTTTCAGGTCCGGCTCGAGCGGGACCGCCACCGCCCCGATCCGCGAGATGGCGAGCCAGGCCATGCCCCACTCGGGCGAGTTCTCGCCGATGAGTCCGAGGTGGTCGCCCGGGCCGAAACCCCGGCGGATCAGGAACGCCGCCGCGCGCAGGACGCATTCGCGGAGGTCGGCGTAGGTGTAGCGCTCCTCGCGTCCGTTCCGGGTGATCCGCATCGCCACCCGGCCGCGGTGGTTCTTCGTCGCCGCCTCGAAGATCTCGACGATCGTCCGGTAGCGGTACACCCGGCGACGGAGCCGCTTCTGGCCGCGCTCCTGGTCGTCGAGCGCGGGGAAGACCCAGCGCTCGAGCCCCGGGAGGTGGACGTTCAGCCAGTAGTCGTACCAGTCGATCTCCTCGATGTCGAAGCGGAGCCGGCCGTCGTTGCCGTCGAGCCGGGAGAAGAGATCGCGGGTGTGGTCGGCGCGGAAGACGAAGCGCTCTCCCGCGACGAACGGCTTGAAGGTGTGGTAGTGGCGCTCCCCCTGCCGCACGAAACCCTCGAAGGCCTCGACCTGCCGCCGCAGGTTCTCGACCGCCCCGGAGAGCGGGCCGAGCGGCGCCTCGTCCACGCGCGTGAGCGCTTCGGAGAGCCCGGCCGCCGAGCGGCGCATCCACTTCAGGGTATGGCGCTCGAAGCGGTCGGCATCCACCGGCTTCGTCTCCATGCGCCCGAGCACCTCGTTCCAGAGCTTCATCCCGGTCGGCCGCTCCCGGAGATGCCGTCGCTTGTAGATGCCGACGAGATCCACGATGCGGTCCACCCGCGCCGGGTTCCGGTCGCCGCTCGCGACCTGATGGACGAGCCGGGGCTCGGAGACCATCGCCTCCGCGGACACCGCGAGGGTGGCGGAGGCGACGAAGTCCACCGGGACCACATCGAGGATCAGATCCCGGCGCACCGGGAACAGGTTCTGCCCCCGGAGCGCCATCCGCACGAGCGGCGCGCTCGTGGTGAAGCCCTCGTTCCAGCCGGTGTGCGGAAACGAGAGCGCGCTCTCGACGATCGCGGGGCGGACGATCGCGCGCGCCACCCCGGCGGCGCCCGCGACCAGCTGGTCGCCGAGGCTCTTCGTGTAGGTGTAGATGTTCGGCCACCCCCACCCTTCGGCCTTCTCGATCCCGAGCTCGGTGAGGCGGCCCCGGATCCAGTCCTTCCGCTCGCGGGCGATCGCGAGTTCGAGCGCGGGAGCGTCGTCGGGGTCGCGGCCCTCCTCGCGGAACCGGCGGCGCGCCGCCTCGCGGAAGCCGTCCACCCGCGACTTGTCCTCGGCCTCGTCGCGCACCCGGGCGGCGAGCCGCTCGCAGTCCTCGATCTCCTTCTCCACCCGGAACTCCTGGTCGTCCCGGTCGCGCCGCGGGAAGTACCCGATGAGCGGCTCGTCCTCGCGGATCTCTCCCGAGCGGTTCCCGGCGACGAAGCAGGTGCTCGTGTGGACCAGCGCGGGGCGCTTCATCCGCCGGGCGAAGGCGATCACATTCCGCGTGCCGAGGACATTCGTCGCGAGCGCCGCTTCGAGAGGCGGGTTGAAGGTGACCCGGCCCGAGCAGTTCAGCACGAGGTCGATGTCGTCCGCGACCTCCTGGGCGCGCGCTTCGGAGTAGCCGAGGTTCGCGCGGGTGATGTCGCCCCCGAGGACCACGATCTTCTCCTCGACGAAGGCCCCGAACCCCGCTCCCCGGCGCTCCCGCACCGGCGCGAACGCCGGAGAGGTCTCGATCATCTCCTCGAACCGGGAGCGGCTCTCCGCCTCCCCGTGGGCGCGGACCATCAGGTAGATCCGGCGGAGCTCGGGGAAGGATTCGAGCAGCATCCCGAGGCAGACCTTGCCCAGGAACCCGGTGCCGCCGAGGAGCAGGATGCCCCGGCCGGAGAACGCCTCGCCGAGGTGGATGCGCGGGCGGGAGCCGTCTTCCGGGGCGGCGGACACGGGAGTCAGGAGACCTCGGGGATCATGATCGGCGGCACATGGAGCATCGTGATCTCGGCCGAGGGGCCGAGTCCGCTCCGCGCCAGCGCGATCGCCTCGGTGACCGTCTCGGTCGCTTCCCAGCCGAGGATCTCGGGCACATGCTGGTTCTTCGCGCCGGCGACGATGATCCGGCCCACATGCTGGCGGCCGTTCTCGCCCCAGTACCACATGAAGAACGGGTGCGCTCCGTGGTAGGCGTTCCCGTCGCGGTACATCTGGATGTAGGCGGGGTTCTTCGCGAACTCCTCCTCGTGGCGCTCCCGGAGCGCGAACGGATCGCGGGTCTCGGGCAGCAGCCGGTGGAAGAACTCGATGTAGCTGGGATGGAATCCCGGATCGAACTCGTCGTGGCAGGGGTGGGCGAGGATCAGCGTCCCGCCCTTCCGGATGAGCGGCTTGCCGCGGTAGAGGTTGAACAGGTAACCCGGCCCCATCACCTGCACGAGCAGCGGGTTCAGGATCGAGTTCACGTTGTAGGGGGAGATGTAGGGAATCCCGCAGAGCAGGATGTCGCACTGCCCGTTCACCGGAACCGCATACTGCTCGAAGGAGCGGGCGAGGGTCCGCTCGTGCACCGGGACGGTGCGGCCGGCGTAGCACCCGATCAGCTCGAAGGCGCCCGGGATCCGGTGGAGGAACTTCCGCTTCGCCGCGCCCGGCAGGCGGGCGAGCGACCAGCGGGTCGCGGCCATCTTCATCCGGTCGAGGTCGGTGAAGTCGTCCTCGTTCTTCGCGAGGAAGCCGAGCGGATCCGAATACATCCGGTTGTTCAGCACCGTCTCCACATGGAAGACGTTCAGGTGCCGGTCCACGACCTCCCCCATCCGGTCCACCTTGCGGCTCAGCTCGGAGCGCGCGGGGTCCATGTAGCCGTCGCTGTCGCGGATCGTCTGCGGTTCGTGGTGCGGCCGCAGGCTGGCGTAGTCGCAAAGACCCACGGTCACCGACTTGTGGCCGCCGTCCATCGGGACGAGGTTGATGTTCAGGTAGATGACGAGGTCGCTCTCGGCGGCGCGGCGGTTCACGCGCACCGGCTCCCGGTGGTGGGTGGCCCCGAGCGCCACCATCCCGTCGGGCGCTTCGGCGTCGTGGTTGTAGTAGCGATCGGGGAAGAACGCGCGGTGGATCTCGCGGCCCACCATCCGCTGCATCTCGGTCTCGGTCATCTTTCGGTGGAGCGAGTTGGCGATCACCAGGTGGATGTCGTCCACTCCGTGGTCGGCGAGCAGCTCGAGGACGACCTCGAGCGCCGTCTGGCGCACATCGGGGGTCGCCATCGGCGGCAGCGGCAGGCTGATGTCGTCGAGGGCGATCGTGACCCGCATCCCCGGGCGGAGCTGCGCGTGGAGCGGATCGCAGCCGAGCGGGTGGTTCAGGGCGTGGCGGATCGCGCCCCGCGGGTTCGGGAGGCCCCGGATCGGCGGCGGCGGGTAGATCACCCGCGTACCGACCGGGAGGTGCTCCTCCAGGAAGTCCTCCCCGTAGTGGAGGACCCGCGCGGCCGATCCCTTCTCGATGAAGACGATGCCGGGGTCGGCCCGGTGGCTGAGGGCGGGGGTCATGGAGCGGGGCTTCCTTCGGGCGCGGATCGGGGCCGGCTTCGCCGACCCAGGTCGATCACCGGCCAGTCGTGGCGCCGCGCGGTGTACTTCAGGCGGAAGTCGGGGTTCGTGGCGGTCGGATGGCCGACGACGCTGAGCATGGGGAGATCCGACATGCTGTCGGCGTAGGCGTAACTGTCGTTCAGCGAGAGATCCTCGCGTTCCGCGTACTCGCGGATCCAGAGCGCCTTGGTCGCGCTGGCGAGCACCGGCGGGGAGAGCCGCCCGGTCGCGCGCCCGTCGGCGAACTCGAGCCGGTTCGCCACGAAGTCGTCGATCCCGAGATCGTCGAGCAGCGGTCGGATGGACACCTCGAGGGCGCCGGTGACGACCACCTGGCGGAGCCCGCACCGGCGGGAGTTCTCGATGAGCGCGCGCGTTCCGGGATAGATGGCGGGGCGGATGACCCGCTCGTGGAGTTCGTCGGCGAGGAAACGCAGCCGGTCCCGCGACTGTCCCCGGTACCACTTGAAGAAGCTGTCGTTGAAGAGCCGCCGGCTGACCAGATCGGTCGCCAGGAAGAGCGGGATCCCGGCGACGGTGGCCAAGGTGCTCCCGAGGCTCTTCAGGAGGCCCTGGTCGTTTCTCGCGTAGTAGCCGAGGACATGGACGAGATTCGTGCGGATCAGCGTCCCGTCGAGATCGTAGAACGCCGCCGCTCGTTTCCGGGGCCGGTGGCGCGGCTTCGGTTCCATCGGGGTCATTATCAGCCCGTGGACAAAACGCCCCGCACGGGAATCCGTCCTCGAAGAGACGGGGAACCCCCTCGTCCGGGCCGATGCGGGGCGCCTTCCCCACCGGATGGCGGACCGTATCGCTCACGCGATCCGTTCCGCCCGCTTTCGCGGGGAGGGCGGACCCTCCCCACTGCCTGCTATCGCCGGGCCTTCTCGCCCCCGGTGGCGTACCATCTCCGGTCTCCCCGGGCCGGCGCTGCCGCCCCGGGCGCCGCATCGTGATCCGCAAGCGCTTCCTGAAGACGCCTTCGGGCGGAGCCGTGCGCCGGGTGGCGATCACCTCGGTGGGCGCCTACCTGCCCGACCGGGTGCTCACGAACGCCGACTTCGAGCGGATCGTGGATACCTCCGACGAGTGGATCGTCGCCCGGACCGGGATCCGCGAGCGGCGCGTCGTGGAGGAAGGCACCGGCTGTTCCTTCCTCGCCTCGCGCGCCGCGAAGGACGCCCTCGAGCGTCGCGGCATCTCGCCCGACGACCTCGACCTGATCGTGGTCGCCACCGTGACCCCGGACATGTCCTTCCCGGCGACGGCGTGCCTCGTCCAGGACCAGATCGGCGCCCGCCACGCCTGGGGATTCGATCTCTCGGCCGCCTGCAGCGGCTTCAACTTCGCGCTCTCCGCCGGCAGCCAGTATGTGGCGAGCGGGGCCGCCGACCGGGCGCTCGTGATCGGGGCCGATGTGATGAGCTCGATCACCGACTACGAGGACCGGACGACCTGCATCCTCTTCGGCGACGCCGCCGGCGCGGTGCTGCTCGAGCCCGCCGAGGATTCCGAGGGCATCCTCGGGTTCAACAACCAGGTGGACGGGTCCGGACGGGATCTCCTGAACATGCCCGCGGGGGGCAGCCTCCGGCCGCCGTCGCACGAGACGGTGGACCGGCGGGAGCACTTCGTCCGCCAGCAGGGGCAGGCGGTCTTCCGCTTCGCGGTGCGGAGTTCCGCCGAGGCTGCCGACGAGCTGCTCGGGGAGCTCGGGTTCTCCCGCGGGGACATCTCGTTCCTCGTGTGCCACCAGGCGAACGCGCGCATCATCGACGCGATCGCGAAGCGCCTCGAACTCGCTCCGGAGCGGGTGGTCAAGACGGTCCAGAAGTACGGGAACACCACCGCGGCCTCGATTCCCACCGCGCTCCGGGACGCGCTCGACCGCTCGCTCGTGAACCCGGGGGACCTGCTGCTCTTCAGCTCGGTGGGCGCGGGGCTCACGATCGGCACCGCGGTGGTCCGCTGGGGCGGGGAACGGTGCGCCGGCGAGCCGGCTCCCGGTTCCTGAGCGGCTCGGCCTCGCCGCCCCGTGGACGGCGTGACCCGGCGTTCGGCCGCCCACCCTTCCCGATCCCGGCGCCCGCGGATGCCGTCCCCGCGCGCCTCCTCGCGTCCCCTCCTCCCCGGCTGTTGACCCCGCGCCGAGGTCGCCGTGTCCGAATCCCGTAATCGGCTCTCCGAAGAGACGAGCCCCTACCTGCTCCAGCACCGGAACAACCCGGTCCACTGGCAGCCGTGGGGCCCCGCCGCCTTCGCGGCGGCGCGCGAACGGGACGCCCCGGTCCTGCTCTCGATCGGGTACTCCAGCTGCCACTGGTGCCATGTGATGGCGCGGGAGTCGTTCGAGAACGATGACCTCGCGCGGGTGATGAACCACTCCTTCGTCCCGGTGAAGGTGGACCGCGAGGAGCGGCCCGATCTGGACGAGATCTACATGGCTTTCGTCCAGGCGACCACCGGGTCCGGCGGCTGGCCGCTCACCGCGTTCCTGTCGCCGGACGGGACCCCGTTCTTCGGCGGGACCTACTTCCCGCCCGAGAGCCGCTTCGGACGCCCCGGCTTGCGGCAGGTGCTCGACGGGGTGGCCTCGCTCTGGGCCGACCGGGCCCGCCGGGGCGAGCTGCTCCAGCGGGGCCGGCGGCTGTTCGAACGGATGCGGCAGGCGGCGGCGCTTCCCGAACGGCTCGCGCGGCGCGGGGAGCTGATCACCTCGGAGCCCGTCTCCCGCGCCGTCCGGGAGCTGCTCCGGAACCACGACCGGCGGCACGGCGGTTTCGGCGGGGCGCCGAAATTCCCGCCGAGCTCCCAGCTGGCGCTGCTGCTTCGCCATCACTTGGAGACCGGGAACGCGGAGGCGCTCGCCGCCACCCGGCTCACGCTCTCGAAGATGGCGGACGGCGGGATCGCCGACCAGCTCGGCGGCGGGTTCCACCGCTATTCGACGGATGCGGAGTGGCGCGTGCCGCACTTCGAGAAGATGCTGTACGACAACGCGCTGCTCGTCCCGAACTACTCGCTCGCCTTCCGGATCTCGGGCGATCCCGGGCTCCGGGAGGCGGCGCGACGGGCGCTCGACTGGATGCGGCGCGAACTCCGAAACGCCGGGGGCGCCTTCGGCTGCTCCCTCGATGCGGACACCGAAGGCGAAGAGGGGCGCTACTACACCTGGACGGCGCCGGAAGTCGAAGCGGTCCTCGGGGAGGACGCGCCGCTCTTCGCCGCCGCCCACGATCTCCGGCCCGAAGGGAGCCGGGAGGAGCGCACCGTGCTCCGGCGCGCGCTTCCGGACGCCGAACTCGCCGAGCGGTTCGGTGTCCCGGAGGACTCGGTTCGCGGCACGCTCGCCGCCGCCCGGGAACGGCTCCTCGCCGCGCGCGCCGAGCGGGTCGGGCCCGCGCTCGACGACAAGGTGCTCCTCTCCTGGAACGCACTCGCGGTCTCGGCCTTCGCCCGCGCGCACCGGGCGTTCGGCGATCCGGACGCGCTCGAAACGGCCCAGGCCGCCGGGCGGTTCCTGCTCGGGAACCTCTGCGCCGCCGGGCGCTACTCGGCGTCATGGCGCCTGGGACGGGCGCGGGTCCCGGCGATGCTCGACGACCACGCGTTCTGGATCCAGGCGCTCCTCGACCTCTTCGAGAGCGATTTCGACGAGCGCTGGCTCGCCGCCGCCGGAGAGGCGGCCGACCTCCTCGCCGCGCACTTCGCGGCGCCGGGCGGCGGCTACTTCACGACCGCGGACGACCACGAGGCGCTTCCGGTCCGCACCCGGACCGGCCACGACGGCGCGCTGCCGTCGGGGAACGCGACCGCCGCCGAAGCGCTGTTGCGCCTCGCCGCGATCACCGGTTCTCCGGCTCGCCGCGAGGCCGCGCGGGCGACCCTCCTGGCGTTCCTTCCCCAGGCGAACGAGAGCCCGGCGGCGTTTCCGACCCTCCTCGGGGCGGTGCTGCGCTACCTCGCCGAGCCGCGCCAGATCGTGGTCGTCGGGCCGAAGCGGGCGCGGGCGACGCGCCGGGCGGTCGAGCGGCTCTGGCGCGTCCCCTCGGAGAACGCGGTCGTGCTCGTCGCCGACCCCGGAGAGGACGGCAGCCTCCCCGCGCTCCGCGCCGCCGCCGCGAACGCGAAGGAACGCGGAACCGACAAAGTCTCGTTCCTGCCCTGCCGCGGCGGCGTCTGTTCCCCGCCGCTGTCGAACCTCGAAGCGGCGGTGGACTACCTCGGTTCCTGACAGGCTGTGGACAAAGTCCCTCGCGCGCCGACGCGGCGCGAAGCGCCGCC
>CAYGAO010000054.1:0-13760 GCA_964347715.1 uncultured Acidobacteriota bacterium
TCCGGGAAGGGAACCGGAATCCACCCCGATTCGGGGATGCGGGGCACTCTTCCCCGGCGGCGCTTCGCGCCGCGTCAGTACCCCGGGGGACTTTCACCACCGCCTGTCAGCAGCCCGTGGATAGAGCGCCCCGCATGGGAATCCGTCCTCGAAGAGATGGGGACCTCGTCGTCCGGGCGGATGCGGGGCGCTTTCCCCACCGGATGGCGGCCCGAATCGCTCGCGCGATCCGGTCCGCCGCGCCGGCGACCCGTGGGCCGGGTAGCGCGGCCGGCATCCCGGTCGAGACGCTCCTTCGGCGCGCTTCGGCCGATATGCCCGGTATCCCGGCCTCGCCGGCCGTCTGTTGACCGCCCCCCGCTGCTCCCGGCGCCTTTCGGACAGGCTGTTACGATCCGGCGCGGGACGGGCGTTCTCGGGATGGCGGCTCGTCTGCCGGAGGGTTTCATGTTCTTCACGATGCGTCGTTGCTCCGCCCTTCTCCGCCGGTTCGCGCTCCCCGGCGCGATCGGGCTCGCCCTGGCGGCCGTTCCCCCGCCGTCCCTCGCCCAGGACCAGGAAGAGGAGCCGCTGACCCGGCGCGAGGTCTCGCGCGCGCTCGACATCGCCGAGGATCACCTCGATGACGCCGCGGAGGCGGTCCGCGACGGCGACCCCGAAGCGGCCCAGGCCGCCTGGAGCCAGGCCGGGGGGCTGTTCCTCCGGGTGCTCCAGGACTACCCGGACCGCCACGATGTGCGGCTCGAGCTCGCCCGGGTGTACCGGAACTTCGAGGAGTGGGAAAACGTCGCGAGCACCTACGCGCTCGCCGCTCCCGGCCTCGAGGACGACGAGGAGATCCTCGAGGCGTGGACCGAGATGACGACCGCCTACGCGATGCTCGAGAACGATGTCCGGGTCATCGAGGCCGGGCGGAAGGTCCTCGAGCTGAACCCGGACCCCGGGGTCGAGGTCCTGCTCGGACTCGGCGCGAGCATGGCGCGCCAGGGCCAGTTGACCGAGGCCGCCGACATCGCCCGGCGAGCGCTCGAGATCGAGCCGGAGAGCGCCGTCGCCCACTCCACGCTCGGGCTCGCCTCCGCGGCGGCCGAAGACTGGGAGGCCGCCGAAGCCTCCTTCCGTCGCGCCGTCGAGATCGATCCGGACACCGCGCGCGCCCACGCCGGGCTCGCCGACATCTACTTCGCCCGGGAGGACTTCCAGGCGGCGGTGGAGGCGGCCACCGCGGCGCTCGACCTGAACGACCAGCTCACCGAGGCCTACGGGATCCGGGGGCTCGCGAACAACGCGCTCGGCAACCAGGCCGAGGCCTACGGCGACCTGGCGATGGCGATCACGGTGAACGCCGACGATCCGGCGGCGAACCTCGCCTTCGCCCAGGTGTACGAGGCCCAGGAGAACACCTCGCAGGCGGCGACCTACTACCGCAAGGTCACGACGCTCGAGAACTCCGCGCCGGCCGCCCGCGCCGAGGCGCACCTCGCCCTCGGCCGGTTCGCGATCGCCGCCCGGAACCACGACGAGGCGGTGTCCGAGATGGAAGCGGCGGTGGCCGCCGATCCGGCGCACGCCGCCGCTCGCGCCGGACTCGGCGCGGCGCACCGCGAGAAGGCGAAGGCGCTGCGCCAGGCCCAGGATCTCGCGGGATCGCTGACCGCCGCCGAGGCGGCGGTGGCCGCCGATCCGGACAGCCCGCTGAACCAGGTGGAGTTCGGCATCGCGCTGTTCTCCACCCAGGCGCTCGACCGGGTCGCCCCGACGCTCGAACCGGTGATCGATGCGTTCCCGGACGACGGCGACCCAAGCGACCTCGCGGTCGCGCGCTACGCGCTCGGCCAGGCCTACATGGGGTCGAGCGACTTCGCCGGCGCCGAGGCCCAGTTCACCGAGGCCGCCGCCGGGCTCGAGAGCTGGGGTGAGCCGCACCGCTGGCTCGCCTGGGCGATCACCGCCCAGCTGCAGTACGGGCCCTGCCGCCTCAAGGACGCGGCGTTCGGCGAGCGGCTCCAGGCCGCGCAGGTCGGCTGCCCCGCGACCGACGCCGACTACCAGCGGGTCGCCGAGGCTGCCGAGCACCTCCAGCACGCGGTGGATCTTGGGGTGGCGGACCCGGCGCTGGTGGAGCGGATCGCGGTGCTGCAGGAGGTCCGGAATCAGCTCGTCGAGTAGCTGCGACGCGGGCGGCCCGGAGCCCCGGTCCCCGGGCCGCCCCCTGCCGGGCCGGGCGGACATCCGCGGCCTGCTCGCCCGGCTCGCCCCCGAGCGGGCCGCGATGGAGGAGCTGCTGCGGCGCTTCGTCGAGATCGAATCGCCCACCGACGACCCCGAAGCGACCGCCCGGATGGGCGATGCGGCGGCGGGCGAGCTGACTGCCGGGGCGTCTGGCTTCCTGGCTCGCGCGGCCATCGAGCGCGTCGAGACCCGGGATCCCCGCCGCGGCCCCCATCTCCGGATCCGCGTCGCGGGGGAGGCGAACGCCAAGCGCCCGCTGCTCCTCCTCGGCCATCTGGATACCGTCTGGCCGCGCGGGACGCTCGCCGAACTCCCGTTCCGCCTCGAGGACGGAGTGGCCCGGGGCCCCGGCGTCTATGACATGAAGGCCGGTCTGGTCCAGACGATCTGGGCGCTCCGAGCCCTCGACCGCAGCGGGCTCGCACCGCGCCGGCCGGTCGGGATCGTCTGGAACACCGACGAGGAAGCCGGCAGCACCGCGAGCCGCGAGCTGATCGAGGCCGAGGCGGAGGGCGCCGCGGCCTGCCTCGTGACCGAGCCCTCGCTTCCGGGCGGAGCCGCGAAGACGAGCCGCCGCGGGGTCGGCATCGTCCGCGTGCGGGTCGAGGGACGCGCCGCCCACGCCGGACTCGACCCCGAGCGCGGGATCAACGCGATCGTCGAGCTCGCCCGGATCGGCCTCGCCGCCGCCGCGCTCTCGGCCCCGGACCGCGGGGTCACCGTGAATCTCGGGGTGATCCGGGGCGGCTCGCGCACGAACGTGGTCCCCGCGGAAGCCTCCGCGGACCTCGACATCCGCGCCGACGACCGCGCCGAGGGGGAGCGGGTCCTCGCCGCGCTCCGGAACCTCGCTCCGGAGCACCCCGAGGCGCGCGCCGAGTGGACCGGCGGCCTGAACCGGCCCCCGCTCGTCCGGGACGCGGGCGTCCAGCGGCTCTACCGCCACGCCCGCGGTCTCGCGGCGGAGCTCGACTGGGAACTCGGCGAGGGAGCCGCGGGCGGCGGCTCGGACGGGAACTTCGCCGCCGGCCTCGGGGTCCCGGTGCTCGACGGGCTCGGCCCGCTCGGCGACGGCGCCCACGCGCGCCACGAGCGGGTCGAGACCCGGGACCTCCCGCGCCGCGCCGCGCTCCTCGCCGCGCTTCTGCTCGAGCTCTGACAGGCGGTGGCGAAAGTCCCCCGCGCGTTGACGCGGCGCGAAGCGCCGCCGGGGAGGGTCCTCCCTCCCCGTGAAAGCGGGCGGCCCGGATCGCGCGAGCGATACGGTCCGCCACCCGGTGGGGGAAGCGCCCCGCGTCCGCCCGGACGGTGGGGTTCCGCATCGCTTCGAGGACGGATTCCCATGCGGGGCGCCTTGTCCACCGGCTGCTGACGACAGGCGGTGGAGAAAGTCCCGCGCGCGTTGACGCGGCGCGAAGCGCCGCCGGGGAGGGTCCTCCCTACCCGCGCAAGAGGCTGAGGCCGCCTCCGATTCAGAACCGGAGGCGAACCCCGACGCGGGCGACCCGCGGCGGCAGGATCCCGACGACCGCGCCGAAGGAGTCGTCCCGGGAACCCTCGCCGACCACATGGTTCCAGTTCAGCACGTTGAACACATCGAGCGTCGTGGACCATTCCGCCCCGCCGGGGAGGCCGAGCCGGTGGTCGAGGCGCAGGTCGAGCAGCGGCACCGCCGGTGAACGCGCGGCCCCCGGCGGCTCGACGATCACCTCGGTGCTCCCCTGCGGCAGGGGGTCTCCGGAGAGCGTCTCGGTGAAGATGACCGAGCGGTAGTTCGGCCAGCCCGAATGCGCCCGGAACGAGCCGGCGAGCGCGAAACCCCACGGCAGCCGGTAGCTGCCCGAGGCGCGGGCGATGAACGGACGGTCCCAGAAGGTCGGGCCCTCGTGCAGGTCCTGGTGGTTCGGGTTGTCGAGGAGCGGCCCGGGGAACCCGGTCCCCTCGTCGCGCTGTTCTCCGGGGCCGGGGAGCCAGCCGGTCGAGCGGCTCACGGTGAGCGAGGCGAGGAGCTGCCACCCGGACTCGTAGCGCTTCCTGGCCTCGAGGATCAGTCCCCGGTAGCTCGCCCCGATTCCCGGGTTCTCGAGCCGGAACCGGCTCTGCCCGAGCGTCGCCGGGTCCTGGAGCCACAGGGTCAGCGGCACATCGTCGCTGCTGCCGCGAACGAAGTCCCGGCCCGGATCCACATGCGGGGTCGGGATCCAGGCGCTCGCCGGAACCCCGATGTCGGTGTCCTCGATCAGGTTCCGCTCGACGCGCCAGATGCCGGTGAGGCCGACGGTGATTCCCCCGGGCGCCTCCCGATGGATCCCGAGCGTCGCCTCGAGCGTCGAGGGCTGGGCGAGATCCGGATCCACCTCGTTCCGCACCGGGATGAAGACCGAGAGCGGGACCCCGGGGTCCAGCTCGCCGGGGTCCACGACGGCGTTGAAGTTCCGGTCCGAGAAGCGGAATCGCGCCGAGGCGCGCGCGTTCGGGTTCGCGTATCGCGGCACGCTGGTGCTCAGCTGGTGGAGGTAGCGCGCCGCGCTCAGGCGCAGCACCGTGCGCCCGTCGGCGGTGAGCCGGTAGCTCGCCCCGAGCCTCGGAGCGATCCCGAGCCAGGAGACCAGACCCCGGCGCCCCTCGGTCTGCCGCGGTACGCCGAGCTCCTCGAAGACCCCGGTCCACGGTCCGGGTTCGTTCTCCTGGTCCGGGTATCCGGCCCCCGACCAGTCGGCGCGAAATCCGTACTCGAGCGCGAACCGGCCCCGGACGAAGCTGTCCTGCGCGTAGAACCCGAGGTTCCGGGTGAAGTTCTCGGCGACGACCGGATCGTTGTAGAGCGTGACCTCGATCGGCCGGACCCGGTCGTGGATATAGACGATGCCGCCGTGGAGGTCGTCGGTCGTCCGGGTCGGGTTGTGGGAGAACTCCAAGCCGGCCTTGAACTCGTGCGTTCCGCCGGCGCCGTCCCGAAAGAGCGTCGCCGCGGCGGTCGCCTGCCAGCGGTCGCGCTCGTAGATCGTGTTCCGGCCCGAGCCCCCGTACCAGATGCCGTTGTTGAGCTCCCAGCGGGAGAACTCGGGCTCGCGATCCGGCTGCTGGCCGTACGGAAAGTAGAGATCCACCCGGCTCAGCCGGGCCTCGACGAGCAGCGACTCGTCGAAGGCCCCCGACCAGAAGAGCTGGCCGAGCGAGGTCACCGAGTCCTGATAGAAGGTGTTCTCCGGGCGCGGGCGGAAGAGGCTCGCGTTCCGGTACGGCCGGAACTTGTCGTTCCGGTAGAAGAACGCCCCGATCTCGTGGTCCTCGGCCACGCTGAAGCTCGCGCGCGCGGTCAGCGTGTCGAGCTCGGTCAGGTCCACCCCGGGCTCCCCGTTCTCGAAGAAGAACCCGGGCAGGAAGGGCTCGACCCGGAAGCGTCCGTAGCTCAGGTAGAACCAGGCGCGATCCCGGTGGATCGGGCCGCCGAGATCGGCGCTCCAGTCGAGGAGCTGCTTCAGCCGGTTCGCCTGCCCCACCCCGCGCGCCCGGAGCGCGTCGTCGAGGTTCTCGGACTGGAACCGCTCGTGCTCCCAGAAGAAGCTCCCGCCCCCGGCGAACTCGTTGCCGCCCCGGCGGGTCACGATGTTCAGGAACACCCCGGGTGTCCGGATCTCGGCGCGGTGGCCGGCGGTCGAGACCTCGATCTCCTCGAAGCTGTCGAACGAGTAGTAGGTGATGCTCGCCCCGAGCGCGGCCGGGTCGGTCACATTCACCCCGTTCAGGAAGTACTGGTTCTGCGTCCAGGCCGAACCCGCCGCGGAGAAGAGCGACTGCTGGCCGCTCTCGGCGCCGCCGACGTTGATCTTCGACATCAGCACGCCCGGCGTCTGCTCGAGCACCGTCCAGAGGTCGCGGGTGTTCGGCAGGTCCTCGAGCACCGGCCGGTCCACCGTTTCGCGGACTCCGCTGCCGCGGAGCGCGAGCGGCCGCCGGGACACCGCCGAGACTTCCTCGGTGATCCCGGCGAGGGCGAGTTCGAGCCGCACCTCCGCGATGGAGCCGGCTTCGACGCTCACCTCCGCCGGCGGGGAGTCCTGGAATCCGGGGTGCGTCGCCAGGATCCGGTAGTCGCCCGGCCGGAGCCCGGAGAACCCGAACCGCCCCGAGGGCCCGGTGACCTGCGTGCGACGGACGCCGCGTCCGGCGAGCACGAGCGTCACCCGCGCCCCGGGGAGCACGCCGCCGGTCTGGTCGGCGACGACGCCGTCCACCCCGCCACTCGGCTGGAAGGCGGCGGCGGGAGAGGCGAGCGCGAGCAGCAGGAGGAAGGCCCGCCCCGCGGAGAGGGAGGGATTCGAACCCTCGGCGCGGAATCCCGCGCAACTGCTTAGCAGGCAGCCCTGTTCAGCCACTCCAGCACCTCTCCAGCGCACGCCCGGGCCGGGTTTCGCCCACGGCGACGGGATGGTACCTCGCCCTCCCCGCGTCGGAAGCGGCCGACCCGGATCCGGTCTGCTATCCTCCCGAATCGGCGTGAGACTGGGAAGTCGTCCAATGGCAGGACACACGGCTCTGGACCGTGGAATCGGGGTTCGAGTCCCTGCTTCCCAGCCAGACGGGACGCGGGGATGCCGCCGGGACGGCGCAGCCGGTCGGACGAGTCCTCCTCCCCCGGCAGGTCACGCGCCGCATCGCCGGGTTCGCTTTCCTGGGGAAGGCGAAGGAGACCTCCCATGAGAACGAACGAACGCTTCCGCAACGCGGCCGTGGCCGCGGGTCTGCTGCTGCTCGCCCAGACCGCCCTCGCCCAGATGGGCACCGGGCGCGTCTCCGGGACCGTCAAGGACCAGGAAGGGAATCCGATCGCGGGGGCCACCGTCACCGCGCAGGCGGGGGATTCGGCCCGCCTGCTCGAGACGACCACCGACGAACGGGGCCGCTGGGCCATCCTGGGGTTTCGCAGCCGGACCTACGATTTCGCGGTCAGCGCGCCCGGCTTCATGCCCTACAACTACCAGGCGCCGATGCGCCAGGCGGGCAAGAACCCGGACATGGACCTGATCCTCGAGCGCGTCCAGATGGGCCAGTCCGCCGGCACCGGCGGGGGGCTCCTCGCCGAGGCGCAGGAGCTCCACCAGGCCGGGCGGTTCGAGGAAGCGCTGGTGAAGTACGACGAGGTGCTCGCGAGCGACCCGACCGTGTACCAGGTGAACCTGAACCGGGGCGCCGTCCTCCGCGAGCTGGACCGGGCCGACGATGCGAGGGTGGCCTACCAGGCCGTCCTCGACCAGGAGCCGGAGCACCCGGCGGCGCTCGTCGCGCTCGCCGACATCGCGGTCGCGGCGGGCGATCTGGACACCGCGGTTACCTACTTCGAGTCCGCGATCAACGCGACCGACGACGAGATCATCCCGTTCAACGTCGCGCAGATCTACTTCCAGAACGGCGAGATGGACAAGGCGATCGAGTTCTACCAGGAGGCGTCGGACCGGCGGCTCGACTGGGCCGAGCCCCACCTCCAGATCGCGATGGTCTATCTGAACAAGGGCGAACTCGAGGTGGCCGCCGAACACCTCGAGATGGCGATCGAGGTCGAGCCGGAGAGCGTCGCGGCGGCGACCGCGAAGCAGATGCTCGAGGCGCTGCCGAAGCCCCGGTAGCGGCCCCGCCCGCCGATCGAGCCGGAGGGATGGCCGAGCGGCCGAAGGCGGTGGTCTTGAAAACCACTGGCCCGCAAGGGTCCGGGGGTTCGAATCCCTCTCCCTCCGCCCGCGGTCGCCTTCGGAGCCGGCGGACCGCCGGGATGACCTGGCCGCTCGCCCGCCGGCGGCTACTCGGGAGCGAGCACCCGCAGGCCGTCGAGATACGGCGCGAGCGCCTCCGGCGCCCGGACGCTGCCGTCGGCCTCCTGGAAGTTCTCGAGGATGGCGAGCCAGGTGCGCCCCACCGCGAGTCCCGACCCGTTGAGCGTGTGGCAGAAGCGCGCGCGCTCGCCCGGCGCCGCCCGGTAGCGGATCCCGGCGCGGCGCGCCTGGTAGTCGCCGCAGTTGCTGCACGAGCTGATCTCCCGATAGGCGCCCGCCGACGGCAGCCAGACCTCGAGGTCGTAGGTCTTCCGGGCGGCGACCCCCATGTCCCCGGTCGCGAGCAGGACGACCCGGTAGGGCAGTTCGAGCCGGTCGAGAATGCGCGCGGCGTCGACGGTGAGCGACTCGAGTTCGTCGTCGGAGCTCTCGGCGTCGGTCACCTTCACCAGCTCGACCTTGTCGAACTGGTGCTGACGGATCAGTCCCTGGGTGTCCCTCCCGTGGGCGCCGGCCTCGCTGCGAAAGCACGGGGTGTACGCGGTGTAACGCTTCGGCAGGTCCTTCCCGGCGAGGGTCTCCCCGGCGTGGAGGTTCGTGAGCGGCACCTCGGCGGTCGGGATCAGATAGAGGTCGCGCCCCTCCGCCTTGAAGAGATCGTCGCGGAACTTCGGGAGCTGGCCGGTCCCCCGGAGCGCCCGCGAGGAGACCAGGAACGGGAGCCAGACCTCCTCGTAGCCGTGTTCCTTCGTCTGGATATCGAGCATGAACCGGATCAGGGCCCGCTCGAGCCGCGCCCCGGCGCCGGTCAGGACGGCGAACCGGGAGCCGCTCAGCTTCGCCGCCCGCGGCAGGTCCAGCATTCCGAGCGCGGTCCCGAGCTCGTGGTGAGCCTTCGGTTCGAAGTCGAAGGTGCGCGGCGATCCGACCCGCCTCACCTCCAGGTTTGCGGACTCGTCGCCGACCGGCGCCTCCTCCGCGGCCAGGTTCGGCAGCTCGAGCAGGAGCGCTTCGAGCTCGCTCTCGGTCTCGCGCATCCGCGCTTCGCGCTCCGAGACCTCGTCGGGCGCGGCCCGGAGCTCCCCGCGCAACCGGTCGGCGGCCTCGCGCTCCCCCCGGCGGTAGAGCTCGCCGACCCTGCGGTTCTTCGCCTTGAGCCCGGCGCGGAGTTCGCTGATCGCCGCCTGGAGCGTCCGGCGCTCCTCGAACCGGGCCAGGATCCCGGAGAGGTTCCCGTCGTGCCCGCGCTGCCGCAGCCGCGCGGCGACGCCCTCCGGGTCGCGGCGGATCCGGTCGGGATCGAGCATCGGGGTGTCAGCAGCCCGCGGAACAAGTCCCCCGCATCCGCACCGCTCCGGGCAGGGAATCGGTCTCGCGCATCCGCGCTTCGCGCTCCGAGACCTCGTCGGGCGCGGCCCGGAGCTCCCCGCGCAACCGGTCGGCGGCCTCGCGCTCCCCCCGGCGGTAGAGCTCGCCGACCCTGCGGTTCTTCGCCTTGAGCCCGGCGCGGAGTTCGCTGATCGCCGCCTGGAGCGTCCGGCGCTCCTCGAACCGGGCCAGGATCCCGGAGAGGTTCCCGTCGTGCCCGCGCTGCCGCAGCCGCGCGGCGACGCCCTCCGGGTCGCGGCGGATCCGGTCGGGATCGAGCATCGGGGTGTCAGCAGCCCGTGGAACAAGTCCCCCGCATCCGCGCCGCTCCGGGCAGGGAACCGGAATCGACCCCGATTCGGGGATGCGGGGCACTCTTCCCACGGGCAGGTGGGTCGAATCGCTTCCGCGATTCGCCCCACCGTCTTTCGCGGGGATGGGGAACCCTCCCCGCGCCCCTCCCCGGCGGCGCTGCGCGCCGCGTCTGTGCCCAAGGGACTTTCACCACAGCCTGTTAGCCTAGTCGGGATCGTGGCGCATCCCGTGGGTGCGCCGCCCGACGATGTCCCTCCCGATCCCCGACTTCTTCGACTCCGGGCGCGTCGGCCAGCTCTACCGGGTCGCCTACGAGGACCGCGCCGCCACCGCCCGGGCCTGGGCCCGGGAACACTCGATCACCCCGGCGGCCGGCGACTCCCCCCGGATCGGCCTGCTCCTCGTGGACTGCCAGAACACCTTCTGCCTGCCCGGCGGCGAGCTCTTCGTCGCGGGGCGGTCGGGGCTCGGCGCGGTCAGGGACTCCTGGCGGCTCTGCCAGTTCCTCTACCAGCGCCTCGACCGGATCACCGAGATCGTGCTCACCCTCGACACCCACTCCGCGATCCAGGTCTTCCACGCTCACTTCTTCCTGGACCGGCGCGGCGAACCGCCGGCCCCCTACTCGCAGATCACGGCGGCCGACCTCGAGTCGGGCCGCTACCGGGTGAACCCCGAAGCGGCGCCGGCGGCGGGGCTCGACCCGGACGCCCTCGCCCGGCACGCGCTCCACTACTGCCGCCGGCTCGAGGCACAGGGGAAGTACACGCTCGTGATCTGGCCGTACCACGCGATGCTCGGGGGCGCGGGGCACGCGGTCGTCCCGGTGATCGAGGAAGCGGTGTTCTTCCACTCGATCGCGCGCTCGGCACCGCCGGTTTTCGAGCCGAAGGGCCAGAACCCGCTCACCGAGAACTACTCGGTGCTCCGCCCCGAGGTACTCGAGGGGGCGGACGGCGCCGCGATCGCCACACCGAACCGCGCCCTCCTCGACCGCCTGCTCGGCTACGACGCGCTGGTGGTCGCCGGACAGGCGAAGAGCCACTGCGTGGCCTGGACCGTCGCCGACCTCCGCGACGAGATCGTCCGGCGCGATCCGGACGGCTCGCGCGGCCTCGCGCGCCAAGTGTACCTGCTCGAGGACGCGACCTCGCCGGTGGTCGTCCCCGGCGCCGACTTCACCGAGGCCGCGGACGAGGCCTTCTCGGACTTCGAGCGCGCCGGAATGGCGCGGGTCTCGACCACGGACCCGCTGGAGGAGTGGCCCGGTTTCCCGACCTGACGGGCGGTGGAGAAAGTCCCTCGCGCGCCGACGCGGCGCGAAGCGCCGCCGGGGAGGGGCCTCCCTCCCCGCGAAAGGGGGCGGAACGGATCGCGCAAGCGATTCGGGCCGCCATCCGGTGGGGAAGGCGCCCGGCATCCGCCCGGACGATGGGGTCCCCCATCGCTTCGAGGACGGATTCCCATGCGGGGCGCTCTATCCACCGGCTGCTGACGGCGCCGCCCCCGGTCGCCTCCCTGCTCGAGGTGGACTTCTACAAGTTCACGATGGGGCAGTTCGCCTTCCGGCGCCATCGCGACCTCCCGGTCCGCTACCGGCTGATCTGCCGCACCCCCGGCGCCGGGCTCGCCCGCCTGGTCCCGGTCGAGGCGCTCCGAGAAGCGCTCGCCGAGGTCCGGGGGCTCTCGTTCAGCGCCGCCGAGCTCGACTGGCTCCGGAACACGCCGCCCGCCGGTCGCTTCGGCGAGGACTACCTCGGATTCCTCGCCGGGCTGCGACTCCCCCCGGTCGAGGTCGAAGCCCGCGGCGGCGACTTCCGGCTCGAGGTCGAGGATCGCTGGCCCGAGACGATCCTCTGGGAGACGCTGATCCTCTCGGTGCTCACCGAGCTCGCCGCCCGCGCCGAACTCGGCGGGGCCGGGGCGGTCCGGGAGGCGGAGTTCGTGGGCCGGGAGCGGCTCCGCGCGAAGATCGAGGCGCTCCGACGGCGCCCGGAGATCCGGTTCGCCTCGTTCGGCACCCGTCGCCGGCTGTCGCGGCGCTGGCAGTTCGAGGTGGAGGAACGGCTCGCAGACGCCCTTCCCGAGCAGTTCTTCGGCGCCTCCTGCGCCGAGTCCGCCCGCCGCCACGGACTCGTCCCGGTCGGGACGATCGCCCACGAGGTGTTCATGGTGGGGGCGGCGCTCGGCGAACGGGAAGCCGTCGCCGCTTCGCCGAACCGGATGATGGATGCCTGGTGGGATCTCTACGGCGAGCCGCTCTCCGTCTTCCTCACCGACACCTTCGGCTCCGAAGCCTGGTTCGCCGCGCTCGGCCGGGACCGCGCCCGGCGCTTTCGCGGGGTCCGCCACGACTCGGGCGACCCGGCGGCCTACGGCGAGCGCGTCGTCCGCTGGTACCGCGGCCAGGGTCTCGATCCCCGCGAGAAGACGCTCGTCTTCAGCGACGGGCTCGACCTGCCCGCGATCCTGGACCTCGACGAGCGGTTTCGCGGGCAGATCCGCACCGCGTACGGCTGGGGGACGAACCTGACCCACGACTGCGGGCTCCCGAACTACCCGGTCGTCGTGAAACCGGTGGCCGCGAACGGGCGTCCCATCGTCAAGCTGAGCGACGACCCGGAGAAGAGCACCGGCGACCCGGAGGAAGTCGCCCGCTACCGCCGTATCTTCCGGGCTCCGGCGAGGCGATCCTGAACGCCGCTGCCGGGATGCGAGCCGTCACCGGAGCCTCGGACCACTACGCGCGGGCGGTGCTCGTCACCCTGGGAGTCGAGGCGGGCGCCCCGGTCCTCCTCGATCGCCGCACGGTCGTCCTGATCGCCGGCGAGCTTCCGACCGCGCCCTACCACCACGAGGCGCTGGAGCTGGATCTCGCCGAAGCCTCCGCGCTGGTGGAACGGGTGCGCCGATCCGTCCGGGAACATGCGGAGCGGGCGGTCGCCGCGCTGCGGGGGGAGTTTCGCGCCGAAGCCCTGATCGTCCAGGCGAGCCCGGTCGCCCGCCTCCCCGACGAGCTCGGGGCGGTCCTCCGCTCGCGCCGGCTCACGAACGCCGCCGACGGGATGCTCTACCGGGAGGCGCTCGCCGCCGCCGCCGCAGGCGCCGGACTCCGGGTCCACCGCTTCCCCCGCCGGTCCGATCCGCTGCTCCTCGCCGCGGCGGCGACCGGCGCCCCGCCCGACGCGGTGCGGGCGCTCCTCGCCCGTCTCGGCCGCGAGGCCGGCCCGCCCTGGCGCCGGGACGAGAAGCGCGCCGCCGCGGCCGCCCTCTCGGTGCTCGCCCCGTGGTGCGGCCCGCTCAGCGATCCGGTTCGATCAGGATCAGGTCCGTCTGCGTCGGGATGAGCCACCGGATCCCCGCATCGGTGATCTGCGCGGTCTCCTCGAAGCGCGCGTACCAGGTCTTCCCGTCCCATTCGGGAATCGGCGTGCTCACATGGAACTCGATGGAGACCCACTCGCTCGCCCGGAGCGGGAACCGCACGCGGTCGCCGTAGGCGAAGGGAATGTCCGCCGCGATGCGGGCGCCGATGTCGTGGGCCACATTGCCCACCGAATGCCCGTACACCCCGACCTCGGGCTCGGTCGTGGTGACCGCGTCGCCCCCGGCGTCGGGGCCGACGCTCCGGTACCCGCGCGCCCGGACCTCGGCGTTGATCGCGGACCAGGTCTCGAAGCCGACGGCTCCCGGCAGCATCCGGCTCGCGTAGAGATCGCCGATCTCGTGCGTCGTCCGCCACGCCGCCCCGAGACTCTCCGGGATCGCGCTCTCCCCGGGCCGCAGGATGTAGGCGGCGCGCTTGATGTCGGTTGCGTAGTGGAGATAGCGCAGGCCGCCGTCGATGCTCAGGATGTCGCCGGGTTCGACCGGGATGTCCGGGTCGTGGATCGGCAGCAGTTCCCCTTCTCGGACCACGCGAACCGTCCCCCCGCCGGAGAGTCCGAGCTCGAGAGCCCGGTCCTTGAGCCACCAGGCGATGTCCGCCGCCGTCGTGACCCCGGCGACGATGGTCGCGTTGCTGAGCGCCTCGGACATCCACCGCGCCGACCAGGCGAGCAGCCCGGTGTAGAT
>CAYGAO010000055.1:0-13505 GCA_964347715.1 uncultured Acidobacteriota bacterium
CCACGCCCCGCCACCGAAACGGACGACTCTCCGGGCGCCGCCCCCGCACCGGACGACTCTCCGGGCGCCGCCCCTCCCGCAGCGAACGCGGCTCCGAGCGCCAGAGCCCACGCCCGGGCGCCGCTCACGGGTCCCCGTTCGCCAGGACCGGCGTCGGAAAGAGCCGGACCTCCCCGGGTCTCCCGTCGAGCTTCCCGATGATCCGGGCTTCCCCTTCCCGCTCCACCTGATCGATCCGCAGGACCGCGTGCAGCGGCACGAAGGTGCGGGGCACGCCCCGGAACTCGTTCGCCAGCCGCTCGCGCGAGGGATCGATCACCTTCTTCGTCTCGTCGCGGAATATCAGGTCGGTGATCTCGACGAAGCCGAAGATCGCTCCCTGGCTCACCGAGCGGGCGTAGAGTTCGTACACCTCGCCCTGGTTCCGGAAGGTGATCCGGTACACGGTGCTCTCCGTCACGGCCATCGGGCGGGGCCGGAAAATACCACGCGCCGCCGGTAGAATCCGCGCCCTTGCCGCCGCCCGAAGTGTTCGCCGAACGGGACCCCCGGGGCTTTTCGACCCGCGCGATCCATGTGGGGCAGGACCCCGACCCCCACAGCGGCGCGGTCGTTCCGCCGCTCGTCCAGGCCTCGACCTTCATCCAGGCCTCACCGGGACGACCGGGCCGATACGAGTACTCCCGGACCGGGAACCCGACCCGGAACGCGGTCGAGGAAAACCTCGCCGACCTCGAGGGCGGCGCCGGAGCGGTGGCGTGCGCTTCCGGGATGGCGGCGATCGTCCTGGCGCTCGAGCTCACGAGGAACGGCGACCGGGTCGTCGCCACCCTCGACAGCTACGGCGGCACCTACCGGGTCTTCGAGAACGTGCTCCGCCGCCGGGGGGTCGAGTTCGCCTGGGTGGATTCGAGCGACACCCGGGCGACGGTGCGCGAGATCGAAGCCGGCGCCGCGGTGGTCTTCCTCGAGACCCCGACGAACCCGATGTTGCGGATCGCCGACCTCCGGGCGCTCTCGACCGCCGCGCGCGAGCAGGGCGCGGCGGTCGTGGTCGACAACACCTTCATGTCACCGTTCTTCCAGCGCCCGCTCGAGCTCGGCGCCGACATCGTGGTCCACTCCTCGACGAAGTACCTGAACGGGCACAGCGACGGCGTCGGCGGGATCCTCGTGGCGCGCGACCCCGAGCACCTCGCCCGCTTCCGCTACCTCCAGAACGCCGCGGGCGCGATCCTCTCGCCGTTCGACTCCTGGCTGCTCCTCCGCAGCGCGAAGACGCTCGCCCTCCGCATGGAGCGCCACGACCAGAATGCCCGCGCCGTCGCCGAGATGCTCCGGGCGCATCCCGAGGTGAGCGCGGTCCACTATCCGGGGCTGCCCGACCACCCCGGGCACGAACTCGCGAAGCGGCAGATGAGCGGTTTCGGGGGGATGGTCTCGTTCGAGGTCGGGACGGTCGCCCGCGCCCGTCGGGTCATGGAGGCGCTCCGGATCTTCCACCTCGCCGAGAGCCTCGGCGGGGTAGAGAGCCTCGCGAACCACCCCGAGACGATGACCCACGCTTCGGGCCCGGAGCCGCTGCGGCGCCGGGTCGGCATCACCGGGGGGCTCGTCCGCCTCTCCGTCGGCATCGAGGACCGGGCGGATCTCCTCGGGGATCTCGGGAGCGCCCTCGGGTCCCTCGCTTGAGCCGGGAAGGGCCGCGGCAAGAGTCCCGGTCGGCGCGGCGGTTCGTGGTCTCGGGGCAGGTGCAGGGAGTCGGCTTTCGCTGGCGCACCGCCCGGCTCGCGCGCCTGCTCGACCTCTCCGGGTCCGTCCGCAACCGCGCCGACGGGACCGTCGAGATCGAGGCCAGCGGCGCTCCCGAGGCGCTCGACCACCTCGCCGGGGTGCTCCGGACCGGGATGCCCGGACGGGTCGAGACGGTCGAGACGGCCTCGCTTCCGGACGCGGCAGCAACCGGAGAACACCGTGGGTTCGAGATCGTCGGCTGACACTGCCCGACACCGGCTTCGAGTCGGCCTCACGGAAGACCGGTGGGCGCGCGAAGTCGCCGGCGAACACCGCCGATGGCGGCGCCGAGGCAGCCACCCGGAGAGCACCCTGACTTCGATATCGTCGCCTCGCGCCCCCGACGAAGGCGCCCGGGCGGCCGCTTCCCGAGCGCGGAGGGCGCGGTGATGGCGGCGTCGTCGGTCGCAGCCGGTCTCCGGGCGCTGATCCGGGAGATCCCCGACTTCCCGAAACCGGGTATCCGGTTCCGCGACATCACCCCGCTCCTCGGCGACCCGGCGAGGTTCCGGGACGCCGTGGCCGCACTGACGGCGCCCTTCCAGGATTCCCGGGTGGACTCGGTCACGAGCATCGAGAGCCGGGGGTTCCTCTTCGCCGGCGCGATCGCGTTCCGGCTCGGCGCCGCCCTCGTGCCGCTCCGGAAGGCGGGCCGGCTCCCCGCCGCCACGGTCTCGGTGGACTACGAGCTCGAGTACGGGAGGGAGACCCTCGAGGCGCACCGGGACGGTTTCCGCGCCGGTCAGCGGGTCCTCGTCGTGGACGATGTGCTCGCGACCGGCGGCACCGCCGCCGCCGCCTTCGAGTTGATCCGGAGGGAGCGCGCCGAAGTGGTCGGCTTCTCGTTCCTGCTCGAGTTGACCGGGCTCGCCGGGCGCGCCCGGCTCGAGGCGCTCGGCGCTCCCTGCCGCGCGGTTCTGGATTTCCCCTGAGAACCCGCCGCGGCGTACGATTCCGGCCGCGTCGGGGCCTCGTTGCGGGCGCCTGTAGCTCAGGCGGACAGAGCGACGGATTCCTAATCCGTAGGTCGCAGGTTCGAGTCCTGCCAGGCGTACGCCCCCGGAAGCCGATGTCCCGAAAGGTCCGCGCCGCCCTCCTCGGGCTGCTTCTCGTCCCGGCGGGCGCCCCGGCGCAGGACCCTCCGGTTCCCGAGGACCTCCGGAGCCCGCGGACGACGCTCGACACCTTCCTCGCCGAGCAGCTCCAGTCCGCCCCCTCCTGGGAGCGCGTCTCCCGAACGCTCGAGTTCGAAGCCGCGGTTCCGCCGGAAACGCGGCGGGACCTCGCCTCCCGGCTCAAGTCGGTCCTCGACGGGCGAGGCCTCTTCGTCCGCATGGAGACCGTCCCGGCGGACCCCGAACACACCGATCCGGAGACCCGCCAGGCCGAATTCGTCCCGTTCCCGCTCCGCCTCCCCGAATTCCGCGTCCGCCGCGGCGACGACCTCGCCTGGCGCATCTCGGCGCGGACGGTGCGCGCCGCCGAAGCGCTCTACGAGCAGACCTTCTCCTGGTACGCCCAGCGGCTTCTCGACCTGCTGCCGCCGGTGGTCGAGCGGTCGTTCCTCGGCTTCAGCCTCTGGCACCTGATCGGCCTGCTCGTCCTCGCCACGCTCGCGTGGGGAGCGCAGGTGCTGTTGCGGCTCTTCTTCCGCCTGTTCCTCGTCCGCTTCGCGAAGCGCCACGCCGACTGGGCCGCCGACGAGGTCGCCGCGGCCGCCCTCCCGGCCTCCTGGCTCGTCACCGTCTGGGTGTTCCGCCGCTTCCTCGCCGACCTCCGCTTCCCGGCGGCCGTGAACCAGGCGCTGAACCTGATCCTCGACTTCACCCTCGCCGGGATCGGGATCTGGCTCGCCTACCGCGCCATCGAGGCGCTCTGCACCCGGCTCGAAGCGCTCACCGCCAGGACGGCGACCCCCGTGGACGACCATCTCGTCCCGCTCGTCCGGAACGCGCTGCGAATCGGCGCGGTGATCGTCGCGGTCCTCCTGATCGCCCAGGGCCACGGCTACTCGATCACCACGCTCGTCGCCGGGCTCGGGCTCGGGGGACTCGCGATCGCCCTCGCCGCCCAGGACACGCTCGCGAACATGATGGGCTCGCTGGCGATCGTCGCCGACCGTCCGTTCCAGGTCGGGGACTGGGTGCTCGTGGGCGGCTACGAGGGAACGGTGGAGCGCGTCGGCCTCCGTTCCACCCGGGTGCGCACCTTCTACGATTCGGTCGTCAGCGTTCCGAACAGCAAGGTCGTGAACTCGATCGTGGACAACATGGGCCAGCGCAATTACCGGCGGCTGAAGCACCTGATCGCGCTCCGCTACGACACCGACCCCGACCGCATCCAGGCGTTCGTGGACGGCATCGGGCAGCTCATCCGGGACACCCCGACGATGCGCCACGACTACTACGAGGTCCACCTGAACCGGTTCTCCGATTCCTCGGTGGATGTCCTCGTCTATTGCTTCTTCCGGGTAGCGGACTGGCACGCCGAGCTGACCGAGCGGCACCGGTTCCTGCTCGGCATCCTCCGCCTCGGCAAGGAGGTCGGGGTCGGGTTCGCCTTCCCCACGCGCACCGTCGAGATCGAGCGGCCCGCGGCTCCGCCTCCCCCCGCCCCTGCCTGACAGGCGGTGGAGAAAGTCCCTCGCGCGCCGACGCGGCGCGAAGCACCGCCGGGGCGGGTCCGCCCTCCCCGCGAAAAAGGGCGGAACGGATCGCGCCGGCGATTCGGGCCTCCATCCGGTGGGGAAAGCGCCCCGCATCCGGCCGCGCGATGGGGTTCCCCATCGCTTCGAGGACGGATTCCCATGCGGGGCGCCATATCCACAGGCTGCCGAGGCGCAGGCTTCAGCCGATCCGCGGCCGGTACGGCAGGAGCGCGAGCGGAGCGCCGCGGGAGAGGGCGCGGAGGAACGGGAGCCTCCCGGCGAGCCCCCGGGAGAGGAACGCCTCCCGGATCGCCTCGCCGAGCGAGCGCGGTTCGGGAAGGACGATCACCAGGGTCTCGGCGTCTTCCCCGAAACCGGCGGCGACCGCGGCGAGCCGGATCGCGCGCCGGAGCCCGCCGAATTCGTCCACCAGCCCCGCGGCGAGCGCCTGCCGCCCGGTGAAGACCCTCCCCTGCCCCACCGCGTCCACCTCGGCGGTGGTCATGCCGCGCGCCGCCGCGACCCGTTCGAGGAAGACGCGGTAGGTCTCGGCGGCCCCTTCCCGAAGCCGCTCGAGGTCCTCCTCGTCGAGCGGACGGGCGCCGCTCCCCCACTCGGGGTTCCCCCCGAGCGAGACGACCTCGGCGGCGACCCCGACCTGCTCGAGCAGGCCCCCGATGCTGAACTTCCCGACGAAGACGCCGATCGAGCCGGTGATGCTCAGCGGCTCGGCGACGACGCGGCGCGCCGCGGTCGCGGCCCAGTAGCCGCCCGAAGCGGCGGTGTCGCCGAAGGACGCGATGACCGGCTTCTGTCTCCCGACCCGCTCGGCGGCCCGCCAGATCGTGTCCGAGGCCGTATCGGCTCCGCCCGGACTCGATACCCGGAGCACGACCGCGTCCACGGATTCGTCCGCCTCCACCCGGGCGAGCGCCGCCGCCACCGTCTCGGCGCCCGCGACCGCCCCGACGAGTGGATCGCGCCGGCTCTCGCCGGGGAGGATCGGGCCGTCGAGGTGGACCACCGCCACCCGCGCCGCCCCGCTCGTTCGCCCGGGCGAGGCGAGATAGTCGCCGAGCGGCAGGAGCGGCGCCTCGCCGAACCCGTCCTCGACCTCGTCGGGATAGGCGAGCTCATCCACGAGCCCGCTCGCGAGCGCGCGGCTCGCGGTCCAGGGCCCCTCGGCGAGCAGCCGGTCGGCCGGTCCCTCGCCGATTCCGCGCGCCGCCGCGACCGCCGCGGCCAGCTCCTCCCGGACTCCGCTCCCCAGCGATTCGAGCTGGGCCCGGTGTTCGGGGCTCATCCCCGAGCGGGTGAACACCTCGGGAGCCGTCTTGTAGGGGCCGATCGCCTCGAACTGCGCCTCGATCCCGAACTTCTCGAGGAACTCCCCGTAGAACAGCACTTCCATCGAGACCCCGAAGAGGCCGAGCTGACCCCGCGGGTGCAGGAAGATCCGCTCCGCCGCGCTCGCGAGGTAGTAGTCGGCGAGCCCCGCGAACTCGAGCGACGCGGTGACCCGCTTGCCGAGCGCGCCGAGGCGGAGAACGCCGTCCCGCAGCTCGCCGGCCCGCGCCCAGCCGAGCCGGGTGTCCCCGACGACCAGATGGAGCCCGGCGATCCGCGGATCCTCCGCCGCCCGCTCGACCGCGGCGACGAGCTCCCCGAAGGTCGGGCCGGCGTCCGCGAGGAAGAAGGGCGCAAAGGGGAGCGTCTCCGGGTACTCCGCATCGGTCCGGACCACGAGGATACTCCCGTCGGGGACGAGCGGCCCGCCCCCGACGCCGAGCGCGAGGAGCCCGACGCAGGAGAGCCCGAGGACGAGCGCGACCGCGAGCGCCGCCCCGAGGAGACAGCCCCGGGCGGCGCCCCGCGACCGGGGCGGTGGTGGCGGTGGGCCCCCGGCGGGCCCGGTGAGCGTCTTCACGACGCGCTCGCCCGGTGGATCAGCAGCCCGTGGAAAAAGTCCCCCGCATCCGCACCTCTCCGGGAAGGGAACCGGAATCCACCCCGATTCGGGGATGCGGGGCACTCTTCCCCCGGGCAGGTGGGTCGAATCGCTTCCGCGATTCGCCCCACCGTCTTTCGCGGGGAGGGAGAACCCTCCCCGGCGGCGCTGCGCGCCGCGTCTGTACCCGGGGTACTTTCGCCACAGCCTGTCAGGAAGGGAGCCGCTGCCGCCGCGCTTCGGCGAGATCGCGGAACGCGGACGCCGGATACTCCTCGGCGAGGCGGTCGTAGTGCGCCGCCGCCGCTTCGGGGCGTCCCTGTTCCTCCTCGAGCACCCCGAGCTCGTAGAGCACCGGGTCGAGCGGCAGCACGCCGCGCCCGTCGAGGAGGCTGCGGTAGGCCGTGGCCGCCGCCTCGGAGTCGCCGGACCTCCACCGCGCTCCGGCGAGGCCGAGCGTCGCCAGGTCGTCGAGCAGGTCGCCCCCGCCCCGGGCGGCCGCGAAACTCGCCGCCGCCGCCTCGTGGTCTCCGAGCGCCCGCTGACAGATCCCGGCGTAGTAGGCGGCCGTGCGCCCCTCGAGCGAGCCCCCCTCGTTCCGGGCGAGCTCCTCGAGCGGGGCGAGCGCGGTCTCGCAAGGGCCCCGCTGGCCCTCTTCCCCGCCGACCACGCGCGAGACTTCGGCGGTCAGCGTCCCGAGTTCCATCCGCACCGCCTCCCGGCGGTTGCTCCGGTTCACCAGGAACCCGCCGAGGAGCAGCGCCACCCCGAGCGCCCCGGCGACGCCGGTGAGGAGCGCGCGACGGTTCGCGCGGGCCCAATCCACCGCCTGATCCACGCGTACGACGAGCGCGTCGGTCTCGAGCCGGTGGCGGTCCTGCTGGCGCATCGGAGGGCGGGAAAACGGGCGGATTCTACCCGTTCAGAGGCGCACGACCCCCCGCAGCCGGGCGCCGTCGGAGATCCGGCCGGGCCGGTCCGGGCGCCCGACGACGGTGACCTCTCCCTCGCAGGCGACCCCCTTGCCGAACTCGACATCCCCGCTGACCCGGAGGCGGTCGCAGGCGAGCAGCGAGGGCGGGCCGTGGGGAAAGCGCGCCTCCAGATCGCTCACGAAGCGGTAGCGTTCGGCGTCGAGGTGCACCGGAGGCGGTTCGCGCGCCGGCTCGACGGCCCCGCCAGCGCCGATCGAGTAGATGTCGGAGCGGAGCACGAGCAGGTGCTCGGTGGTCTTCACCGGGGCGAAGCGGCGCCTCGGAACCAGGATCGCGCGGGCGTCCGCAAAGACTTCGAGCGCGCTCCCGGCGGCGGACTCGAGATGGAAGACCGGGGTCGCCCCGGGGTCGCGCGGGTCGGCGGTCTTCGGGTTCACGATCGTCGGCAGCGGGAGGAAACCGCCGTGGCGTTCGAGGGCCTCGGCGAGGGCCTCGAGGCGGACCCAGAGATTGTTCGCGTTGAAGAATCGGTAACGCTCGGGGTCGGAGAAGGCGGCGCGGTCTTCCCCGGCGCACTGGGCGATCTCGCGCAGGATCAGCCGGCCGTCCTCCAGGCGGCGCGCGAGGTGCCCTCCCTTCGCGTCCTCGGCGCGCCGGCGGACGACCTCCATCAGGAACGGCGCCCCCGAGCGGACGAAGTTCGCGAGGAGGCGCGGGTCGGGGACGCCGCCGGCGTTGTCCACATTCGAGATGAAGGCGTAGCGGAAGCCGCTCTCGAGCAGGCGTTCGAGCGTTCCGCTGGCGCCGAGCGCGGTGTAGAGGTCGCCGTGCCCCGGCGGGCACCACTCGAGCTCGGGGCGGCCCGGAACCTCGACCGGGTGGAGGTCGTCCCGGCGGAGCTTCGGGGCCTCGTGCTGCCGGAAGCTCATCACCTCGCGCTCGCCGAGCGCCGACCGGACCGGGCGGTCGGTGGCGAAGCTGTTCAGCAGCACCGGCCGCACCCCCGCGGACTCCGCCTGCCTGAGCGCCAGGTCGAGGAAGGTGGCCGTCGCGGAGGCGCGGAGGAGCGCCTTCGGGGCGCGCATCCCCATCGTGGTCCCGAGCCCGCCGTTCAGCGTGATCGCCACCGTCCGCCGCCGCTCCTCCTCCGGGGCGGGCGGCCCCGGCTCGAACGCCGGCACGGATTCGACCGGCCGGATCGTCTCCTCGGCGATGAAGCCGGGACCGCGCGCGGCGGACGCGAGCGCCTCGAGGAAGGCGCGGCGGAACGCCGGCGGCATCCGCCGGCGGCGAAGCGCCGCCTCGACGGCGCGGGCGGAGCTCATGGCCGCCACCGGCGCCAGACGATCGCCGCGACCGGAAGGAGCACCGCGAGCGCGGTCCAGCCGAGCGGCTGGGGAGTGACGAAGGGAAGCAGCGCGAGCGCCGCGGCGCCGGCCGCGAGGCGCCCGGGCGCGTACCAGCGCCCGGCGCGGGTCGCGAGCAGGAAGTCCGAAGGCAGGAAGACCAGGAAGGCGAGGCTGGTCCCGAACTCGGGGAGCGGGCTCCAGAGACGGACGAAGAGCGCGACGGCTCCGAGGAGCGTCAGCAGCGCGGCGGCGCCGACCGTCGCCGCGCGGGAACCGCGCCGCGAGAGGATCAGCCCCGCGAGCCCGAGAGAGATCCCGAAGAGCCACGGGAGAGCGGGAGCGCTTCCCGGATCCGGCGGCAGGAGGTCGCCGTCGCGCCCGGTGTGGAGGCGGACCGGCGCCGCCCCGAGCGCCGCTTCCACCCCGACCCGGAGCGCCCCGGGCAGGAACATCGCCTCGAAGGAGCGGATCGGCCGGTCCACGGCGCTGCCGGCGCCGACATCGGAGAGCCAGAGCAGGAACGGACGCCCCCCGAGCCCCCGGCGGATGTGGGTGCGGAGCGTCGCCTCGCCGCCGCGGCCGGCGTACTCCGGGGGAAGCGCCACCGGACGGCGCAGCGCGCCGCCCGCCGCGGCGTCCAGATAGTCCCGCACCCGGGTGGTGCAGTTCTCGTCGAAGTGGTTGTACACATACTCGCTCTGGCCCGGAACCACATCGGCGGCGACGCGGGCGAGGAGCGCCGCGCGCCCTTCCGGCGGGAGAACGAGATCCTGGCGGAAGACGCTCCGGCCCTGGGCGATGTAGGCGGCGACCAGAGCGTCGCGGCGCGAGACCTCGACCCAGAAGATCGCTCGCGCCTCGATCACCTCCCGGATCAGCGCCAGCGGGCGCGAGAAGTCCGTGACCCCGTAGTTCAGGCAGCGGTCGCCGACGCAGAGCGCCGCGTGCCCCCACTGACGGAACAGGACGCTCGCATCCGGCCCCATCGTCAGCAGCGCGATACGGGGCGGCTCCGCCGCCGGCGCCGGAACCGGCGCCCCCGCGACCAGCGCGAGGCACGCCGTGCGGAGGAGTCGCTGCAAGACGGCGCGGAATTCTAGTGACCGGAGGGGCCCCGGCAGCTTCCCGATCCCTATACTCGGAGCCGTGCGGAGCGAACCGGCGCGGAGAAAGCCCGGGGTTCCCCTTCCCCCGCCGGAGACCGTCCGGGACCGGGCTCCCGGCGCCCCGGTGACCGGAGCCGCGCTCGTCTTCTGGGACCAGAGGCGTCCCGGGAAGAAGCGCGACGCGATCGACACGGACCAGATCACCCCGTCGAGCGACTGCGTCTCCGAGAGCCTCGACGACCTCGACCGGCGCTGGAAGGAGGGCGCGTTCCGCTACCTGATGCCCGACTTCCGGGCGCGGGTCGCCGCCGGGCAGAACTTCCTGATCGCCGGCGAGCGCTTCGGCATCGGGTCGTCGCGCGAGATGAGCCCGGCCGGACTCCTCGGAATCGCGCGCGACGCCGGAACCACGCTGGTCCTCGTGCTCGGAACCGGCGTCGGCGACATCTTCCGGCGGAACGCGCTGAACCTCGGGCTCGAGGTCCTCGAGTGCCCGGCGGCGGCCCGGGACGCCGAGGACGGCCACCGCTTCGCCTTCGACCCGGCGACGAGGCAGCTCGCGAACGAGTCCCTCGGACGCTCCTACGACCCGAAGCCGCTCACCGGGCGCGAGCGGGCGCTCCGCGAGGCGGGCGGCATCCTCGCGCTCGGCCGCCGCGAGTTCCTCGCCTCGGTGGAGTCCGAACCCGAGATCGTCTGGCCCGACGGAGCGATGGCGCGCCGACTCTCGGTCACCGAGCAGATCCTGTGGGCCCACCGGGTGGACGAGCGAGCCCCCGTCACCCCCGGAGAGACGATCCTCGTCGCCGCGGACCTGCTTCCCGCTTCCGACGGCACCGCCCCCTTCGCGATCCACACCTTCCGCGAGATCACCGGCGGGGCGATCCATCCGCGCCAGGCGGCGATCGCGAACGACCACTTCGTCTTCACCGGACGCGAGGCCGACGCGCGCCAGACCGGGATCAGCCGCGCCTTCGCCCGCGCCGAGGGGCTCGAGGCGCCCTTCTTCGCCACCCCCGGCGACGGCATCTTCCACTACTACTTCCCCGAGCAGGGTCTCGTCGCGCCCGGCGCGGTCATCGCCGGCGCCGACAGCCACAGCCGGGCGTACGGCGCCTACGGAGCGCTCGGCATCGGGGTCGGGTCCACCGCGCTCGGGTTCGGCTGGGCCACCGGCAGCGTGCTCCTCACGCCGCCGGCGGCCCGCCGGGTGGTCTTCACCGGCTCGCTCCCGCCGTGGTCCTCCGGCAAGGATGTGGTGCTCCGCCTGATCGCGCGCTGGGACGGCGGCGCCGCCGGGATGTCCGTGGAATTCGCCGACCCCGACGGCGCGCTCCCGATCACCTGGCGCAACACGATCTGCAACATGATGGCCGAGGCCGAGGCCTGGAACGGCATCTTCCCGTTCGATGCGATCACCGCCCGCTTCTGCGCGAGCCGGGGTATGGACGACCTCCCCTATCCGGCCCTCGTCCCGGGTCCCGAGGCGCGCTTCACCGAGGAGGAGGTCGTGGACCTCGGCGAGATCGAACCGCTCGTCGCGCTCCCCTCGGCGCCCGGAAACGCCCATCCGGCGGTCGAGGTCGCGCGCGATCGCCTTCGCTTCGACCGGGCCTACATCGGTTCCTGCACGAACGGCAGCTACGACGACCTGCTCGCCGCCGCCCGGGTCATCCGCGCCGCCAGCGAAGCGGGACGCGGAGAGGCGCAGGCGCCGCTCGTCGTCTTTCCCGGCTCGCTCGGAGTGAAGCGAGCGATCGAGCGCCCCGAGCCGAGGCTCGGCGGCGCGTCGGTGGCGTCGGTGCTCCGCTCGGCGGGCGGGCAGATCCGCGCCTCCTGGTGCGGCCCCTGCTTCGGACAGGGCGAGGACGCGCTCCGTCCCGGGATGCGGGCGATCACCTCGTTCAACCGGAACTGGGAGAACCGGATGGGGCGCGGCGGCGAGGGCTTCCTCGCGAGCCCGGCGGTGGTCGCCGCCTCGGCGCTCCTCGGCTACATCGCACCGCCCTCGGAACTCGGCCTCGCCTGGGATCCGGAGCGCTTCGGCGGATGAGTCTCCGCCTCCGCGACTTCCAGCCCCCGCTGCCGAGCGAGCGGCTGCTCGCGGACCGGCCCCCGGGGCCGGACGCCCTCCCCTTCGAGGTGGCGATCGTCGGCGGCGGGCCGGCGGGCCTCGCGGCGGCGATCCGGCTCGCCCGGACCGCGAGGTCCCGGGGGCGCGAGATCTCCGTCGCGGTCTTCGAGAAGGCCGCCGAGCTCGGCGGCCACTCGCTCTCCGGCGCGGTCGTGAACCCCTCCGGCTTCCGCCAGCTCTTCCCGGACCTCGAGGACCGCGACTTCCCCTTCCGCGAGCCGGTGACGCGCGAGCGCGTCGAGTTCCTCGCGAGGCGCCGGGGGTTCCGCCTCCCGGTCCCGCCCACGATGCGGAACCACGGCTTCTACACCGCGTCGCTCGGAGAGATGACCCGCTGGCTCGGCGAGCGCGCCGAGGCCCTGGGGGTCGAGGTCTTCCCCGGGTTCGCCGTCGGCTCGCTCCTCCTCGACGGGGACCGGGTCGCCGGCCTCGCGACCGTGCCGTCGGGCCGCCGGCGCGACGGGAGCCCCGGCCCGGAATTCGAGCCGGGCGCCGAGATCCGGGCGCGGGTCGTCGTCCTCGCCGAGGGAGCGCGCGGCCCGCTCGGCCAGGCGTGGCTCGACCGCCGCGGCATCGCCTCCGAGAGCCCCCAGGTCTTCGCGCTCGGCGTCAAGGAGCTCTGGCGCGCGCCGGACTTCGGGTCCCGGGTGATCCACACCATGGGTTATCCGCTGCCACCGGCGGCGTTCGGCGGCGGCTTCCTCTACCCGATGGGCGAGGGGCTCGCCGCGGTCGGCATCGTCGTCGGCCTCGACGCCCCCACCCCGGCGCTCGACGCCCACCGCGCGCTCCAGCTCCTGAAGGAGCACCCGCGGATCCGACCCCTCCTCGCGGGCGGCGAGTGCCTCGAGTGGGGCGCGCGGGTGATCCCCGAAGGGGGCTTCGGCTCGCTCCCGGAGCGGCTGTCGGGCGAGGGTCTCCTCCTCGTCGGGGACAGCGCCGGGTTCGTGGATGTCCCCTCGCTGAAGGGCATCCACTACGCGATGCTCTCGGGGATCCTCGCCGCCGACGCCGCCGCGGAGCACCTCGAGCGGGGGGTGCCGCTCTCGCTCTACGACGCCTCGCTCGAGGACAGCCCGATCCTCGCGGATCTGAAGCGCAACCGGAACATGCGGCCCGCGTTCCGGCGCGGCTTCCTCCGCGGGGTCCTGGTCTCCGGGCTCGCGACGCTCACCGGCGGGACGCTGCCCCGGGGGACCATCCCGGTGACCGGGGACGCCGATCACGCCCGGGAGGCGCCGGAGCCCGCCGCCGCGCCGGCCTTCTCGAAGCTCGACGGCGTGTACCGCTCCGGAACCAGCTCCCGCGAGGACATGCCCTCGCACCTCGTCGTCGGGGACGCACCCCCCCCCGAGGTCGCGGCGATCTGGGAGCGGATCTGTCCGGCGGGCGTTTACGAGGCGGGAGACGGACTCACGGTGAACCCGTCGAACTGCGTGGACTGCCGCGCCGCCGATGTCTTCGGCCCCCGCTGGACCCCGCGCGAAGGCGGCGCCGGCCCCCGCTGGCGCCGGATGTGACGAAGCGGTCGCCACCGGCAGGCGGTGGAGAAAGTCCCTCGTGCGCCGACGCGGCGCGAAGCGCCGCCGGGG
>CAYGAO010000056.1:0-13447 GCA_964347715.1 uncultured Acidobacteriota bacterium
CTCCCCGCGAAAGACGGCGGAACGGATCGCGCCAGCGATTCGGGCCGCCATCCGGTGGGGAAAGCGCCCCGCATCCGCCCGGACGAAGGCGTTCCCCGTCTCTTCGAGGACGGATTCCCATGCGGGGCGCTCTATCCACCGGCTGTCAGACGGCGGGCGGCGCGAGAACCGCCGCCTCCCGCGGCGGGGCGGCGTGGGCGCCGAGATCGAGATCCACCGCCCCGTAGGCCCCGCAGCGGGGACAGGAGTCGCTCCATTCCGCCCGGCGACGGCCGCAGGCGGAACAGCGGAATTCGGCGGAAAGGTCCGGGGCGGAGGCGATCACCCCCCGCGCCCGGATCACCGCCTCGGAGAGATCGCCGCGCCCCTCGAGGATCCGCGACAGGCGGGCGCCGAGCACCGGGGCGTCGAGCTCCGGGAGCCGGGCGAAGGTCTTCAGCGCGTCGTCGAGCATGTAGAGCCGGTCGTAGAGCTTGCCGAGCAGGTACTGCGTCTCGGCGGTCGGCTCGGTGTCGGAGATCGCGTTCTTCCAGACCGCGATCGCGTCCTCGGGGCAGGTCCGGTCGAGGTAGTAGTCCTGCAGCGCGCCGAGCGGCGGAGTGGCGCCGGTCACCTCGAAACCCTTCCGCCAGGTCTCGACCGCCGCGCGCTCGTTCCCGGCGGCGAGGTGCGCATCCCCGAGCCGGACCCACGCCGGAACCGCCGTCGGGTCCTCGTCGAGGATCGCCCGGAAGACCCGCACCGCGTCGGCGGCCTCGCCGCGCTCGAGGAGTTCCCGGCCGTAGGCGTGACGGAGCGCGATCGCCCGCCGCTCCTCGGCCGCCCGGCCCGAGGGCGGCGCCAGCGCGAGGAGTCGCTGCTGCGCCCCGAGCGCCGCCCGCGCGTCGCCGAGCCCGACGAGGACCTCGCGGAGCCGGGCGAGCGCCGCGGCCGGCGCCTCGGGATCCTCGGAGACCGTCTTCTCGAGGAGCGCCCGCGCCTTCTCCGGCTCTCCCGCGGCCACGAGCGCCTCGGCGAGCGCGTAGGAGATCCCGCGGTCGTTCCGGTCCTCGGCGGCGGCGCGCTCGAGCGCGGCGACCGCCTCGGCGGGGCGGCCGAGACGCATCAGACACTCGGCCCGCCTCCGGAGCGTCTTCACTTCGGCCCCCGCGTACTCCTCCGCCGCCTCGAGGCTGAGGAGCGCCTCCGACCAGCGCCCGGAAGCCATTTCGTTCAGCGCTTCGAGGAACAGCCGTTCGCCTTCCTCGAGATCCTGGCGGGCGCGGCGCAGCCGCCGCTCGCGGAGCATCCGGCGAACCCGGCCGGCGAGGTCGAAGGCGAGCGCGACCGCGGCGCCGATCCCGACGCCGCCGAGCATCACCTGCCAGAGCGCGATCCGGATCGGCGCGAAGAGCGGCAGCGTCACCGTGACCGGCTGCGAGTTCGCGGTGACCACGACGAGCAGGAAGACCGCGGTCACGAGGACCCCGGCGACGAACAGCAACGCGCGCATGGCTCGGAGACTTCCGGACGATCCGGCCGGATTCTAGGCGTCGCCCGGCGGCGTGGCTCGGGGCTCCGGGGCGAAGCGGGCGGCGTCGCCCCAGAGTTTCTCCAGCTGGTAGAGGCTGCGGGTCTCGGGAGCGAAGATGTGGACGACGAAGTCCACATAGTCGGCGAGCAGCCACCCGGACGCCGGGTACCCCTCCAGGTGCATCGGTTTCCGCCCGAAACGCTCGCGCACCCGACTCTCCACGGCGTCGACGATCGTCCGGCGACGGCGTTCGGTCGCCGCCGATCCGATCACGAAGAAGTCCGTGAACCCGGCGAGGCCGCGCAGGTCGAGCACCACGACATCCTCGCCGAGCTCCGAGAGCGCGACCTCGGCGGCGAAACGGGCGCCGGCGAGGGCGTCGTCGGCCTCCCGGGTCAACGGTAGTACCCCCGCTCCGCGATGCGGCGAGCGACGCTCTCCGGGACCATCGCCGAGATCGGCTCCGAGGCCCGGAGGCGCTCCCGGATCCGGTGCGATTCGGGACCTGGAAGGCGCACATCCATGGTGAAGACCCGCGGCGGGATCAGCCGGGTTCCGGGATCATCGGTCACGAACGCCCGGAAACGTTCCGGGAGGGATTCGAGGGCGACGGCGAGCGGACACCCGGCGCGGGGGTGGACGAGCACCGGATGCCGCTCGAGCAGCTCCTCGTGGCGGCTCCAGGCGCGGATCTCGGCGAACGCATCGGAGCCGACGACGAAGAGGAGCGACGCTTCGCCCGTCGGCGGCCGGGGCCGGCGGGCGGCCAGCGCATCGAGGGTGTCGAGGGTGAACGAGGGCCCCTCGCGCTCCAGTTCGACCCGGCTGGCGACGAGCCGCTCCCGACCCCGGACCGCGGCCTCGACGAGCTCGAACCGTTCCTCGGGCGCCAGCACCGGCGCTCCCCGATGCGGCGGAATCCGCGCCGGAACGAGCCAGACCGCATCCACGCCCATCCGGTCGCGGACCGCTTCGGCGGCGCGGACATGGCCCCGGTGCGGCGGATCGAAGGTCCCGCCGAAGACGGCGATCACCCCCGGGCGGTGGACGGCCAGGCGCTTCACTCCGCTCGACCCCGCTCCGCCCCGGCGCGGGCGAGCCGCGCTCCGAGTCCGGCGACGAGGGCGCGACAGCCCTCGCCGGTCGCTGCCGAGACGGCGAAGAACGGCAGACTCCCGGCGGCGGCCGCGGCGGCGAGCGCCTCGAGCCGCGCCGGGTCGGCGAGGATGTCCGTCTTGTTCCCCACCACGAGCGCCGGCTTCGCGGGAAGTCCCGCGCCGTAGCGGATCACCTCGTCCCGGAGCACCGCGAGGTCCGCCGCCGGGTCGCGCTCCGACGACTCGGACACATCCACGAAGTAGGCGAGGAACGCGGTCCGCGAGAGGTGCTTCAGGAAGCGGGTCCCGAGTCCCGCGCCCCGGTGCGCGCCGGGGATCAGGCCGGGAAGGTCGGCGATCACGAATTCATGGTCGTCGGCGATCCGGACGAATCCCAGGTTCGGGCTCAGGGTCGTGAAAGGGTAGTCGCCGATGCGCGGGCGCGCCGCGCTCACCCGGGCGATGAACGAGGACTTGCCCGCGTTCGGAAAGCCCACGAGTCCGACATCGGCGAGGAGGCGCAGTTCGAGGCGGACCACGCGGGAGAGGCCCGGCTCGCCCGGCTCGGCGCGGCGCGGCGCCTGGTTCGTCGGGGTCCGGAAGACCGCGTTCCCGCGGCCCCCGCGCCCCCCGGGCGCGAGCGTCAGGGAATCCCCGGGTTCGACGAGATCGCCGAGCAGGATCCCGGTCTCCTGGTCGAACGCCGCGGTTCCCGCCGGCGCCCGCAGCACCAGGTCCTCCCCGGAACGGCCCTGGCGGTTGTTCCCCGATCCCCGCCCGCCGCACTCGGCGCGGTAGTCGGGGCGGAAGCGGTAGGCGGCGAGCGTGCGCCGGCCCCGGTCGGCCACCGCGACCACGCTGCCCCCGCGCCCTCCGTTCCCGCCGTCGGGCCCCCCGCGCGGAACGAACTTCTCGCGCCGGAAGCTGACGATTCCGTCGCCGCCGCGCCCGCCGTGGAGCCGGAGGACGACCTCGTCCACCAGCATCAGCCGACCCCGCGGCCGGGCCCGGCCTTCGGCGACAGCGTCAGTCGGAAGCGATCGAGATGAAGCGCCCGAGCCGCCCGCGGTCGCGGAACTCGACGATCCCGCCGACCCTGGCGAAGAGCGTGTCGTCGCCGCCGCGCCCGACCCCGGGCCCCGGCTTGAAGCGGGTGCCGCGCTGGCGGACGAGGATCGTGCCTCCGGAGACCCGTTCCCCGGCGAAGCGCTTCACCCCGAGCCGCTTCGAGTGGGAGTCGCGTCCGTTGCGGGAACTCCCCTGCCCCTTCTTGTGCGCCACGGCGGCCTCCTCACCCGGTCGCTTCGGCCGCGACGGCGGGCTTCGTCTCGACGGCGTCGATCCGGCACACGGTGCGGGCCTGCCGGTGACCCTGCATCCTGCGGTAGCGCTTGCGCCGCTTGCGCTTGAAGACGAGCACCTTCCGGTCGCGGTAGTGGGCGATCACGGTCGCGGCGACGCTCGTCCCGGCGAGGTAGGGATCGCCGATCCGGCACGCGCCACCGCCGTCGCCCCGGACGAGCAGCACCCGGTCGAAGGAGACCGCTTCGCTCTCGGCGGCGTCGAGCCGTTCCACGGCGACCCGCTGTCCGGGTTCGGCGCGGTGCTGCTTGCCGCCACTCTCGAAGATCGCGTACATGAACCTGGCCGCCGGGAGAAACGAGGATTCTATCAGTGGCTCGGGCAGCGGCTCAGGAAACGCGGATCGAGGCGAGCATCTCGGCGTTCGTCCTCGTCCGCCCCATCCGTCCGAGGAGCAGCGACATCGCTTCCATCGGCTTCAGCCCGGCGAGCGCGCGCCGGAGCAGGTGCGTCTTCGGCAGCTCCTCGTGCGAGAGCAGCAGCTCTTCGCGCCGGGTGCCCGACTGGTGGATGTCTATCGCGGGAAAGATCCGCGATTCCGCCAGCTTGCGGTCGAGCACCAGCTCCATGTTCCCGGTGCCCTTGAACTCCTGGAAGATCACCTCGTCCATCTGGCTCCCGGTGTCCACGAGGGCGGTGCCGAGGATCGTCAGGCTCCCGCCGTCCTCGATCTTCCGCGCCGCCCCGAAGAACTGGCGCGGGAATTCGAGCGCCCGCGAATCGATGCCGCCGCTCATGGTGCGGCCCTTGCCGCGCATCTCGCGGTTCGCCGCCCTGCCGAGCCGGGTGATCGAGTCGAGCAGGACGACCACATCCTCCTTCATCTCGACGAGCCGGCGCGCCTGCTCGAGCACGATCCGGGCGACCCGGACATGATCGGCGCTGCCGCTGTCGGCGGTCGAGGCGATCACCTCGGCGTCGGGAACCCCGCGACGCATGTGGGTCACTTCCTCGGGGCGCTCGTCGACGAGGAGCACGATCAGGTGGATCCCCGGGTAGTGCCGCGAGATCGAAGCCCCGATCTGCTCGAGCAGGATCGTCTTTCCGGTCTTCGGCGCGGCGACGATGAGTCCCCGCTGGCCGCGCCCGACGGGCGCGACGAGATCCACGACGCGCAGGGAGAGCGGAGCGGATTCGCCCTTCGCCAGCTCGATCCTCGGCGCGGGATGTTCGCTCACCAGGTCGCCGAAGTTGCGCCGGGGGGGCAGCGAATCCACCGGATACCCGTTCACTTCGAGGACGGTGTGGAGTTCCGCGCGCGGCGGCCCCCCCCGCCGCCGGCCGCGGCGCGGCGGGCCGTGGTAGCCGAGGAGGACATGGCCCTCGCGCAGCTTGAGCCGGTTGATGATCCCGAACGGGACCCGGACATCCGTCGCCCGCGGCAGGAGGTTGTTCGAGAACTGGCGCAGGTGGCCGCTGTCGCGGGGGCCGACATCGAGCACCCCGGTGACCTCGATCCGCGGGACCTCGGCGGCGCGACCGTCCCCGGTCTCCGGCGAACCCGAATCCGGCCCGCCCGGTCCGGAGGCCTCGAGACCCGGTTCCCCGGGACCGGGGAGATCGGCGCTCGGGCCGCCGGGTCCCGGCGCCTCCTCCGCGGGCCTCGGCTCCGGTTCCCGGCCGGCCTCGGTCACGAGTGCGAGCTCGGCGGTCTCCCCCGGCGTCCCGGTTCCCTTCTCGCGACGGGAGAACTCCCGGCGGCCGAACCGTCTCGACCTGGATCGCCGCGGAGTCTTCTGGCTGGTTCTCGTGGTCTGCATGGGTGCTTCCGCCGGGGTGCTCCCGCCGGAAGGACGCGGGGACGGAAGGGCGCCGTGATGGCCGCCCTTTCCGAGGCAATTCCGCGCGGATGCGGGCGAGGCCGTCGGGGCTCGTACCGCGACGGCGATGAACGCGTTGGCCGCCGAACGGCGTCCCGACCGGGACATCGGCGTCCCGGAGGGCCTCGGGCGGCTCACCCCGGAAACCCCGCCGAATGTTCCGAGCGGGCCGCTCGAAGCGGGGAGTGGGTCACCCGTCAGGGCGACCGCGCCTTCCCCCGGCGAATCTGTGCCGCAAGTCTAGCACGGCGCCGGGCGGCGATATCCGCCGGGCCGGGGCCGGGGCGTATGCTCCGCGCCGCCCGTGACCCGCATCTCGACGAAGCCGGTCAGCGGGATGCGCGACCACCTGCCCGAGGCGGCGCTCCGCCGCCGGGAAGCGATCCGCCGCATCGAGACGGCATTCCGGGCGCACGGCTTCCTGCCGCTCGAGACGCCGGCGATGGAGCGGCTCTCGACGCTGCTCGGCAAGTACGGCGAGGAGGGCGACCAGCTCCTCTACCGGGTGCTCCACCGGGGCGCCCGGCTCCAGCGCGCGCTCGGGCGCGATCCGGTCGAGGCGGAGAGCCTCGCCGAGCTGGGGCTGCGCTACGACCTGACGGTGCCGCTCGCGCGCGTCGCCGCCGAGTACCGCGCCGAGCTGCCCCCGGTCTTCCGCCGCTACCAGATCCAGCCGGTCTGGCGCGCCGACCGGGCGCAGCGCGGCCGCTTCCGCGAGTTCACCCAGTGCGACGCCGACATCGTGGGGAGCCGGTCGGGGCTCGCCGACGCCGAGGCGCTGGCGGTGCTCGGGGCCTCGCTGACGGCGCTCGGTTTCCGGGACTTCACGATCCTCCTGAACCACCGGCGGCTGCTCTCGGCGCTGATCGCCACGAGCGGGATCCCGGAGGCGGCCGAGTCCGCCACGCTCGTGGTCCTGGACAAGATCCAGAAGATCGGCCGGGGCGCGGTGGAACGCGAGCTGGCCGCGCTTTCCGGCGTCGGCGCGGACCGCGCCGGGCGGCTGCTCGACCTGCTGCCCGAAGCGGGCGCGGCGGACGGCCCGGACCGGTTGCGGGCGCTCGGGCGGGGGCTCCCCGAGGGGCCGGGACGGGAGGCGACCGGCGAGCTCATCGCGCTCCTCGACGCCGTCTCCGGCACGGGCTTCGCCGTCCGCTTCTCCCCGAGCCTCGCCCGCGGGCTCGGCTACTACACCGGGCCGATCTTCGAGGTGGTCGCGAGCGGCGGCGCCGGCTCGCTCGCCGGCGGGGGGCGCTACGACGGCCTGCTCGGGATGTTCAGCGGCCGGGAGACGCCCGCCGTCGGGTTCTCGCTCGGGATGGAGCGCATCCTGCTCCTGCTCGAGGAGCGCGGCTCGTTCGCGGCGGGGCTCGGCCGGCCCGACGCGGTGCTCTGCCCGCTCCCCGGGGCCGCCCCGGCGGACATCCTCCGGACCGCCACGGAGCTCCGGAGCGCAGGGGTCCGGCTCGAGGTGCAAGTGGATCGGTCGCGGCTCGGGAAGCAGCTGTCGCGCGCCGCGGCGGCCGGAGTCCGCTTCGCGCTGATCCTCGGGCCCGACGAGATCGCGACCGGGCGGTGCACCGTGCGCGATCTCGAATCCGGCGCGCAGGCGACCCTGCCGCTCGCCCGGGCCGCGGCCCGGGTGGCTGCTCCTCCCGGCTGACGCTATCCGGGGACCGGCGTCAGCCGCACCCGCCCGCGCTCGCGCCGCGGCGGGTTCCCCGGATCGGGCGCCCGGTGGCGCGCCGGCGGGAGCCGCTCGAGGCGGAACCGGCGTCCCTCGGCGAAGAGTCCGGGTTCGCGCATCCGCGGCAGCGGGCGCTCCGGGTCGCGCGCGAAGAACCCGTCCGGTCCCTCCTTCATCGCGCCGACGAAGACGATCTCGCGCCACTTGCGGAGCGGCAGGCTGAACGCCCCGGCGCCTTCGGCGGCGATGTCCTCGTAGGGTCGTTCGTCGGACAAGCGGGGCCCCGGGCCGCCCCTACGATACGGCGAGACATGGACCGCGTGCACTTCGTGCTCGTCCGGCCGAGCCACCCCGAGAACATCGGGGCGGTCGCGCGCGTGATCGCGAACGCCGATCTCGGCGAGCTGCGGCTGGTCGCGCCGGGCGACTGGCGCACGGTGGAAGCGTTCCGCCGGGCGTGGCAGGCCGAGGAGGTCCTCGAGTCCGCGAGGGAGTTCCCCGACCTCGCCTCCGCCGTCGCCGACTGTCGGCTCGTCGCGGGGTTCAGCGGCCGGGGCGGCGAACGGATCCCGCACCTGACGCCCCGGGAGCTCGCCGCCGGGGTCGCCCGGAGCCCCGGAACCGTCGCCGTCGTCTTCGGCAACGAGGCGAACGGGCTGACGCGCGACGAGCGCGCGCTCTGCCAGCGCCTGGTGCGGATCCCGGCGTCCCCCCGCCAGCCCTCGCTGAATCTCGCGCAGGCCGCGATGATCGCCGCCTACGAGATCCACCTCGCCGCCGGCGACGAACCGGCCCCGGAGATCCGCCGGGCGACCGCCGCCGAGGCCGAGCGGGCGCTCGTGGCGCTCCGGGAGGCGATGCTCGCCGTCGGTTTCCTCCCGCGCGAGCGGCCGGAGTCCCGCTTCGGCGAGTGGCGCGAGATCTTCGGGCGCGCCGGCCTCACCGAGCGCGAAACGCGGCTACTGCTCGCCTTCGCCCGGCGGGTGCGGGGCGTCTCCCGCACCGCCTGAACAGGCTGTGGAGAAACTCCCTCGCGCGCCGACGCGGCGCGAAGCACCGCCGGGGAGGGTCCTCCCTCCCGGCGAAAGAGGGCGGAACGGATCGCGCAAGCGATTCGGGCCGCCATCCGGTGGGGAAAGCGCCCGCATCCGCCCGGACGACTCCATCCATTCGAGGACGGATTCCCGTGCGGGGCGCCTTGTCCACAGGCTGTCGAGTCAGCCGAGGTGAGCGCGGAACAGGCGGAGCATCCGCTCCCAGGCGTCGCTCGCGGCGGCCTCGTCGTACACCTCGGGGCGGCCGTCGTTGAAGAAGGCGTGGTCCGTGCCCGGGTAGGTGTGGAGCTCGGCGGAGACCCCGGCGGCGTCGAGCGCCGCGCCGAGCTTCGCCACCGCTTCCGGCGGCACGAAGCCATCGTTCTCGGCGAAGAACCCGAGCACCGGACCGGCGATGGCCTCGTAGTCCGGGTGCACCTTCGGGTGGATGCCGTAGAAGTCCACGCAGGCCCCGATCCGGGGAGAGCGGCTCGCGGCGAAGAGCGCCAGCTGGCCGCCCATGCAAAAGCCCACCACGCCAACCCGGTCGCCGGCGGCGACGGTCGCCAGGTGGTCGGCGGCCGCCCGGAGATCGCGCTCGGCGCGCTCGACCTCGAGGGCCATCAGGAGCTTCCCGGCCTCGTCGGGCGAGGTCGTCCGCTTCCCGTGGAAGAGGTCCGGCGCGAGCGCGGTGAACCCGGCGGCGGCGAGACGGTCGGCGACCTCCCGGATGTGGCCGACGAGACCCCACCACTCCTGGATCACCAGGACGCCGGGTCCGGGACGGTCCGGGCGCGCCAGATACCCGTCCGTCGCGCCACCGTTCGCAGCAAGGGAAACCATCTCGCCAGACATCGCGATCCTCCTCCGGTCGGCGCGGAATCCTACCAGCGACCTCCGGAACCCGGCCCGGCCCTCTGGTATATTCGGGGGCTGGCCCAGGGGCCGCAAAGGAAGCCACGCGGATGAGCCCACTGGCCGCCACGCTCGCCTGTTTCGCGCTCTACGCGCTCGGGTACCGCTTCTACAGCCGGCGGATCGCGCGGCGGGCGTTCGAGCTGAACGACCGCCGGCGGACGCCGGCGCACGAGTTCCGCGACGGGCACGACTTCGTCCCGACGAAGCGGGTGGTGCTGTTCGGGCACCACTACGCCTCCATCGCCGGACTCGCCCCGATGCTCGGGCCGGCGATCGCGGTGATCTGGGGCTGGGTGCCGGCGATGATCTGGGTCGTCCTCGGGACGCTGCTCGTCGGCGCGGTGCACGACTTCTCGGCGCTCTGCCTCAGCATCCGGGCGCGCGGGAGGTCCATCGGCCGGATCGCCGAGGACATCATCGGACACCGCGCCAAGTACCTCTTCCACGCCCTCATCGTCTTCCTCATCGGGCTGGCGATGGGGGTCTTCGTCCAGGTCGTGGCCGGGCTCTTCGCCGGGGCCTACGGGCAGGCGGTCCTGCCGAGCGCCACCGTGATGGTGGTCGCGGTCGCCGTGGGTCACCTGTCCTATCGGCGCGGCATCAGCCTCCGGATCCTGGTCCCCATCGGCGCGGCGCTGCTGTTCGGGAGCATCTGGCTCGGGGCGGTGGTCCCCGCGCCCGAGCTCTCGACCACCGCCTGGAGCTGGATCCTGCTCGGTTACGCGTTCTGCGCCTCGGTGCTGCCGGTCTGGCTCCTGCTCCAGCCGCGGGACTTCCTGAACTCGATCCTGCTCTACCTGGCGCTCATCGGGATCTTCGTCTCGTTCGTGATCCAGAACCCCGAGTGGGCCGCCCCGGCCTACAACCCGGCCCCCGACGGAGCCCCCCCGATCTATCCGTTCGTCTTCATCGTGGTCGCCTGCGGCGCCGTCTCGGGCTTCCACGCGCTGGTGTCCTCGGGGACGACCGCGAAACAGCTCGACAAGGAGACGGACGCCCGGTTCATCGGTTACGGCGGCATGATCGGCGAGAGCCTCCTCGGGCTCTCGGCGGTGCTCGCCACCACGGCGGGTTTTTCGAGCAGCGCGGCCTGGCACCAGCACTTCTCGAGCTGGGACAGCGCGAACGGGCTCGTGGACAAGCTCGACGCCTACATCGTGGGCGCCGCGAACTTCCTCACCACCCTCGGCGTTCCGGTCGAGGCGGGGAGGATGTTCATGGCGCTGGTCGCGGTCTCCTTCGCGCTCACCACGCTCGATTCGGGGACGCGCATCCTCCGCTACAACATCGAGGAGATCTCGCACAGCGTGAAGGCGCCGGCGCTCGGGAATCGCCACCTCGCCTCGCTGCTCGCGGTGGGAACGATCGGCTTCTTCGCGCTGCTGAAGGTCCCGGGACCCGACGGCCCGGTCCCCGCCGGGACGGCGCTCTGGGCGCTCTTCGGCACCACGAACCAGATCATGGCGGGGCTCACCCTGCTCTCGGTGACGCTCTACCTCTACTTCCGCAAGAAGCCGTTCGCGTTCGCCCTCGCTCCCACGGTGTTCATGGTCGGCACCACCATCGCCGCGATGATCTACAACCTCCGGGCGTACGCGACCACCGGGAACGTCCTCCTCCTCCTCGTCGGCGGCGCGATCATGCTGCTCGCGGTGGGGCTGCTCTTCGAGGGCATCCTGCGCGTGACGAAGGGGCGCGCGGCCGCGATCGCCGGGATCCGCCGCGCCTTTCCGGAGTAATGCCCGATGTTCTTCACCCTGCTGTTCGTCACCTTCGTGATCGCCGTGGCGGTCTCGTTCGGGGTGGTCCGCCTCTTCGACCGCCCGATCGCCGTCGTGCTCGAGCGCATCGGCGCCGCCGAGATCGGCGAGGCGTGGCGCCGCTATGTCCGGTTCGCGGCCTATGTGGTCGGGGTCTCGGGAGGCGTCCGCATCCGTGAACTCGAGCGATACATCTCGGCGCCGGCGCGGGACGACGAGATCCTGGTCCTGAACGCCCAGCGGTGGACGCTCGAGGTCTATCGGACGGTGATCGAGACGCTCCAGGGGATCGCCTGGATGTTCCTGGTCGTCTTCGTGGTGGCGCTGGTGGCGTTCGTCTTCGTCCGCGCCGCCGAGCTCCGCTCCTCGCGCCCGAAGCCGTGAAGCGATTCGCCGCCCTCGCCGGGGCCCTCCTCGCCGCGGCGCCGCTCGCCGGCCAGGACCGCCTCGCCCTCGTCGGCGGCATGCTGCTCGACGGCTACGACCTGCCCCCGCTCCACCACGCCGCGGTGGTCATCGAGGGCGACCGGATCACCGCGGTCGGCCGCGCCGCCGAGATCGAGATCCCGGCGGACGCCGAGATCCTCGACACGAGCGGCAGGGTGATGATCCCGGGGCTCCTCGACCTCCACGCCCACCTCGCGGTGCTCGGCCACGGGTCCTACGACCGCTGGTTCTCGTGGCTCGACGAAGCGGGCGTCCCGATCGAGGAGGTCATGGAGATCTCGGCGCGGCAGCTGCTGCTCGCCGGGGTGACCACCGCGGTGGACCTCGGAGCGCCGCTCGCGCCGAGCCTCGCCGTCCGCGACCGGATCGCGCGTGGCGAGGCCGACGGCGCCCGCCTGCTCGTGAGCGGCCCCTGGATCACCCGCCGGGTCGGCTTCTGGCCTCCCGACTACCAGATCGGGATCGAGTCCCCCGAAGAGGCGTCCGCAGCCGTGATGCGGCTCGCCGAGGCGGGGGTGGATGTGATCAAGGCGTGGGTCGGGCTGACCCGCGAGGACTACGAGGCCGTCGCCACCACCGCGCGCGAACTCGGGCTCCGGGTCCACGCGCATGTGTACGACCCGGGCGATGTGCGGAACGCGCTCGAGGCGGGCATCGATGTGCTCACCCACGCGGGATCCGCCGGCACGCCGCCCTACGAACCCGACCTGGTCCGGGACATCGTGGTCGCGGGCCGTCCGGTGGTGATCACCGGGGCGCACCGGGTGTGGGTCTTCCCGGCGACCGTCGCCTTCCCCGAGCGCCTCCAGGACCCGAAGCTCCGCGCCGACCTGCCCCCGGCGATGTACGCCGAGCTGCAGCGGAGCTTCGAGGACTTCCACACGCTCTCCTACTTCGCCACCACGGACCGGCAGATGTTCTTCGGCGACGCCTCGCTCGGCCAGTGGATCGAGACTGGCGCGGTGATGGGGATGGGCACCGACTCGGGAACGCCGCTGAACTTCCACACCGAGGCGCTCTGGCGCGAGATGAAGGCGCATGTGGATCTCGGGATGGAGCCCCTCGCCGCGATCGTGGCGGCGACGCGCGTCAACGCCCGGATCCTCGGCCGGGGGGACGATCTCGGCTCGATCGAACCCGGCAAGATCGCCGACATCGTGGTGCTCCGGGGCGATCCGCGCTTTTCGATCACCGAGCTCGCCGACCCGGTGTTCGTGGTCAAGGACGGCCGGGTGTACCGTCGCTGACGCCTGGGCCGAATCGGTCGCGCGATCCGTTCCGCCCCCTTTCGCGAGGAACGAGGACCCTCCCCGGCGGCGCTTCGCGTCGCGTCCGCGCGCGAGGGACTTTCTCCGCCGCCTGCTACCGCGCGCAGGTGAGGTGGCGCCCGCCGTCCACCGGGATCGTCACGCCGGTCACGAAGCCGGCGTCTTCCGAGAGCAGGAAGAGCGCGAGCGCCGCGACCTCCTCCGGGGCGCCGATCCGCCCGATGGGATGCGTGGTGCGGCTGCGTTCCACGAACGCCGCGTAGCGCTCCGGATCGAGCCCGGCGGCCGTGTGTAGCTCGGTACGGGTGACCCCCGGGTTCACCGAGTTGATCCGCACCCCCCTGGCGGCGAGTTCGAGCGCCGCGCACCGGGTCAGCTGGTCGAGGGCCGACTTGCTCGAGTTGTAGGCGAGGACGCCCGGAAACGAGCGCATCCCGTTCACGCTCGACACGTTCACGACGCTCCCGCCCCGCTCGAGCAGGTGCGGGGTCGCGAGCCGGAGCAGGTCGAAGACCGCCTCCACGTTCAGGGCGAACATGTT
>CAYGAO010000057.1:0-13435 GCA_964347715.1 uncultured Acidobacteriota bacterium
GGCGCGCGGGCGCGAGCCGGGCCGCCGGCTGCCGCGGGGAGGGAGCCCCCCCCCGGCACCCCTCCCCGGCGGCGCGGCGCGCCGCGTCTGCGCCCGAGGGACTTTTTCCACAGCCTGTCAGGGGCGATCGATCCCCGACAGGTCGGAGATCCAATCCGGCGGCTCCACCCCGGGGCGGAGTTCGACGACCCCGACGCGGTGTTCGGCGATGAACTCCGGGTCGGTGAGCCAGCCGGGATGACGCACCTCGTCGGCGTTCGGCGCGAGGATGAGCGTCGCCGAAGGCCGGGCGCCGGGGTCGCCCCAGCGCAGCCCGTCCTGGTAGGCGTTCGCGGTATGAGCCACGGAGTCCGGGAGCCCCGCGCTCTTGTATTTGGCGTCGAACAGCAGGAACCGCGGGCGAGTCGCGCCATCGTCCCTTCGCAGCACGATGTCCGGTCGGCGTTCGGCGGCCACCGACCAGGCGCCATTCTGCCGCGGTCGGCCGCGCGTGCTCGGGAAGGTGGCCTGGAGCTGCAGCGTCAGCTTCGCGCCGTCGCCACCGGTTCTGACGAGGCTCCTCCGGTCGTCCCCAGCGGCGCCGCGCGGCGAGAACCCGAGGCGATTCGCGAGCGCCACGAAACACCAGCGTTCGTAGAGCTCCCAGCTCGGGGCCAGCGGGAGCAGGTCCTCGGGGTCCTCCGCGCGCACTCCGCGCCGGAGCGCCGCCCACGCCACCTGCCAGAAACGGGCGTAGCGCGGATGTCCGGCCACCGCGTTCAGGCCGGCGGCGGTGATCTCGGCCCGCGTTGTCTCGCTGAACGGAACGCTGCGCTCGGCGGCGCGGAAGCGGCGCTCCATGCCTTCGAGGATTTCCTTCCAGCGCCGCAGGCGGGGCCGCAGGTCGGTCTCGGTGGAGGACGATCGCTTCTCCGCGAGTTTCTCGAGCCGGAGGAGGAGGGCGGCGGCGCGCCGGCGCAACGCCCGCAGCATCGCCAGCGCCGCCCGGTTCGCCGGGGCGTCGAGCCGGCGCTCCACCGCCGGGGTGTCGAAGACCGGCTCGGCGTCGAAGGCGACGGCCTCCTCGTCGCCACGCCGGCGGAGGGCGGCGAGGGCCGTCCGGCTGCGGAGGGCGGAACGCAGGGTGCGGAGGTCGACGCGGCGCGCTTCGCGCAAGGGGACGAAGCGGCGCCTCGGGCGCAGGACGGTCGCCGGCTCCCGCCGGATGGCGGCGAGCGCCTGGTCCAGCGCCTCCCGCCGCCGCCGGAGTCGTTCGAACAGCACCAGCGGATCATCGGCCTCGCCGAGCGCTCCCAGCCGGCGGCGCGCCGGCTCCGACCCCAGCACCAGCGCGGGATCGAACTCCACGATGTCGTTCAGGATCTCCTCGAAGATCTCGCGTCCCAGTTTCCCGGGAGCGGGGCTGACATCCAGCCGGAACCGGCCGAGGGGCGCACCGTCGGGGTCCAGCAGTTCGGCGCGCACTTCCCCGGCGTAGAACCCCGGCTTCCAGAGCCAACGGGTTTCGCCGTCGGACGATTCCACCTCATCGAGCTCCGCATCGTCCACCAGCAGCCGGAGGCCGGCATCTCTCTTCGCGGCGACGACGAATTCCACCTCGCGATGTTCCGAAAAGCCCGGATTCGGCTCCGCCGGATCCAGCTCGCGGGACGATCCCCCGGCGAGCACCCGAAGGGCGAACGGGGAAGGGGCCATCGTCTCAGCGCCAGAAAGTGGCGCTTCCGGTGGCTTCGAGGTCGTCCCGGAGTTCCCGCACCTTCCGCGCGCAGCGGGCGAGGTTCTCGCCTTCGAGCACCTTGTGGCAGTCTTCGAGGCATTTCCGGAACCGCCGCGTGTCGTCGCCGCGCAGCTTCGGCAGCACCCTGGCGTAGATCACCTCGTCGAGCGCCGCGGTCTCCGTGATCCCGATTGCTTCCTCGCGCTCCCGGCGCTCGAGATAGCCGGCCACCTCGGCGATCACCCGCCAGCCGAAATGCCGCCGCGCCGGGCCGAGGGCGCGCATGAGGTCCTTCAGGAGTTTCCGCAGCCGGAGCTTTCCGGTTTCTCCGAGCAGACAGCCGTCCCAGCCCGGCCATTCGTCCGGGTCCACCTCCCAGAATTCGAGGGTGAACGCCCGGTCGAGCACCTTGTCGGAGATACCCATCGTCGTCTCGTCCATGTTCACCGTGCCGATCAGGACGAGATTCGCGGGGTAGGGGATGCCGGTCGGCACGCCGAGCTCCGTCGCATCCCCGCGGTGGAGCATGATCTCGCCGCCGTCCCGCTCCATCGCGCTGAGGATCGGCGCGATGTACTGCTCCGGGTGCGAGAGGTTCATCTCGTCGAGTATCAGGACATGCGGCTCGGTCGGGTTCTCGTGCGCCCGGAGCAGGAACTCCAGACACTCGGTGCGGTGGTAACCGCCGTCGAGCGGATTGATGTAGCCGAGCAGCGGGCCCGGGTCGTACCAGCCGGGCTGGACGGCGATGACTTCCACCGGCCCATCGGTTTCGCCCGCGGCGCCGGTGAGCGCCAGCGCGTACTGGACGGCGAGCTGGGTCTTCCCGGTTCCGGAGAGACCGGACAACACCGCGAAGTGCCGCCGACGGTGAGCCCAGAGCCCGAGATGCAGGGACTCGACGAGTCGGTCCGGGAAGAGCAGTCGCTCTTTCTCGGATGCATCGTGGAAGCTCTCCAGCAGCTCGCCGAGCGCCGGGAGGTCCACCCCGCTCTTCGGGACCGGACGCGGCTCGTCTGGCCGGAGTTTCCGGAGCACGACCGCGAGCAGCATCCGCCTGGCGGTCCCCTCGAAGTCCGATGGCTCGACGGGACCGAGCACTTCCCCGAGCCGGTCGAGGATCCGCCGGTGGGCGGTGACGGGGCCGCCGGCCTTCAGCCCCATCGCGCGCAGCAGGGCGAAGAGTTTTTCTCTGCGCGCCACGCCGGTGAAGTCGGCGGGAAAGAGAATGGCGAGGGTGCGGAGCGGCTCGACCCAGGGCGCCCAGTCCCCCCGGTTCGCGGTCCGGATCCGGTCCCGCAGGTCCTTCAGCAGGCTTTCCAGCGCCTGGGCGCGAACTTCGGGATCTGCGGGAAGCGGCTCCAGCGATCTCTCCGCGAGCCAGGCGCGGAAATCGTGAGCCTCGATGGCCCGGTTGATCTCCCTGGGTGACGAGCCCCCCTTCCAGACCAGCGAGTCGGCCCAGATGCGCTGCTGGAACCCCTCGCTGGAGCGCTCCTCCCCGGTGGCGTCCCGAACCTCCTCCAGGAACGCGGCCAGGCTGCGCGCGCGGTCGCCGTCGAGCCGCTCCGCCGCCGCCTCGCAGGCGCGCCGGAGGCCCTCGGCGCTCTTCAGATCGAGCGGCGGATCCACGCTATTCAGATCGATTGGCGGATCCACGAGGGCGACGATCCGGTTCCGCATCTCGAGCTCGTGAATACGGAACACTGTCTGCTGTGGCTGCGGCGGTTTCAGTTCGGCGGTTTCATAGGCGATGTCCTTCCGAACCCACTCGACCCGTCGGGCATGACGGGGCCGCCCCTCGATCTCTCGAAGTTCGTAGGGACCCCGCACGATGCCGGCTGCGAGGCCGGATGCGCCCGGTTTCTTCCTCGGGAGGACGACGATGTCCCCCTCCCGGATCTCGTGGGCGAAACGGAGGAGCTGCCCGGCGTAACTCTCGATGATCTTCTTCTCTTTGGGCCACGCCCTGGTCGCCAACTCCTTGCATGCCGCCCTGTCGTTCGGGATCGGGACATCGATGTCCGTGAAACCGATCATCGCCAGACCGTTTTCCAGAACGAAGTCCTCGTCCTCTCCGAGCTTTCCCGCCCGCACGACCCACACCGTCTTCCGGTCGTCGCGCGGGGTGTTCATCCCTTCCGTCGTGGTCATCGCGTTCCCTCCGATTCCCGTCCTCGCCGGCGTCGCGTCGTGGGTGGGCACGGACTCTTCCGGCGGCGGGAACGGGAGTATCCACCACTTGCCGGACAAATCATGTCAGCCCCCCGTAGCGGGCTGCGGCCGGGCGTCCCGAACGCCGGAGGGCGGACGCGCATCGGTTCCGCCAGCCCGAGCTGCTACATCCCCCAGATGGTGATCGGCGGGTCCGCCGAAGCCTGCCGACGGTAGATCTTCTCGCTCCAGGCTCGCTCCGGGTTCCGGTCGAAGATCACCAGGTGCCCCGACGCCGCATCGCACCGGTCCATGTACTCCGCCGTCTGCGAAAGCCCCTCGCGCTCCGTTGCGCCGCGGCCCCGGCCCAGCACCTTGCACTCCACCACGAACTTCTCCCAGCCACCCGCCCGCGGCCACCGCAGCAGCAGGTCGGTCCGGCCCCGACCCAGACCGTACTCCCGCTCCACCCGGCCCCCGCTGTTCACCACCCGCTGCAAGAACGCCTGCAGCAGCAGTTGCGGTCCCGCCTCCCGATACCGGAAGCGCTCTACCCGGTGCTCCGAGTGCTCCCGGAAGAACTCCTGGAACGCGCCCAGCAGCTTCTCCACATCCAGACCGCCCTCCGCCGTCCGGTACCTCACCGGTTCCTGGGCCAGCCCCGCCTGGGCTGCCGCGGTCAGTTCCCGAGGCGCCACCTCCCGGTAGATCGGGTTCGCCATCCGCACCGGATCGTCCCGGGCGATCAGCCCCAGGTCGCGGACATACCGGAGGTCGCCGCTCGAGAACGGACGCTGGTCGCCCCCGCTCAGCAGCGGCTCGACCACCCGTCGCACGCGGTCCTCCCGCAGCTTCTCCCCGAGCTGGTGGAGGTGCGTGTCCCGCCGCCGGATCAGCGTCTCCCGCGCCAGCAGCAGGTCCTCCGCCGAGACGGGGCGCGCGCGGTTCCGGCCCGACGCGCTGCGAAAACACGCCTCGTAGGCGAGCGCGTTCACGAGCCAGGGCTGTCCCTCGGTCTGCCGCCACGTCGTCTCCACCGCCTCCGGCAGGAACTCCTGCCCGGTCTCGTCGGTGTGCTGCGCGAGCAGCGCCCGGATCTCCCCCTTCCCGAAGTCCCCGAGACGCAGCGATTCCGCCACGATGTTGAACGGGCTGCCCCGCGCGATCACCTTCTCCCCCGACTCCACCTCCATCCGGTAGTCGGCGACATCCCGCAGCCCGGAGAGCACCACGCTCTGCGGGAATGCGGCCGGGCGCTTGTCGTACCCGGCCCGCAACTGACGCAGCACCGACAGCAGCGTGTCCCCCACCAGCGCGTCGATCTCGTCCAGCAGCAGCACCAGCGGGCGCGCCTCCGCCTCGCTCCAGCGCGTCAGCGCCTCGCCGAGCGCGCCATCGGGCCCCGCCTCCTCGAGAATGCCCGCCCAGGTCCCGCCGAGGAACCCGTCGCCGAGCCGGCGCGACCTGCCCGCCAGTTCCATCAGGATGGTGCGCACCGCCCGCCCGACATCCTCGCGGGCCGGCTGCCCCGCCTCGAGGTTCGCGTAAACGCAGCGGAAGTCACCCTCGGCGCCGCCGTTCAGCAGGTCCCGGAGCGCAAGCAGCGCCGAGGTCTTCCCCGTCTGGCGCGGCGCGTGGAGGACGAAGTACTTCTTCTGCCGGATCAGCGTCAGGATCTCGCCGAGGTCCACGCGGGAAAGCGGCGGGATCAGGTAGTGGTCCTCGATCACCACCGGCCCGGCGGTGTTGAAGAAGCGCATCGCCGGCGATTATCGCCCGCTCCCGGTCAACCGCTCCGGCGTCGCGGAGGCGCTTCGGAGACGACGAGCCGGAGGGCCGCACCACGCGCGAAACGGGCGGCGCCCTCCCCGGAGCCATGCGACCCGGACCTCCCGCCCCGAACCTCGGAGATCCTGCGACTGGCGGCGGCGCCAGGAGACTCGCTCCGACGAGTCGCTGATTCCTGCCCCCCTGCGACCGGCCTCTCCGGGTGGGCCGTCGCAACCCCGGGCCACCAGTCCGGGCGTTCCGGGAAGCGCGAGCACCGCGAAACGCGGCCTCGTCGGGACGGTCGAGCGGCCCGAGGCGGCGGTCGCCGCGACGCCCGCGGAGCTGGAGACCGCCGCCATCGCCCCGCCGAAGGTGATGCCCCGGAGCGCCTCGGTGTCCACCGAGGCAGTCATCCCCCCCGGACAACGAACCGGCGCGCACCACCTCGCGGCCGAGCCCGAGCGCCAGCGGCAGGGCGATGCCCGGGGGACGAACTCCGCCGCGAGAGCGAGCGCGGAGAACCGGCGCTGACGAACCGCTCGAGCAGGCGCCGGGCGAGCACGGGGGAACTCCGCCGCGAGGGCGAGCGCGACGAACCGGACGCCGAGCTCGATCGCGCTGCCGCCGACGGCGCCGTCGGCGGGCCCGCGGGAGCGATGCGGCGCCGCAGCCGATCCGCCCGCTCGACCCGGGCTGCGGCCGCACGAGAAGCCGCCGAAGGTGGAGGCCCGGACCGCGAGTTCGGTGCGGAACGGCCTCCGAGGCCGGTGCGACGGAGAAACGGCGCGCTCTCGGTGCGGCGGAGCGTCGCGCGGGTGGCGAGCAACGGGATCGTCGGGAAGGGATGTCGCCGGATGGTTGTCGTACATCGACATCAGACATCATGCGTACGGTCATCACGCTTCCCGACGAACAGGCGCGGCGGCTGGACGAGGTGTGCCGTCGGGCCGGGATCTCGCGCGCCGAAGGAGTGCGGCGCGCCGTGTCCCGCTATCTCGCCGAGCGGTCTCCCCGTCCCGAAGAAGGGGTGTTCGGCATCTGGCGCGCCCGCCGCGTGGACGGCCTCGCCTACGAACGCCGGCTGCGGGGGGAGTGGACCTGAGTGCGGGCGCTGATCGATACGAACATCCTCATCGATCACCTCGGCGGGGTTTCCGCCGCGCGGGAGGAACTGGCGCGCTACCGGGATCCCGCGATCAGCGCGATCACCTGGATGGAGGTGATGGTCGGGGCGGCCGATGACCGGGAAGCGGCGCGGTTGCGGTCGTTTCTGTCCGGTTTCCGGCTGGTCCCCCTCGACGGCTCGGTGTGCGAACTTGCGGTCGTCATCCGGCAGGAACACCGGATGCGCCTTCCCGACGCGATCGTCTGGGCCAGCGCCCGCAGCATCGAAGCGCTGCTGGTGTCCCGCAATACCCGGGATTTCCCGCGGACGATCCCGGCGTCCGCGTTCCGTACTCGCTCTGAATCCCGATGTCCGGTCAGCCGATCCGGTTCGCCGGCTCCACGAATCGGCGCCGGGCGTTCGCCAGTCGCATCGGCCTCGGAGTGCGGCGCTCCGGCGCGACCAGCGCCCGGCTCGCCACCACGGCGGCGACAGAGCGGGCGCGCGAGGTGGCCACATCGAACCGGTGGACGCTCTGGAGGAACTCCATGGCGCGCGGCGCCTCCGCGACGGTCGAGGTCGCCGTGGAGTAGAGCAGGGCCGGAGCCTCCTGGCCCCGGAACTCGTCCACGGTTTCCGACCCGCGCTTCCTCCGGGAGCGCCGCCTGGAGCCGCGAGACCTGCGCGTCGTACGGCGCCACGACGAGGAAGTCCGCGAGTCCGATGGTGTGGTCCTGCCCCTCGCGGTCGGTCCATCTCGCCCCGCCGTGGAGCGGCTCCGTCACGAGCCCGGCGATGCGTTCCGTCTCCTCCGGGGAGTCGGTGCGGTTTCCCTCGTGCTCCACCGGGATGAAGCGGAGTCCGCTCCCGGCGAGCGGCCCCGGCCCGGGTATCTGCTGTCCGGACAGGTCGGGACGGGAGAGGAGCCGCCGTTCGTACGACTCCGAGGTGAACCGGCGTACCTCGGGGCTCGTCCTCCAGGTGTGGCCGAGGAAGAGCCCGCGGTCCGCGAGCAGGGTTCCCGCGCCCCGCGCGAGATGTCCCGGCGCCGGCCCCACCCGGCGGTGCGTTCAGATCGTCAGCGACGGAGTCTCGTCCCGGGCACCACGGCACGGTGCACCGAGCCACGGATTCCGACCCGATCTCGCCTTCGCAGCCCTCCACGGATCACCGAGCGCGAACTCCCGGCAGCGCCGCCATCCTGCGATCGAGCGTCAGGACTTCGAGCCCGGAGCGGGCGTAGTCGTGGCGATCAGGCGATCCGGCAGGCCCGCCCCTCCCGAAACGCCCAGGGCCCCGAGCACCTTCCTGCCGTTCGATGGGGCCACGACTCCGCTCTGGAGCACCCGGATCAACCCGTCGCGCGCCTCCTCCCGCGAGACGCCGTAGTGATGCCGCACGGCGACATACGCCTCCCCGATCACCTGATTCGAGGCGAGGATTTCCGCCCCCTCGGCGATCAGGCTCCGGAGGTGGCGCTCGCAGCGGATGTACTCCGCCTCGGGGTCCCCGGTGAGGAGCCGCATCAGAACGGAAGTGTCAATCCCGTAGCGATGGGTCATGGGACTGTTCCCGGAAGGCGCGAATGTCGAACTCTCCCACGCCCCGCCGCAGCTTGCCGCGCAATGGCGCCAGGAGATCGTCGCGAATCCGTTCCGGACGCAGGACGAAGCCGTCGTCGGTTTCTTCCAGGCGGATTCTGTCGCCGGGTCCCACACCGAGGGCGTCGAGCACCCGCGCCGGGAAGGTGACCTGGCGCTTCGAAGTGATCCTGATCAGCATGGCTGTTCCCTCCGATCCGGCGCCTTACCGTAGCTCTCTCCTGGTAAGGAGGGTGCCCGGTCGCCGGGCGCCCCCACTCGGGTGGCGGCCCGGGTCGAGGAAAGTGCTTCCGCCCGTCCGAAGACCTGCGGGTGGCTTCTTCCTGCTCGTCCGGCGGGCAGCCGCGTCGTTCGAGCACCCGTCGCCCGCGCTGGCGGGCGCGCACATTCTCGCCGGAGCGTCCCGTCGCTGGTGACATGGCTCTTCACCGTCTCGACCGGTTCGCGGGCGCTGGCGCGGCGGGTTTCGTCGCCGAGTCCCGGCGCCGCGCTGGCGTCCGTTTCGAGCGCGTCGCAGCACGCGAGCTCGTCGTCGTTCGATCCGACCGCACGCCGCTCCGCGGGCGTCCGCCGTCCGCATCGCACGGGCGAGTTCGATCAGCTCCTCGCCCGCGCGCGGTTCCGGTAGCGGCGGATCGACGCGCCAGGATTTCCGCGAACGACCGGGCCCGGGCGACATTCTTCCGGGTTTGGGCCGCGATCTCACCCTTCGGCGCCAGGACCGGCCGCCGGCGGTTTCGGTTCTCGACGACCGTGAGGTGGCTCACGGCGGTCCAGCTGTCCCGGTCCGGGCGTTCGAAGTCGAGGGCGCGCGCCCGCGCTTCCGGGAGGTGGCCGTCGAGATACGGGACGGCCCCCGCCCGGCCCCCCGCCACCGGTGGGGGCCCGGTTGCGGGGCGGGGGATTGGCCGCGTCTGGGCGGTTCGGCCGGCAGAATCCATCGCCGAACCCCGCTGCGGGAAGATCCGGGTTCAGTCGGCCCATCGCGCCGCGCCGCGCCGAATCGAGGACGGCTTCCTCGCGCGGATCCGTGTTCTCACCGGACTTCGGATCCGGCCCCGCGATGACGGCATGGCCGGGCGACCGGAACCAGTCGCGGGCGGCATCCTCCCCCACCGATTCGGTGAATGGCGGCATCCTGCTGGCGCGGCTATCCGCGCGCAGCCGCGACACCGAGAGATTCGAGCCGCCCGAGCCACTGGTCGAAATGGTGGCACTCGGCACGTATGCGGTCCAGCCCGATCTGGCGGGCGATCGCGGAGCCATGACGCACTTTCCGATATCGCGGGTTCCGGAGCTGCGTGAGCAGTGCCGACGGGTGGGTCGCGGGGCCGTCGTCGATGTGTTCGGGCGTTCTTGCGGACGCGCGAATCCTTCCGAACTGGCCGAGAAAGGCCTCCCAAGTCGGTTCGACCGTCGCGAACGCGGCGGTGTCGGAGAACAGCAGGGCCTCGAACTCGTTCGGCTGGAGGTGCGGGACGAACCGCTCCGGACGACATCCCGTTCGTCGAACCACGGTCTCGTGGAATCCGGCTTCGATCGCTTGCGCGCGAACCACGCCGTCGGTCGAAGCCGCAACCCGCGGCGGCGTCCCGGGAAAGTCTGCGGGCAGCCCGTAGAGATCGAAGAAGGTGGTGACCAGGGCGTGCCTCGGCGCGCCCAGAAGGTTACCGAGAAAGCGCAGTACCCGCTGGCCGCTCAGGGCGCCGCCCCTCCCGCGACGGGAGGTCGTGATGACCCTGGGTTGCACCACGACATCTCTGGATGCGAGGGCCGGGGCGAGAAGGGTCCTCACGAATGCTTCTTCGGTTTGTCCTTCGCAGACGACGACCGCGGCAGTCCTCACTCCGGACGACCGCCGAGGATGTTCATCTTCCAGAGCTCGGCCAGGCTGTAGTCCTCCAGCCAGCTCCGCAGTTCTTCCTCGTCCGGCCGCGTGAAGACGGAGGCGCCGTCGCGGCGGTCCACGACCACGATGTCTTCCGGTTCCAGCTCGTTGACGAGGTCCGCCGACTGTGTCGAAACGATCACCCTTCGGTTCTCGCTGGCGGACCGCAGCATTTCCGCGAGCAGGGTGAGCGCAAACGGATGCAGGCCGAGTTCGGGTTCGTCGATGAGGATCGGGTCCGACTGCAACGGCGCCGGCTGGAGGAGAAGAACCGAAAGGCAGAGAAAACGAAGCGTCCCGTCCGAGATCTGCCGGGCACCCCGGACCGTGTCCGGGTCGCTCGCCTCCCGCCATTCGAGTCCGATCCGTTCGCCCATTTCTCGCCGATGGACGAAGTCGCCGAAGAACGGCGCCGCGAGCCGGACGACCTCGACGACGCGGCGGTGATGGTCGGGGTGACGCTCGCGCAGCACGCGGAGGACCGGCGCGAGGTTGGCGGCGTCCGGCTTCAGCCGCAGGTTGTCGCGCAGCGGTTGTTCCTGCCGGACGCGGGCGGAGGCGCCGGTGTCATGAAAATGATGCACGCGAATCGCCTGCGTCGCCTCCGCGATGTCCCCGAAATCATCGAGGTCGCCGCCCCCGCGCGGCAGGAGCATCGCCTCGAAGCACCCGGCGCCCATCGGAATGCGGAACACCTCCCGGCGGTCAGCAAGGAATCTCTCTTCCCGGGCGAAGACCAGCCGGTCGCCGGCCGGGGACAACGCGAACCGGTAACCACGGGCCCCGAAGTGGAACTCGGCCTCGATGGCCTCCGTCCGCTTCCGGTCCCCGAACAGGAGCGCGTCCGGCCCGTCGTTCTCGGCCACGAAGAGCTGCAACCGCCCGTCGGCCACGGCGGCCAGCAGCCGAAACAGGTCCATGAAGTTGGACTTGCCCGCACCGTTCGCACCGATCAGCACATTCAGCGGCCGCAATTCGAAGTCCTCCAGAACCCGGATGGAGCGGAAACCGCGAACGGAGAGCCGCGTCAGCGCTGGCACACTTCCCTCCGGGACACCCTCGTATCCCCGGGCGCGCCTGCTCGTCGTCCCGGGCCCGGAGCGGATGCTCTCGCCCCGGCTCCAGAAGCTCCAGATCGTCGTGGCCGTGGGGCATGTCTCGATGGCCCGCCGGATTGCGCTCCCGCTCGGGCCAGAGGCGCTCGGCCACCAACGGAACTGGTCGGCTCCGCACGCCGATCCGCTGCGGCCCTCCCTCTTCGAGGAGATGGAGGAAATCGGAAATTGCGCATCGCGCGCGGGGCCAATCGCTACGGCGAGTCGCCAGTCTCGCCTTTCGCCCGGTCTGCTGTCTCCACGAGTTCTTCCACGAGTCCTGCCAGCAGGTACACGATCGCGGTAGCGGCTTCGTCCACCTCGCCAATCGAGACGAGTGCTTCATCGCCGTCGAAATGCCAGGAAACCCGTGGCCAGGGTTCCGAGGAGTTCCGTCCGTCCTCGCTCCAGAAATCGCCGTGCTCGCTGTCCTTGGTGAACTCGTGAAAGGCCCCCCTGATCTCCTCCTTCAGATCGACGTCGGCGGGCCAGCGCTCGACGCAGATCTCGAAGACCAGCCTTTGCGGGTTCCAACGAGCGACCCACACGCCCGCGGCCCAATGGTTCTCCCAATTGGTTCCCGACTTGTAGAGCCGGCACCAGAACGGGGGTTGGCCCGTCTTTCTGTACTTGATCCGATGCGTTACATCCCAATTGGGACCACGACGGGCTACGGTATGGATCTTCGGTCGCAGGTTCGTAGCGACCTTCTCCGCCGTCGCTTCCCTCAGCGATTTCATCGCCTCTTCGACGGCAAGACCGAGCTCGAGATAGCGCGGGTTGTGCTGAAGGAACTTCCGCACGATGTCCACTTTCGTCCTGCGGTCGATGGGCATTCGCGACCTCCGGTAATCGGTCTTGCTACGGTGAGTTCTGGAAGTGCGCCTGGATGTAGTCCAGGAGGTCGCGCACGAACCAGCGAACACGCTCCGTCTCGCATTCGACCCGGCAGCGTTTCAGCCAGCCTTCCACGGAAGGAGCGCCGAGTTTGCTCCGATAGGGCATCGTCAGGCAGCGCTTCCGGGTCTCAGGCCGTGCTGCTGAATCCGGTGCGTGTCCGTCGCCGCTCCAGTACAGGAGCACTACCTGTTCTTCGCCGCCGCCGCGTTGTTCGGCCTCGGTCGTGAGCGCTGTCAGGTATCGGTCCACTTGCGCCGGCTGGTCCGCGGCCCAGGGTTTGTTCTCGATGCCGATCCAGCGGTTGCCTTCGAGCGCGATAACGATGTCGATGATTCCGGAGCGCTTCTCGCCGGAAGGAAGCGTCGTTTCCCCGAGCCAGTATTCGAGGTGTATGCGGCTCGTCATCCCGCCCGGGGGCTGGAAGTCACGGAGCAGGGGGGCGGCGTCCGCGCTGGACGCGTTCAGTTCCTCGAGCAGCAGAGACAGGAACAGATCGCCTTGAGAGTGGCTGCCCGCGGGATCGAGAAGGCCCCCGAAGATGCGGGAAAGGTCCAGCTCCCGGGTCCGCACGAGGGCAAACGGGGAGAACCTCCGCGCAGTACGTCGGTCTCGTTCGGCGCGGGTCCGTTCTTCCATTACCCCGAGGGCCGCGGCAGCGCCCGCGAGCGTTGGTTCGAGCAGAGCGAACATCCCGGTCAGACTCTCCTCCCACCGGGCCTCGGCGCGCCGGCGACGCTGCTCGCGCTCTTCGACCGCCGTGGTCAGATGGGAGTCCAGATGGGAGAAGAACTCGCGACACGAGTCCTCCGTCTCCCTTCCTCCGGGATCGGGGTGATCGTTCTCCGGAACTTTACGAGAACTCATGTCTCGAAGAGGTCCGTCAGGTCGAAGGCGCGGAGCTGGCGCCGGACGCCGGCGATCGTGTCCCGCCCGGCAACTCGCGACACCCCCGAGGCGCCCGGGCGGCGGGTGAAGATCACATACTGGATGCGACCGTCGGTGAGGAACTGCAGGCCGACATGGGTGTCGTCGCCAGCCGTCCAGGTAGCTCGGAGATTGCCGTTTTCCAGGAGAACCAGGCGGCCGCGACGAACGGGCGGAATGCGGACGAGGAAGTCGGAGAAGGTGCTTCGGGAGTCGATCTGGATGCATGAACCCTCCAACCGAGCATCGTCCGTCAGTTCCCGAAGCCGTCGCTGGCAGGCA
>CAYGAO010000058.1:0-13272 GCA_964347715.1 uncultured Acidobacteriota bacterium
TCAGCGAGTCCGACAGCCGCCACGCGATCTGCCGCTCCGAATCACACCCCTCGAAACAGCCCACCAGCAGCAGCCGGAAGTAACGCCCCGGCGCCAGACTCGGCCGACCCGGCACCGGCGCGTAGAACCCGGCGCACACCCGCTCGACATGGTCGTCGAAGCCCGCCTCCTCCAAGAATTCGTTCAACTTCTCGTAGAACGGATCCCCCTTGCTGCGCGGCAACGCCGCGGTCGCTATCCAAAGACTCTGTTGCCGCTCGACGCGACTCCGCCCCATCGGACATACCCGTCAGGGTACCCACCCCGGCGGCCGACATCAATTGTCGGACGGGCCGACTTTCTCCACAGGCTGTTATTCGAGCCCGACGAGACCCCGGACCGAAGCGATCAGCTTCGCCGAGTCGTAGCCCACGCCGTCCTTGAAGACGGTGACCACTCTCCGGATCTCGAAGGGGTCCGCCACCGGATCGCCCGCGATCAGGACCAGGTCGGCGAGCTTTCCGGCCTCGATGCTGCCGAGCTCGTCATCCACCCCGAGCACCCGGGCGCCGTTCAGCGTCATCACCTGGAGGGCCTCGGTCGGGGTGAACTCGGCCTCGAGCAGCAGCTCGTAGTTCCGCTGGTCGCCGAAGCCGGGCAGCGCACCGCCGTTTCCGGTGGGATCCACCCCGGCGGCGAGCAGGCCGCCCGCCTGGAAGAACCGGTACTCGAACGCCTGCGCCTTCGGGAACAGATCGACGAACACGGCGTCCTGCGCGGCCTCGATCTCGGACCGCCGCGCGAGGTACTCGTCGCGGGCGCCAGGGGCCAGGGCCTCGAGGTTCCGGTCCTCGAGCGGCGGACGGCCCGGCACCGAGAGCTCATAGACGGCGAGCGTCGAGGTGAGCGCCACCTCGTTCTCGACCAGGTGGTCGATCGTGGCGGTCACCGGCTCCGAATCCACCTCGATCTCGCGGAGCGTGCCGCGGAAGTCCGGCGGGCACTCGTCGGGCTCCTTCGCCTCGTGGTACTCGGTGTTCGTGAAGAACCCGTGCTCGAGGCCATCGATCCCGAGGTCCACCGCCTCGCGGAAGGTCACCGAGCAGAGGTGTCCGGTGAAGCGCAGGCCGAGACGGTGGGCCTCCTCGATCGCGGCGCCGAGCTCGGCGCGGGAGATCCGGGTGTACGCCTTGAACCAGGTCGCCCCCTCCTCGGCCCAGTAGGCGACGACGCGCCGGGCATCCTCGGGACTCGCCACCTGGGTCATGTAGGTGCTCGCCCCGGCGCCCGAGATGTAGGGCCCGGTGATGTGCATCCGGGGGCCGACGATCTCGCCGGCCTCGATCGCGCGGCGCATGTTGATCTCGCTGTAGGGCGAGTAGCTGCCGGTGGTGCGGATCGTGGTGACCCCGGCGGCGAGGTAGAGGCGCGGCGAGGTCGTGTTCATCTGGGAATGACGGGCCGCGGTCGTGTAGAAGGTGTGGTTGTGGACCCCGACGAGGCCGGGGATCAGCGTGTGCCCGCGACCGTCGAGGTGGCGCGCGCCGTCGGGGATCACCGCCTCGCCGTCGGGCGAGACGCTCTCGATGCGCCGGTCCCGGAGGACGACCGTCTGTCCCGGACGCGCCGGCGAACCGGTTCCGTCCACCACCTGGACCCCGGTGATGGCGATCACCGGCTCGCCGTAGCGGACGAAGGCCCGGGCGCGCTCGCCGAGTTCGGCGGCGGACTGCGCGGAGACCGGGGCGGCGAGCGCGAGCGCCACGCCGCCGAACCCGGCGACGATCCGGCGCTTCGACCGTGAGTGGGTCATCAGCCGGTGGATAGAGCGCCCCGCATGGGAATCCGTCCTCGAAGCGATGGGGAACCCCCTCGTCCGGGCGGATGCGGGGCGCTTTCCCCACCGGATGGCGGCCCGAATCGCTTGCGCGATCCGTTCCGCCGTCTTTCGCGGGGAGGGAGGACCCTCCCCGGCGGCGCGTCGCGCCGCGGCGGCGCGCGAGGGACTTTCTCCACAGCCTGTCATCTGTTCCTCCTCACCGTGGTTGTCTTTCGGGGCATCGCGCCCCGAGCCGCCCGATGCTACCAGCGGGTTCCCGCTTCCGTGCGAGAATCCCGGAACCCATGGTCCATCCGCGCGCCTGGTTCCTTCCCGTCTCCCTGCTGGCATCCCTTCCGGGAGCTGCGCAGGAACTGCCGGCCCCCGCGCCTCCGGGAGGCGGCAACTACTCGCTGAGCGCGACGCCCGAAGGCGCGGCGTTCCTCGGCTGGGTCGAACCGGAAGGGGACGGCCACGCGCTCCGCTTCTCCGAGCTGCAGCGGCGCGGCGCCGGCGAAGGGGCTGCGGCGGACACCTGGGGCCCGGCGCGCGAGATCGCGACCGGCGAAGGGTGGTTCGTGAACTGGGCGGACCATCCTTCGGTGGCGGCCCTCGGCGAAGACCGGCTCGCCGCGCACTGGCTCGTCCGGAATCCGGGCGCCGCGGGGCACTACGGCTACGGCCTGCGGATCGCCTACTCCACGGACCGCGGGGCGAGCTGGCGGGAGATCTTCGAGACCGGGCTCGAGAACACCGCGAGCTATTCCGGTTTCGTCTCGTTCGCCGCGGAACCGGGGGGCTTCTCGGCGGCCTATCTGGCCGCGCCGCCGGGCTCCGAGGACTCGGCCGACATGACCCTCCGCGTCGCCCGCTTCCACGAACAGGGCTACCTGCTCGGCGACCACGGGCTCGACCCCGAAGTCTGCAGCTGCTGCCCGACGGCGATGGCGACCGTCGCGAACGAACCGCTCGTGGTCTTCCGGGACCGCGTCCGCAATCCTCCGGAGGACGACCTGCGCGACATCTCGGTGGCGCGGAAGATCCGCGGGCGCTGGGCTCCCTCCGAGCCGGTGCATGCGGACGGCTGGGGCATCAACGGCTGCCCGGTGAACGGGCCCGCGATCTCGGCCCGGGACGGCGGGATCGCGGTCGTCTGGTTCACGATGGCGACCGGCGAACCCGAGGTCCGGCTCGCGTTCTCGTTCGACGGCGGCGCGAGCTTCGAGACGCCGGTCCGCCTCGACGACGGCGACGCGGTCGGCTACTCGGCGGTCGCGCTCCTCGACGACGGGAGCGCCGCGGCGGGGTGGCTCGCTACCGGCGAGAGCCGTGGCGAGGTCCGGGTGCGACGGGTCTGGCCCGACGGGCGCATCGGTCCGGCGATCGTCGTGGCGGAAGCCCCGCCGGGGCGGGGAGCCGGGATGTTGCAGCTGGTGCGGGTCGCCGACGAGCCGCCCGAAGAGCCGGAGTCCGAGGACGACCCGGGGGAAGATCCCGAGGAAGGTGGCGAGGCGGAGGAGGCCGAGGACCCGTTCTTCGATGTCGGGGAACGGCTCCTGATCGCCTGGGCGGACGGACGGGTCCGCACCGCGCTCCTCGAGCCCGCCACGCTCGACATCCGCTGAGCGTCGCTCCCCGGACCGCTCCGGGGGACGGGCGGGGGGAGGCCCCCGTCAGCGGCCTGCGGATAAAGCGCCCCGCACGGGAATCCGTCCTCGAAGAGATGGGGAACCCCACTGCCCGGGCGGATGCGGGGCGCTCTCCCCACCGGGTGGCGGTCCGAATCGCTGGCGCGATCCGTTCCGCCCGCTTTCGCGGGGAGGGAGCACGCTCCCCGGCGGCGCTTCGCGCCGCGTCGGCGCGCGAGGGACCTTCTCCACAGCCTGTCAGGGGGCCACCTCGAACACGAAACGCATCCCGGCTTCGAGGTGCTCGGCGATGTGGCAGTGGGCCATCCAGCGGCCCGGATTCGTGAGCTCGAGGAGGATCTCGACCGTCTCGCCGGCGGCGATGAGCAGCGTGTCCTTGAAGACCTGGTTCTCCACCGGAACGCCGTTTCGGCGGAGGACGAGGAACCGCTGGCCGTGGATGTGGAAGGGGTGCTGCATCGCGTGGATCGCGCCGGCGTCGTTGCCGATGCGGATCCGGACGAGATCGCCGACGGCGAAACGCCAGGAGATGTCCATGTTCTCCCTCCCGGTCCCGACCTCGCGGACGATCCAGCGCGCCTCCTCGGGCGTTGCGACCGAGTTCATCATCGGCATCGTGTCGGCCCACTCGACCGGCGGGAAGAACACCCGGTCGGCGCGCATCCGCTGCATGATCGCCGGGTCGAGCCCCGAGGCCTCGAGCGTGAGCGAGAGGGTGTGGTCGGGCGGGTCGTCGAAGCGGCTCCGGTAGCGATCCACTTCGGCGGTGACGGTCGGGTTCCGACGCAGCGTGTCGTGGCCGGGGGCGCCATCCGGGTCCGCGTCGCGGTCGCGGACGGTCACCGATCCGAGCCGGGTCACCCGCGAGAAGTAGCCGCCGAAGGTGTGTTCGAGCGGGCGCACCCGGTTCTCGAGACGATGCTCTCCGGCCCGGTCGTAGCGGACCTCGACGATGTAGCGCTCGGCGGGGGCGAGGGTCACGGAATCCACCCGGGACTCGCGCTCGAACTTCGACAGATCGGATCCGACGACCTTGATCCGGTGCGTTCCGGGCTCGCCGAACGAGAGATTGAAGACCCGCGTGTTCGACACGTTCGTCAGGTAGAACCGGACGACCTCGCCCCGGTCGAGGTCGAGCTCGTAGTCGGGTTCGCCGTTCACGAGCATCAGGTTCCCGAAGCGTCCCATCAGCGCATGGGTGGCGCGCTCGCTCCCGAAGGGAAAGAGGCTCCCGTCGTCGGCGAGCAGGAGATCGTCGAGCATGAGGATCTCTTCCCGGTGCACCGGGGCGTACCACTCGTCGGGCGGAGCCTCGACGAGCAGGTTCCCGTAGAGGCCGAGGTCCTGCTGGATCTCCTCCCGGTGGTGCGGGTGGTACCAGTAGAGGCCGGCGTCCGGAAAGAAGATGCGGTATTCGAAGCGCCCGCCCGGAGGAACCGGATCCTGGGTGAGGTGCGGAACCCCGTCGAAGGCGTTCTCGAGCCGGATCCCGTGCCAGTGGATCGCCGTGGGCCACGAGGTCCGGTTCTCGAAGTTCACGAAGATCGTCGAGTTCCGATCCACCCGGATGAGCGGGCCCGGATACTGCCCGTTGAACCCGTACATCAGGTAGTCGCGCCCGTGGATCCGCCGCCGGACGCGGCCGGCGATCAGGTCGAGCGTCTGCCCGTCGCGCAGCCGGACGACGCTCGCCGGAACGGCGGCGGGAACGCTCTCGCCCGCGGCGAGGCGCGGCAGGAACGGAAGCGGATCGGGGCGGAGGTGGCCCAGTCCGGGGATCATCGGGGTCTCCTCGAGCATCGGCGGGTGGGACCACGCGGGCCCTTCGGAAGGCGCCGGGCGCCGCATCGCCCCGTGATCCATCCCGCCAGCGGCGCCGCTCTCGCCGGTCCCGCTGACCGGAACCATGAGGTGGTTGTCGGGAAGGATGCGGGTCGAGGGCGACGCGCCCCGGAGGACCAGCCTCCCGTCCCGCGAGGTCGCCGCCGCCGCGGACTCGGCGCTCACCAGGATCACGAACCTGTCGAACGCCACGCGGCCGAGATCCGGGAAGGACCCGTTCCCGACTTCCCCGAGGCGGACGACCGGATCCAGGACGGGCGTGGTCACCCAGGCGACGAACGCCTCGAAGTCGCCGAGCGACTCCGGCGCCGGGAGCCCCTCGATCTCGAGCGCGAGCCGGTAACGCTGGTTCCCGTCGCGGGTCACCGAGACCCCGAAGGGACTCGGGTCCCAGCGGAGGAACGCGGTTCCGCCGGCGGGGGCGAGGTCGGGCGTCGGGTAGAGCGCGATCCGGTTCAGCCCGGGAGCTCCCTCGGGAGGAACCGGCTCCTGAAACGCGCCGGCCGCGCCGCCCCCGAGGAGGAGCACCGCGGCGAAACGGCGCAACCGCCTTCGTTTTCCCCGTCGCAAGATCGGCCGGCGCGTTCTCCGAACCCATGGTAGCCCCGGTGTCATCAGGCGGTGGCGAAAGTCCCCCGGGGTACAGACGCGGCGCAGGGGCCGCCGGGGAGCGGTGCGGATGCGGGGGACTTTTCCACGGGCTGTTATGATGGCGGGTTCAGGTTCGCACCAGTTTGTCGAAGATTGCGCTTCCGCGGCTCATCGTCGCCGCCGTCGTGGCGGCCGCACTGCTCGTCGGAGTCCCGCTCGGTATGGCGGCTCACGACCACCTCGACGCAGCCGATCCGCAGTGCCGGATCTGCGCGATGGATTCGGCGGAAACCTGCCCGAAGGAAGACTGGTTCGCGGTTTCCCGCCCGTCCGACCGTGGCGCACCGTCCCCCGGAGCAGACCCGGCTGCGGCATCGACCCCCGAGGATTCCCCCGGAGCTCCCCGCGGCCCTCCCGCCGGCGCGCCGACGTTCGTCTAGCCGGGAACCGTTCGGCCCCCTCGTCGGCGGGCCTCTTCCGAGTCGGTTCCTCCCGGAATCGAACCCCCTCGGAGGTCCAGCATCATGTGGCAGCGCCACTCTCTCCATCGCCCGGAGTCGCCTGACGGCCCGGGCGACTCGCTCCTCGAGACGCGATCGTCTCGAACGGTGCGGGCGAACCTCGTCCGCTTCCTGCTCCGCTTCGCCCCGGCGACGCTCGCTCTGGGCGCGCTCGGGCTCGCGCATCCGGCCTGGGCCCATGTCCGGGTCGAGGGCGTCGTCATGGTGGGGGACGAACCCGCCCACGGCGCCGAGGTGCGGCTCGTCGAACTCGGAATGGTCACCCATTCCGACGACGACGGCCGGTTCTTTTTCGACGGCATCGGCGAAGTCGGGGAATTCACGCTGCATGCCGACCGGGGCTTCCTGTCCGGAGAACTCCGCATCCTGGTCCCGGAGCACACCGAGGACGAGACGCTCGAACTCCCCGAGCCGCTCCTGCTCGAGGCCATCACGGCGCAGCTCCACGAACGGGTGACGGTCACCGCTTCGGCGAGCGCCGTCCGGCCGTTCGAGTCGTTCGGCGCGGTGGAATCGTTCGAGGGTCTCGACCTCGGCAACCAGTCGGCGCGCAACCTCGCCGAGTTGCTCGAAGGAACCCCGGGGGTCGCGATCCGGAGCTTCGGCCCGGGTTCGGCGCGCCCGGTGGTGCGGGGCTTCAGCGGCGACCGGGTGCTCACGATGGAAGACGGCGTGAGGACCGGAGATCTCGGCAGCCAGTCCGCCGACCACGGCGTCCCGGTGGATCCCCTCCAGGCGGAGCGCGTCGAGATCGTGCGCGGCCCGGCGACCCTGCTCTACGGGTCGAACGCGATCGGCGGCGTGGTGAACGTCATCTCGATGGCGTCTCACCTGGCCCATGTGCCGGGAGCCGGATTCCGGGGGCACGCGAACCTCGACTACTCGACCGCCGACGAGGGCATCCGCGGCGGCGCCCGAGTGGAGGCGTCGGGCCGCAACTGGTTCGCCTGGGGCGGCGGCAACTCGAATCGGACCAGCGATTACGACTCGCCCGCCGGGACCGTGGAGAATTCCGGGTCCTCGATGGATCAGGGAGAAGCGGGTTTCGGGGTGTTCGGCGACCGGGGCTGGCTCTCGGCGAGCGTCCGGATCGACGATTCGCGCTACGGGATTCCCTTCGCCGGTGAGTTCCACGGCGCCCACGGGCACGCCGAGGAAGAGCACCACGAGGAGGAGGAGGAAGAGCACCACGAGGAAGAGGGAGAGCACCACGAGGGGGAGGAAGAGGAACACGGACACGAGGAAGAGGGGCACGAGGACGAGCTGTTCGTGGATGTGACGATGGAGCGGCGGCAGTTCCGCGCCGATGCCGGACTTCGGGATCTCGGAATGTGGTTCGACCAGGCCGAGTTCACCGTCCGCTACAGCGACTACGACCAGGACGAGCTCGAAGTCGCGGCCAGTGGCGGCCCCGAGATCGTGGCCACCCATTTCGACAACCGGTCCATCGTCTTCCGGGGCGAGCTGAAGCGGCCGGTGGGTCGGATCGAGAGCCGGCTGGGGGTCTGGGGCAACATCCGCGACTACGCGGCGGCGGGCGAGGAAGCCCTCGCGCCGGAGACCCGGCAGAACTCGTACGCGGCGTTCTCCTACAACGAGTTCCACCCCTCGGACCGCCTGAGCCTGCTGTTCGGAGCGCGGGTCGAACGCACCGACTACGACGCCGGAATGCGTCCCGAACTCGAGGAACACGGACACGAAGAGGAAGAGCACCACGAGGAAGAGGAGGAGCACCACGAGGAAGAGGAAGAGGGCGAAGAGCACGAGGAAGAAGGCCACCACGAGGAAGAGCACGAGGAGCACGAGCCACCGGCGGTGATGGACCGGGACTTCCTGAGCGCTTCCGGCAGTGTCGGAGCGCGCTTCGAGCTGACCGATCGGGATGCGCTGGTCGCGACGGTGAGCCGTTCCACCAGGGCGCCGGCACTCGAAGAGCTCTACAACTTCGGCCCGCATGTCGGGAACCTGGCGTTCGAGATCGGGAACCCGAACCTCGACCCGGAGAACTCGTTCGGGCTCGATCTGAGCCTGCGTCGCCGGTCCGACGAGTTCGCCGGAAGCATCGGCTTCTTCCGCTACGATGTGAGCGACTACATCTTCGGCGCCGCGACCGGCGAGATGGAGGGTGGGCTCCAGGTGCTCGACTTCTTGCAGGCCGATGCGGTGTACCAGGGCTTCGAGTTCGACGGAGAGCTGGCGATCGGTCCCGCCGAACTCTCGGCGACCGCCTCCTTCGTGGATGCGAAGCTGGGCAACACCGACGAGTACCTGCCGCGGATCCCGCCGCTCGGGGGCCAGGTGAAGCTCGATGTTCCGGTCGGGCGGCTGCGTTTCGCTCCGCGCCTGCGCTGGGCCGCCGAGATGGACCGCCTCTACGAGGGAGAGACGGCGACGGACGGTTACGCGGTCTTCGACTTCACCGCGTCGTACGTGTTCGTCACGAACCACACCACCTCGAACATCTCGTTCCGGGCCTACAACATCACGGACGCCGAATACCGCTACCACACTTCGCTGATCAAGGACCTCGCCCCGCAGATGGGCCGCGGCTTCCGAATCAGCTACTCGCTCCGGTTCTTCTGAGCCGGCCGGCCTGGCCCGGCGCGCTGTCGGGCCAGGCGCCGCCTTCCCTCGGCGATCACGAGGAGCAGGAAGGCCCCCAGGATTCCGAACGCGATCAGCGCGCTCCGGACCACGGTGCGGACCGTCGTCCGGAGCACGCTGGTGCGGTCGGTCCTGATCCGGATCCCGAGGCCCTCCCGGGCGAGCCGATCCAGGGAACGGGTCCAGACGAGGACATTGCCCCGCTCGAGCGGCCCGTCGGCGTCGTGGCCGGTCACGCGGCCCTCGCTGCGGATCCGGATCGTCGCGCTCGCCCCCGGAGAGGGCTGCGGGAGCCACCCGGGAGGAATCTCCATCCGCAGTTCGAAGCCGTCCTCCGTTCCCCGGTAGGCGCAGTCCCGTCCGAGGAGAGCCGACCCGCAGAGATCCGCCACGGAGCGAAAGCCCACCCGGGCGAGGACCCGCCCGTCGTTCTCCTCGCGCACCTCCTCGACCACGAGTCCGGGCCCGGAGAGGCGCCCCCGCAGCGCGTCTCCCCCCCCGAGCACTGGCAGCAGCGCGGGGGCGGCCCGGATCACCGACTCGCCCGATCCGTCGAGCGCGAGCTGGTGGTGTTCTTCCCAGTCGGCGGCGGCGCATCCGAAGCCGGCCCCGGCCACAAGGAACGCGGCCGGTCCGTAGAATCGGCGCGACCAGCCTCGATGGACCAGAAGACGCTCCTCCTCGTGGACGGCAACAACCTGCTGTTCCGCTCCTTCTTCGCGCTGCCCCGGCTGACCCGGAGCGACGGGCTGCCGAACGGCGCGCTCCACGGCTTCGTCGCCACGATCCGGAAGATCCTGCGCGAGGAAGCGCCCGATTTCGCCGCCGTCGCGTTCGATGCCCCCGGCTCGACCTTCCGTCACGAAGCCTTCCCGGAATACAAGGCGAACCGGCCCGAGATGCCCGTCGAGCTCGCCAGACAGGTCCCGTTCACGCGCGATCTCTCGCGGGCGCTCGGGATGGCGGTCCTCGAGGTCGCCGGCGTGGAAGCCGACGATGTGATCGGAACCCTGGCGCGGTCGGGGAGCGAACGGGGATTGCGGGTGGTCATCGTCTCGGGCGACAAGGATCTCTTCCAGCTCGTGGGCGAGCGGGTGACGGTGGCGCTGCCGAGCGAACCCTTCCCCCGGCTCGACCCCGCCGGCGTGGAGCGGAAACTGAGCGTACCCCCGGCCCTCGTCCCCGATTACCTCGCGCTCGTCGGGGACTCCGTGGACAACGTCCCCGGCGTCCCCGGGATCGGCCCCAAGACGGCGGTGACCCTGATCCGATCCTTCGGCGGGCTCGAGGACATCCTGACCCGGTCGAGCGAGATCGTCAGGAAGCGGACGCGGGCGCTCCTCGAGGAGCACGCCGACCGGGCGCGGCTCTCGCGGGATCTCGTTCTCCTCCGGCTCGAGGTCCCGATCCCCGAAGCCGGGGAGGGGCTTCGGGGGCTCCGCTACGCGGGCCCCCGCGTCGCGGAGGCGGCGCGCCTCTTCGAGACGCTCGAGCTGCGGTCGCACGCCCGGGACCTCGCCCCGGCTCCCGCGTCGCCGCTGCCCGGCGTCCGCACCGCGGCCGGCGCCGGGGATCTCGCCGAGGTGCTCCTGGAGGCGGCGAAGGCCGGAGCGCTCTCGGTGCATGCCGCCTTCGGCCCGGCGCGGGGCCGCGGCCCGGCCCCGCTCACCGGGGTCGGGCTCGCCGCCTCCGGGGGGAGCGCCCTCCTGGTCCCGATCGGGCGGATTCGGGAAGCGGAACTCGTGGAGGCGCTTCGCCCCGGGCTGGCCGGCGGAGTCGCGCTGCTCGGCCACGGGATCCAGCCGTTCGTCCGCTGGTGGTTCGAGCGTGGCGGGGAGCCGCCGCGGGTCGCCCACGATTCGGAGATCGCGGCGTGGCTGCTGAACACCACGCGTCGGGCGCAGGGCTTTCCCGAGGTCCTGCGGGACCACGCGGGCCTCTCGCTCCCGGAGCCGCCGGCGGGGAGACTCTTCGGCGACGCGGCCCCCGACGACCGCCTCGCGATCGCCGCGGCGTGGCAGCACCGGCTCGCGCGGGAGCTCGACTCCCGGCTCGAGGCGGAATCGCTCACGCGGGTCTTCTCCGGGATCGAAATGCCGCTCGTGCCGGTGCTCGCCCGGATGGAGACCCGCGGCATCGCCCTCGACCGGGACGCGCTCCACCGGCTCGGGGGAGAATTCGAGGCGCGCCTCGGGGACCTGACCGCCCGGATCCACGAACTCGCCGGCGTCCGGTTCGACATCCAGAGCCCGAAGCAACTGGGCGAGATCCTCTTCGACAAGCTCCAGCTTCCCGAAGTCGGCAAGACGAAGAAGACCAGGCGGGCCTCGACGCGCGCCGCGGTGCTCGAAGAGCTCGCGCCGCAGCACGAGCTCCCGCGGCTGGTCCTGGAGTACCGCGAACTCGCCAAGCTGAAGGGCGCCTGGGTGGACCCCCTTCCCGAACTCGTTTCCCCCGAGACCGGCCGGGTGCACACCCGGCTCCACCAGGCGGTGGCGGCCACCGGACGGCTCGCCAGCTCGGATCCGAACCTCCAGAACATCCCGGTCCGCACCGAGCTCGGGAGCAGCGTGCGCCGGGCGTTCGTCGCCGCTCCGGGAAAACGCCTGCTCTCCGCAGACTACTCGCAGATCGAACTGCGGATCCTGGCCCACCTCAGCGGGGACCCGGCGCTCGTGGAGGCGTTTCGTTCTGGAGCGGACATCCACGAGCGCACCGCGACGGAGGTCTTCTCCGGGTTCGGACTCACTCCGGGCGAGGCGCGGCGGCGGGCGAAGGTGGTGAACTTCTCGGTGATCTACGGGAAGACGCCGTTCACCCTGGCCCGCGAGATCGGCGTCTCGACCGGCGAGGCGAAGGCGTTCATCGAGGCCTACTTCGAGCGCTACGCCGGCGTCCGGAAGCTGATCGAGGGGATCAGGCGCGACGCCCGCGAGTCGGGGCAGGTCGCCACGCTCTTCGGCCGCAAGCGCCACCTTCCCGAGATCCGCACCTCGCACCGGGCGCGGCGCGAGGCCGCGGAACGGATGGCGGTGAACGCGCCGATCCAGGGCGCTGCCGCCGACCTGATCAAGATCGCGATGCTGCGCGTGGAACGCGCGCTCGAGCCCACTTCCGGAGCGCTCCTCCTTCAGGTCCACGACGAACTCCTCGTCGAGGCGGACGCGACCGAGGCGGAGGCGGTGGGCGAGATCGTGCGCCGCGAGATGGAGGGCGCCGCCGAGCTCCGGGTGCCGCTCGTCGCCGGGGTCACGATCTCCGGACACTGGGAACACCGCTGACGAGAAACCGGGCGCGGTGGGAGCCGTCCGGCGCGCCGGAGAGCGGGACTTCTTCCGGGCGACCGTGGACCCCTTCCGTCAGCCGGCGCGCGAATTCCCGATGGCCCCGGCCGCGCGCCCGTCCGCCGTCAGCCGGCGCGCGAATTCCCGCCGGCCGCGGGCGCGCCCCCGGCGCGGAACCTCTCGTCCCGCGAGAGCGCGGCGGGGAGGTCGCCGATCCCGCGGAGCAGGACATCGGGCCGCGCCGCGCGGAGCGCCGCTTCGGTCGCGAAGTCGCTCACCACCGCGGCGGTCCGGGCGCCGGCGCGCCGGCCCATCACCACATCCTCGGGGCGGTCCCCGGCGTAGAGCGCTTCGCCGGGTTCGACCCCGAGGCGGTCGAGGGCGAGCTGGAGCGCTTCGGGATGCGGTTTCTTGCGCTCGGCGTGCTCGAAGGCCACGAGCGTCTCGAACCTCCCGTCGAGCCCGGAGCGGGCGAGATCGGCGAGCAGCCGCGCGTGGTCGGCGCTCGTCACCACGCCGAGCCGAAAACCGGACGCGGCGAGCTCGTCGAGGACCGACGGAACTTCCGGGAAGAGCGCCACCTCGCGGCTCCCCTCCCGGTAGCGCTCCCACCAGAGCGCCGCCGCCTCGCCCCAGGCGCTCTCGGGTATCCCGAGCTGGCGGTAGGTCTCGTGCCAGTCGCACTGGTGGGTCGCGTGGTAGCGGGCGTCGTCCATCTCGATCCCGAAGTGTTCGAAGACGGCGAACGAAGCGCGGCGGATGACGGCGAAGCTGTTCGACAGGGTTCCGTCCCAGTCGAACAGCACGGTGGAGACGGGGCGCACGGAGCCTAGCAGCCGGTGGATAAAGCGCCCCGCATGGGAATCCGTCCTCGAAGAGATGGGGAACCCCCTCGTCCGGGCCGATGCGGGGCGCTTCCCCCACCGGAAGGCGGCCCGAATCGCTTGCGCGATCCGTTCCGCCGTCTTTCGCGGGGAGGGAGG
>CAYGAO010000059.1:0-13259 GCA_964347715.1 uncultured Acidobacteriota bacterium
CGGTTCCCTTCCCGGAGCGGTGCGGATGCGGGGGACTTTTTCCACGGGCTGTTAGGTCCTCGGTCCGGGATGCGATCACCTCTTCGATCCGGCGGTCGGCGCCGGGGCGTTCTTCCGCGCCGCCAGGCGACAGGGCGCCCGCGCGGGGCGGCCCGTCACGCTTCTCGGCGCCGAGCGCTACCCGGACGCGCTCGGCGAGGCCCGGAGCAGCGGCCTCACCTCCCGGGACCTGCAGGGCGTCGATATCCGGGACTTCGTGCTCTCGCCACCGCCGGGGCCCTATCGCGCCATCGTGGCGAATCCTCCCTACCTCCGCCATCACCGGCTGCCCGGCGAGGTGAAGGCGCGACTCCGGGAAATCGCCAGCGGAACCGTCGGGCGCACCCTCGACGGCAGGGCCGGCCTCCATGTCTATTTCCTGCTGCGCGCCCTGACGCTGCTCGCCCGGGGCGGCCGGCTCGCCTTCATCATGCCGGCGGACACCTGCGAAGGCATCTTCGCTTCCACGCTCTGGGAATGGATCGCCGGGCGTTTCCGTCTGGACGCGGTCATCACCTTCGACCCCGACGCCACGCCGTTCCCGCGCGTCGACACGAACCCGGTCATCTTCCTGATCGCCGCCGAGCCACCGGCGTCCCACCTGCTCTGGGCCCGGTGCCGACCGGGCGGCGCGGAGGCGCTGGGCCGGTGGGTTTCCTCCGGTTTCCGGGAACCGGATCCAGATCGCCTCGAAGCGCGGCGCCGGGACTTCGAAGAGGCGCTCGCCACCGGCCTCTCGCGACCGCCGGGGCGCCGGAACCCGGACGACCTCACGCTCGGGGATTGCGCGAGCGTGCGGCGCGGCATCGCCACCGGCGCGAACGACTTCTTCTTCGTGACCCGGGAGCGGGCCCGATCCCTGGACCTGCCGGACGAGTTCCTGATTCCGGCGGTCGGGCGAACCCGCGATGTTCCACGGGACGAGATCGCCCCCGAGGGCCTCGACGCGCTCGACCGGAAGGGGCGGCCGACCCTGCTGTTCGCTCCCGACGAACGCGAGCTGGACCGCTTTCCGGCCTCGGTCCGCCGCTACCTCGCCACCGGCGAAGCGGAAGGACTGCCGCGCCGCAGCCTCATCGCGACGCGCAACCCCTGGTACAAGATGGAGCGGCGCGCTCCCCCGCCCCTCTTGTTCGCCTATCTCGGCCGCCGCAAGGCGCGGTTCATCCGTAACCTGGCCAGGGTCGTGCCGTTGAGCAATTTCTCGTGCGTCTATCCCCACGACCGGGATCCGGACGCCGTCGCGGGCCTGTGGCGGAGCCTCCAGCACCCCGAGACCCTGGCGAATCTCCGCTTCGTGGGGAAGTCCTACGGATCGGGGGCGATCAAGGTCGAGCCGCGTTCGCTCGAACGACTCGCGATTCCGGCGCGGATCGCGGCGGCGGCGGGTTTGAAGTCGCGCCGGCGACCGCTGTTCCCGGCGGCTTGAGCGCGAGCGGTCGAAGCAGCCCGACGCCAGCGGGCGGGCGAGCGCGTACAGTCCCGCGCGCATGGAGCGGCGCGCGGGAGCCACCCGGCTGACGGCGCTCGCAGCGGGGTTCCTCTTCGGGGTCGGCGGGGCGGCGGCGGAGCCGCGCTTCGTCGAGATCACGGAGGCCGCCGGGATCGCCTTCGTCCACGAGAACGGCGCCTTCGGGGAGAAGTACCTGCCGGAGACGATGGGGAGCGGAGTGGCCTTTTTCGACGCCGACGGCGACGGCGACCAGGACCTGGTCTTCGTGAACAGCCGGCGCTGGCCGGGCCGGGGTGACGGCCCGGAGCCGACCGCAGCGCTCTACCGGAACCGGGGCGACGGGACCTTCGAGGACGCGACGGCGGGTTCGGGCCTCGATCGGCCGCTCTACGGGATCGGGGTGGCCGCCGCCGACTACGACGGCGACGGCGACCAGGATCTCTACCTCGCCGCGCTCGGGCCGAACCGCCTGCTCGAGAACACCGGAGCCGGAGTCTTCCGCGACGCTCCACACGCGGGGACGGTCGCGCATCCCGGGTTTTCGAGCGGCGCCACCTGGTTCGACGCGGATCGCGACGGCGACCTCGACCTGTTCGTCCTGAACTATGTCGAGTGGTCCCTCGAGGAGGACATCTTCTGCGCCCTCGACGGGGTGAACAAGAGCTACTGCACGCCGGAGTCCTACGACGGCGCGAGCGCCGCGCTCTACCGGAACGACGGACCGGACGGCTTCACCGAGGTCACCGAATCCGCGGGGCTCTCGAACCCCCGCGGCAAGGGGCTCGGGGTGGCGGCGCTCGACTTCGACGACGACGGCTGGCCCGATCTCGCGGTGGCGAACGACACCCAGCCGAACTACCTCTACCGGAACCTCGGGAGCGGCCGCTTCGAGGATGTCGGGGTGCTCTCCGGGATCGCGTTCGCCGAGAACGGCGCCGCGCGCGGCGCGATGGGGATCGACGCCTCGGACTACGACGGGGACGGCCTTCCCGACCTCGTGATCGGGAACTTCTCGAACGAGATGGTGTCGCTCTACCGGAACGAGGGCGCCTCGTTCTTCATCGACCAGGCGCCGGTGTCCGAGATCGGGCGGAACAGCCTGCTGACGCTGGCGTTCGGGGCGTTCTTCTTCGACTACGACCTCGACGGACGCCAGGACATCTTCGTCGCCAACGGGCATGTCGAGACCGACATCGCCGAAGTCCAGCAGCGCGTCGGCTACCGCCAGCCCCCGCACCTGTTCCGGAACCGGGGCGACGGCGGCTTCGTCGAGGTGACCGCGGAGTCGCCCGATCTCGCCCGCCCGCTGGTGGCCCGGGGAGCCGCCTTCGGGGACCTGGACGGCGACGGCGACCCGGACCTCGCCGTGAGCGTCAACGGCGGGCTCGCGCGGCTCTTCCGGAACGAGGGCGGCGAGGCGAACGGCTGGATCGGCTTCCGGCTGCGGGGGCGGAATTCGAATCGGGACGCCATCGGTGCGAAGATCACTCTCGTCATCGAGGACGGGGACACGACCCACACCGAGACCCGCGTCGTGAAGAACGCCACCGGCTACGCCTCCCAGAACCAGCGCGAACCGGTGTTCGGCCTCGGACCCTCGGGCCGGGCGCGCTCCGCCACGATCCGCTGGCCGGCGGGGGGCCGGAGCGAGATCGAGGCGCCCGCGCCGGGGCGCGTCCTGCTCGTCGAGGAGCCGTCGCCATGAGACTGACGCTCGTCTCCGCCGCGGGGGCGGCGCTCGCCCTCGCCGGGTTCTTCGCCGGAGCGGGCGGAACCGCCGGGCTTCCCCCCGGGCAGAACCCGCCCCCGCTCTCCGAGCAGCCGGCGTTGATGGTGGGTTCCGGGGAATGCCTCGTCTGCCACGAGCAGTCGCACGAGACCTGGATCTCCTCCCGCCACTCGAAGATGGTGCAGCCGGCGGTTCCCGCCGCCGTGCTCGGCGACTTCTCGGTCGAACGGCTCGACCTCCGGGGCGAGGAGTACCGGATCCGCCGGACCGGCTCCGACTACTTCATCACCGAGTCGTTCTTCACCGGCCGGCCCACCGAGCACCGGGTGGACTACACGCTCGGCAACCGGCGCATCCAGCACTACCTGGCGACGCTCGACGACGGGCGGGTGGTCGTCCTGCCGCCGACCTGGGATGTGCTCCGCCGCGAGTGGTTCCACAACCTGGAGATCGCCGCTCCCGACCAGCGCGAGGGGATCGTCCCGGTCCAGCTCTGGAACAAGAACTGTTTCGGCTGCCATGTGAGCGACCAGGTGAAGGGCTACCGCCCCGCCGAGAACCGCTACGACACGAGCTGGCTCGACTTCGGCACCACCTGCGAGCGCTGCCACGGGCCGGGCAGCCGGCATGTGGACAAGTACCGGAACCTCGACACCTACGGCGACGACCCCGAGACGCACATCGTCCAGCAGACCCGGCTCGACCACGAGCGGAACTCGATGGTCTGCGCCCAGTGCCACTCGTTCCGGGACCAGATGGCCTTCGGCTTCGCCGCCGGCGACGACTACTTCGACTTCTTCTTCCCGCTGCTCGAGTACACGCAGGAACCCTCCGAGGACCCGACCTGGTATCCCGACGGGAAGACGCGCCGCTTCTCGACGAACACGCTCGGGATCTGGCAGAGCGAGTGCTTCGTGCTCGGCGGCGCGACTTGCACCGGCTGCCATGTGGACCCCCACCGGCCCGACATCGAGCGGAACCCGCAGCTCCGGCCGACGAACAACGCGCTCTGCACCGGCTGCCACGAGAGCATCGGCGCCGACCTCGCCGCCCACACCTTCCACCCGGCGGACAGCGAGGGCAGCTCGTGCGTCGAGTGCCACATGCCGCGCAGCGTGGTGAGCATCCGGGCGCGGATGCGCGACCACAGCATCTCGATCCCGTCACCGGCGAACACCGCGCGCCACGGCGTTCCGAACGCCTGCAACGAGTGCCACGCCTCCGAGGATCCGGCGTGGGCCGAAGCCCGGATGGACGAGTGGTGGGGGAGAGCCGGGAGGCGGAAGATCGAGCGTCGCGCCGCCGCCTACCAGGGAGCGCGCGAGCTCGGCCGGGAGGCGCTGGACCTCCTCCTCCGGATCTCCGCCGACGAGGCGGAGGGACCGGTGAACCGGGCGAACGCCGCCGGTCATCTCGCCCGCTACCTCCCGGCGGCGGAGACGCGCGACGCCGCCCGGACCGCGCTCCTCGCCGCCGCCGAGGATCCCCATCCGCTCGTCCGCGCGGTAGCGACGCTGAAGCTCGGCGAGGTGCGCGATGCGGGGACGGCCGGGATCCGGGAGGCGCTCGGCGAGCGGATCCGGGACGAGAAGCGTTCCGTGCGGATGAACGCCGCGATCTCGCTCCTGAACCTCGGCGTCCGCGAACTCGAGGGCGAGGCCGACGCGAGCTTCGAGGTCGCCAAGCAACTCCACGCCGTCCGGGGGAACTTCTACGCCGACGACGCGCCGCAGCAGCTGAACCTCGGCCGGCTCCATGTGCTCGACGGCGACCCGGCGGCCGCCGAGCGCGCCTTCGAGCAGAGCTACCGGCTCGATCCCGACCAGCCCGGGATCCGCTTCTTCATGGCGGTCACCCGGCTCTCGCAGCAGCGCTTCGACGACGCCCGGGAGCTGCTCCGGGCGGTTCCGCCCGAGGATCCGTTCGCCCAGGAAGCCGCAAACCTACTCCGCCAGCTCGAACCCTGAGCCGCAGTGCTCCGGAGGCTCCGCGTCCGCGGGTTCAAGTCGCTCCGGGAGGCGGCGGTCGAGTTCCCTTCCGGGCTCGCCGTCTTCTTCGGCCCGAACGCCGCCGGGAAGAGCAACCTGCTCGAAGCTGTCCAGGCGCTCTCCGCCATCGGCTTCTGCCGGACACTCCAGGATGCGCTCGGGGGTCCGTACCCGGTCCGCGGGCACGCATTCGAGTCGTTCTCCTGGCCCGGTGGCGGGCTGCCGGCCCTGCTGGGGGACCCGAGCCGCCCGCTCCGGTTCCGGCTGGAGGCGGATCTGGAGATGGCCGGGGGCGTCTGGCGGTACGCGGTCGAACCCGAACTCGACCTCCGCTCCGGCCGCCTCGGAATCGCCGACGAGTACCTGGCGCGACTCAAGAGGAACGGCGAGCCGTGGGGCGCCGCGACGATCGAGCGAGCAGGCGATCGGATCCACATCCGCCGCCAGGACAAGCGGGGGCGCCCGCGAGAGGAACCGGTCGGAGCGAACCATTCGATCCTCTCCGATGCGAGCCTGTCGGGCGTCGGCTACGAGCCGCTCGACCAGGTCCGCGAGGAACTCCTGAACTGGCGCGCCCACGCACTCGACGCCAGGACGGCGATGCGCGTCGAACAGGCGCCCGCGGATGTGCCGGACCTCGGCTACCACGGGGAGCGCCTGGCACCGTTCCTCTACAAGCTCGCCGCCACGGAACCGAAGTACTTCGGGATGGTCTCCCGCACCCTCAGGTCGCTGGTTCCCGGGGTCGAGGGGGTCGCAGTGCGGCTGAACGAACTGCGAGGCACGCTGGACCTCGCGATCGCGCAGGATGGCGTCGACTACCCGGTGAGAGTCGTCTCCGAGGGCACGCTCCGCGTCCTGGCGCTGATCGCCATGGCCGCGAACCCGTGGGGCGGCCGGCTGGTGGCGGTCGAGGAACCCGAGAACGGGGTGCACCCGCGCCGGGTGGAGCTCATCGCGCGGGTGCTGCTGTCCCTGGCCGAGGAGAGTCCGACCCAGGTCCTCGTCGCCACCCACTCGCCGCTGTTCGCGGGCGCCGTGCTCCGGGCGAAACGCTCCGCCGCGGACCCCGATTCCATCGGCCTGTTCGAGGTCGCCCGGCGCGAGGGACAGACCGTCATCACGCCCTTCGACCTGCCCGGAGAGCTGTTCGAGGACGAGGAGCTGGTCCGGGCGCTGTCCGAGGGGGGAGAGGAGGCGGTGGTGGAGGGTCTCCTCCGGCGCGGGTTCGTCGGTGGGTAGTCGCCGTACCGCCGACCTCCTCGTCGAGGATCACGCGCACGAAGAACTGATCGGACCACTCGTGGCCCGGGTCGCCCGCGAGGAGAAGCTGCAGTTGCAGACGCGGGTCGTCTCCGCGACTCGCGGGCACGGACGAGTGATGTCGGAGTTGAAGCACTACCGGCGGCTGATCTCGAACATCGCCACGAACCGGTTCCCGGCCGACCTGATCGTCGCTGCGGTGGACGGGAACTGCACCACCGCCAACCGGCGCCGGGCCGAGATCCGGGACGCGCTCGGCCCCGAGCTCGAGCCCCGCCTGGTGGCCGCGTGTCCCGACCCTCACATCGAGCGCTGGTACCTGGCCGATCCCGAGTCGTTCGAAGCCGTCGTCGGGAACCGCCCCGAGGTCGGCGCGCAGAAGTGCGCCCGAGGCCACTACAAGCGCATTCTGCGGGTCACGGTGCAGCAGGGAGGACATCCTCCGGGGGCGCTCGGGGGAGACGACTTCGCCCCCGAGCCGGTGCGCGCCATGGATCTGGAACGCGCCAGCCGGAGGGACTCCTCGCTCGGCGCGTTCCTGCGCGATCTTCGGCCCGCGCTCCGCCTCCTCGCGAGCAGCTCTTGAGCGCGGGCGACCCGACGCCGCGCCCGCGACGCCGCCGCGTCAGCCGATCGCGGCCTCGAGATACATGTGGCCGAAGTGGATCGTGAGGACCGGCCTCCCGGCGAAGTCGCCGCTGCCCGCGGTGATGTCGATGGCCATGTGGTCCCGGGTCCCCATCTCCTCCGAGTAGCGGGAGTCGAGCTCCATCACTTTCGACATGTCCGGCATCTCGCCCCGCGGGATGCGTCCCTCGTGGAGGGCCATCGTCCAGGAGCCGGCGTCGTCCTTCATCACGCCGATCGTGTATTCGCCGGCGGCGACGGTCAGGTCTCCCGCCATCAGGTCGCCGGAGACCGTCAGCCGGGGGCCGCGCGGGCTCACGAAGGCGCCGGCCTCGACGGCTGCCACGCGCTCCATGTTGGCGTCGGTCGAGTTGTAGGCGAGCGAGACCTCGACCTCGCCGATCGTGGTGCTGACGGTCTTGTTGAAGTGCGGGTGCGCGAGCGCGAGCGCGGCGGCGGCGAGCGCGATCACGGCGAGACTGGCGGTGCGGATCATGGTCGAAACCTCTCCGAAGTTGGGGTGGGCCGGAACGCGCGGCCCGGCGCGACAGAACCGAATCTTATCGGCCCGTGGAAAAGTCCCCCGCATCCGCACCGCTCCGGGAAGGGAACCGGAATCCGCCCCGATTCGGAAATGCGGGGCACTCTTCCCACGGGCAGGTGCGTCGAATCGCTCCCGCGATTCGCCCCACCGTCTTTCACGGGGAGGGGAACCCTCCCCGCACCCCTCCCCGGCGGCGCTGCGCGCCGCGTCTGCACCCGGGGGACTCTCGCCACAGCCTGTCATGCGAGCAGCGCGCCCGCGCCGGCCCCGGGGCGCCACTCGCGGGCGACCTCGACCACGCGGTCCACATCGCCCTCGTCGTTGTAGGCGAAGCAGGAGAAGCGGAGCGCGGCGCGACGCACCGAGTGGACGACCCCGGCGGCGAGGAGCCGGGCGTGGAGGTCGGCCAGGGCCGGATCGCCCGGGGTCCGGACGCCCGGCGGCCCGAGCTTCCCGACGGTCACGAGATGCGAGCGGTCCGGACTCTCCGCGCCCCCGGCGAGCGGAATCCCGAGCCCGGCGAGCCCGTCCCGGAGCCGCCGGGCGAGCCCGAGGCAGCGCGCCTCGATCGCCCCCGCTCCGAACCCCTCGAGCATCGCGAGCGCCCGGTCGGCGGCCACCGCGCCGAGGTAGTTGTAGTTGCCGAGATCGAAGCGCCGCGCGCCGGCGGCGTAGCGGAGCGAAGCCCCCGGCAGCGCGGTCTCCGAGGCTTCGAGTTCCACGCCTTGCCGCCCCAGCGACATCGGGGCGAGCGATTCGGCGACGGCGCGGCGGCAGTAGAGGAACCCCGCGCCGTAGAGCGCCGAGAGCGCCTTCTGCGTCGCCACCGCGAGCGCATCGGCGCCCATCCGTTCCACCTCGGTGCGGAGCGCGCCGACCGACTGCGCCGCATCGAGCACGAGGAGCGCGCCGTGGGCGGCGCGCGCTTCCCGGAGCGGCGCGAGATCGGCGGCGAGGCCCGGGCAGTAGGAGACCGTCGCCGCCGCGATGACCCGGGTGCGCGGCGAGACCGCCTCGGCCATCCGCGCCGCGGGCAGCCGGGCGCCGTCCGCCGGGACGGCGACCAGCCGAACTCCCCGCCGCGCCGCGAGGTTCCGAAACGGAAGCACGTTCGCCGGGTGTTCGAGCTCCGGGCAATGGACGACCTCGTCCCCCGGGCGCCAGTCGAGCGACCCGAGGAACAGGTTCAGCCCGTCGGTCACATTCCGGATCCAGGCCACCTCGTCGGCGTGCGCCCCGATCCAGCGGGCGAACCGCTCGCGGCCCCGCTCGACCGCGGCGAAGAGGTCGTTCTTGTCGAGCTCGCCCGCCATCGCTCCGTCGAGGTATTCGTCGCAGGCCTCCCGGACCGGCGTCGGGATCAGCCCGCGAGCGGCGACATCGAGATACGGGCGGCGCGCCGCCCCGGGGTAGAGGGCGCGGGCGGACCGGATATCAGGCCGTGGCACCGGCGGGCTCCGCGCGCTCGCCCCGGGCCACGACGGTCGCGCCCACCAGATCGCCCATGATGTTCGCGGTCGTGGTCGGCATGTCCACCAGGCGGTAGATCCCCGCCACGAGCAGTCCGATCTCGACCGGCAGGCCGAGGGCGCCGAGCAGCAGGAACTGGTTCACGAGTCCTCCGCTCGGCACTCCCGGGGCCGCCGCCGAGAGGAGGACCCCGAGGCCGATCACCCCGACCAGCTCGCCGGCGCTGAACGAGACGCCCATCGCCTGCGCGGTGAACAGGACGATCCCGGTCAGCAGCACCGAACTGCCGTCCTTGTTGAACTGCGCCCCGAGCGGCAGCACGAAGGCGTAGATCCGCCGGGGCAGCCCCATCCGCTCGGCGGCGTTCAGCGAGGCGCCGAGACTCGCCAGGCTGCTGCAGGTCGAGACGGTCGTCGTCCAGACGGTCGCGGTGCGGCGCCAGAAGGCGAGCGGCGAGGTTCCGGCGAAGACGCGCAGGACGGCGAAGTAGAGGGCGAAGATGGCGGCGTCCGCGACCCATATCGCCGCGACATAGACCCCGAGCGGCCCGAAGATCGCGCTCCCGTGTTCCCCGACCGCGACCGCCGCGAGCGCCGCGACCCCGAGCGGCCCGGTCCAGAGGACGCCGGCGACCAGCCGCCGCAGAAGCGCGGTGGCCACCTCGAACAGGCGCGCCGCATCGGCGCGCCGCCCCGCGTCGAGCCCCCGCGCCGCGATCCCGACCAGGATCCCGAGCACTACGACCGCGGTGACCCGGCCGTCCACGAAGACCCCGAGCGCGTTGTCCGGGACGAGCTGGAAGAGGTAGTCCTCGAACCCGGGCGCCGCCGCCGGGGCGTCCGCGGCGCGCGGCGGCGCCGGGAAGCCGTCGCCGGGGCGCGCGAGGCCGACGACGACGAGCGCGACGAGGTGGGCCGCGACCGTGGTCAGGAAGAAGAAGGTCCCGGCGCGGAGTACGAGCCGGCTCATCCGCTCCGCGGCTCCCGCGGCGACGAGCGCGGCGGCGAGGTTGAAGAAGACGAGCGGGACCGCGACCAGCAGCAGCAGCCGGATGAAGATCTCGCCGAGGAACGAGACCGCCGTCGCCCGCTCGCCGAGCAGGAGCCCGGCGACGACGCCGAACCCCATCCCGTAGAGCATGAGGGCCCCGAGCGAGGGGAGCCGGCGGCGGAGGGCGGTCAATGCGGGCGCGACGGTATCAGCGGCGCCCCGCACCCGTCCCGCACCATCGCGCCCCTTCCGGAGAGACGATGGGAGCCGAACGAGCGTACGCCGGAGTTCGGCAGGAAGAGCAGCGCCAGAAGGCGTTCTCCCCGGGCCTCTTCGATTCGAACCGGAGCGGCCGGTCGGACACCGCGCCCACGCTGCGGAAACAGCTGCCGAAGTGGGTCGGGAACGAACAGCGGTTCGCCTGCGAGATTCATCGCCCGGTTCCCGCCGAGGTTCGGCACTGTTTCGTTTCGAGCCCTTCCTCGGCAGCATGTTGCGCCGGCTGCAGCTCGGCGGCCGGCCACTCGAGGGCGAAGAGGCAGCCGACCGGCTCGTGCTCGCCTGGCCGGTTGCGGCGGACGGTCCGCGTCTTCCGGACGGCCGGTAGCGGCGTCCGCGGCGCCCGGATCCGGGCGTCCCGTATGATCGGTGGTTCGTCGCCACCTCGTCCAAGGGAGTCGGGCATGAGCATTCGTTCGATCACGGGCTTCACCCTCGTCCTCGCCGTCTCCGCGGTGGCGGTCGCGCAGGAGGAGTCGCGCCGGCTCCGGGGACTCGCCGCCCCGGTCGAGGTCCTGACGGACCGGTGGGGTCTCGACCACATCTACGCCGGGAACGAGGACGACCTCTTCTTCGCGCAGGGGTACCGCGCCGCCGAGAACCGCCTCTTCCAGTTCGAGATGTGGCGGCGGCAGGCCACCGGCACGGTGGCCGAGATCCTCGGCCCCGCGGAACTCCAGCGCGACATCGGCGCCCGCCTCCACATGTTCCGGAAGGACCTCGGCGAGGAGCTCCGCTGGTACCACCCGCGGGGCGACCGGATCATCGGCGCCTTCGTGCGGGGGGTCAACGCGGCGATCGAACGGGCGCGCCGGGATCCGGACGCGCTACCGCTCGAATTCCGGCTGCTCGGCATCCTCCCCGAGCCCTGGATCGAAGCGGTCGTGATCTCGCGGCACCAGGGGCTGCTGTCGAACGTGAACCAGGAGCTGAACTACGGGATGGCCGTCCACGCGGTCGGGCCCGAGGCGCTCATGGACATCGACTGGTTCCGCCCCGGAGTCCCGCAGCTCGAGCTCGACCCCGCGGTGGACGGGTCGCTGCTGAAGCCCGAGATCCTCGACATCTACCGCGCCTTCCGTCGGCCGGTGGTCTTCCGGGCGGAACAGATCGCCGCCGAGTACCGGAACCCGGAAGGCGAACGGCGGGCGCTCCTCGAGGCGTTTCCCGCCGAGCTGAACCTCGTCGCCGCCGGCGAGCACATCGGCTCGAACAACTGGGTGGTCCACGGCGAGCGGACCTGGACCGGCCTGCCGCTCATCGTGAACGACCCCCACCGGACGATCGTCGCCCCGTCGCTGCGCTACTTCGTCCACCTCGAAGCACCCGGTTGGCATGTCATCGGCGGCGGCGAGCCCGTCCTCCCCGGGCTCTCCATCGGCCACAACCGCAAGGGGGGCTGGGGCCTCACGGTGTTCGGGCAGGACAACGAAGACCTGATGGTCTACGACACGAACCCGGCCAACCCGAACGAGTACCGCTACCTCGGCGAGTGGGAGGCGATGACCGTCCGCACCGAGACGATCCCGGTCGAGGGGCAGGACGACCACGAGGCGACGCTCAAGTACACCCGCCACGGGCCGGTCCTGTACGAGGACGAAGCGAACCACAAGGCGTACGCGCTCCGCGCCGCGTGGCTCGAGATCGGAAACGCCCCCTACCTCGCCAGCCTGCGGATGGACCAGGCCCAGACCTGGGAGGAGTTCGTCGAGGCCTGCAACTACAGCGGCATCCCCGCCGAGAACATGATCTGGGGCGATGTGGACGGGAACATCGGCTACCAGGCGGTCGGCGTCTCTCCGATCCGGAACGCGAACTGGAGCGGCCTGGTGCCGGTGCCGGGCGACGGCCGCTACGAGTGGTCCGGCTACCTCCCGATCAAGGCGCTCCCCTCGGTGAAGAACCCGGAGAAGGGCTTCTGGGGCACCGCGAACAACCTGATGGCGCCGGCGGTGGCCTCCGACTACCCGCACCCCGAAGCCCTCCACTTCACCTGGGGCGACGAGATGCGCGGACTCCGGGTGGACGAGCTGATGCGGAACGGCCGGCGCCACACCGTCCAGGACATGATGGCCTACCAGCACGACGAGCTCAGCGTGGTGGCGCGGAACCTGGCGCCGCTGCTGCTGCAGGCCGAGCCTCCCGAGAGCGCCGCGGCCAACGCGCTCGCCGCGTGGGACTTCGTGATGGACCGGGAGTCGATCGCGGCGACGATCTACCTCCACTTCGAGCGCCGGGTAGCCGAGCGGATGCGCGAGCTCCTCGTCCCCGAGGCGGCGCGCGGCCTCGTCCGGCTGAACAAGAAGCGGATGCTCGACCACCTGCTCGCCCCCGACGGCCGCTTCGGGGAGGACCCGATCGGCGCGCGGGACGCGCTGCTCCTCGCCGCGTTCGAAGCCGGCGTCGGCGATGTCGAGGAGCGCCTCGGGCCGGACCCGGCGAACTGGCGCTACGGCCAGAACGCGATGAAGCATGTCCACATCACCCACCAGATGGCGGAGGCGGTGGACCCGGAGACGCGGGCGCGGCTCGAGGTCGGCCCCTACCCCCGGGGCGGCTACGAGTCCACCGTGAACAACACCGGCAGCGGCGACAACCAGCGCTCCGGCGGCAGCTTCCGGGTCATCCTCGACCCGTCGAACTGGGACAACTCGGTGGCGACGAGCGCGCCGGGCCAGTCCGGCGACCCGGACGACCCCCACTACCGGGATCTCTTCGACCTCTGGGTCCGCAACCAGTACTTCCCGCTCGCCTTCACCCGCGCCCGGGTCGAATCCGTGACCGAGCGCCGGCTGCTCCTCGACCCGGCGGAACGCTGACGGCTCAGCAGCCCGTGGAAAAAGCGACCCGCATCCGCACCGCTCCGGGAGGGGAACC
>CAYGAO010000060.1:0-13160 GCA_964347715.1 uncultured Acidobacteriota bacterium
GGAGGGAGGACCCTCCCCGCACCCCTCCCCGGCGGCGCTTCGCGCCGCGTCGGCGGGCGAGGGGCTTTCTCCACCGCCTGCTAGCGTGTCCCGAATGAATCCGCTGCGTTCTCGCCGGGCGATGCCCGCTCTCGACCGCCAGGGAGGCGATTCGTGTCCAAGGTGAAGCCCGGCCACGCGCACGACATCAGCCGCCTGAATCTCGTCTTCGCCGGCTCGAGCGTGCTCCTGCTCGGGGCGACGCTCTGGATGATCTGGGCCGATTACTCGCGGGAATGGAAGGGCTACCAGCGGCAGTTCTTCGAGATGGAACGCGAACTCACCGCGCGCCAGATGGCCGAGGCCCGGCGGGGAATCGATCAGGCCGACCTGGAGCGGATCCGGGGCGAGCTCGCCGAGGCCGAAACCGAGCTCGGTGCGCAGCGGGGCGCCCTCGACGCCCTCGAGGCGGAGATCGCCGAACTCGACCGGCGCCGCACCCTCGCCGACATCCGCGAACGCGAGATCAAGGCGGTGTACGACTCCGACAAGTTCTACTTCGAGGAGACCCGGGAGCGGGGCACCCCGCTCGGCCGGGCAGTGGGCGTGGAGGAGTTCGCCACGCTCGAATCGAGCTTCTTCGCCGCGCGGGATCTGCGCGTCTCGCTCGAACACGAGCTCGCCGGGAAACAGACCGAGCTCCGCGGCCTCCGGGCGCGGGTCTCGGAGCTCGCCGGCGAGCGCGACGACCTCACCCAGGCGGTGACGCTCGCCCGGCGCAAGCTCGAAAGCCTCGCCGAGAACTTCCCGAACACCTTCCGGAACCTGCCGCTCGTGGACTTCATCGATCCGTCCATCGAGGTCCGCCAGGTGCTGGTCCGGAATGTCACCGAGGAGCTGAACTTCGCGCAGGTGTCGCGCATCGACCGCTGCCAGACCTGTCACCTCGGCATAGACAACCCCGACTACGCGGACGCTCCGCAACCCTTCACCGCGCACCCGGATCTCGATACCTATGTGGGCCGCGAGTCTTCGCATCCGGTGGACTCCTTCGGCTGCACCGGGTGCCATCTCGGACGCGGCCGCAAGCTGACCTTCACCGGGGCCACGCACACCCCCGAATCCGAAGCCGAGGAGCGTCGCTGGGTCGAGGAGTACGGCTGGAAGGAAGACCACTACTGGGACAGCCCGATGTACCAGGCCGGGCTGACCGAGGCCGGCTGCATCAAGTGCCATCGCGACCAGGTGTTCATCCCGAGGGCGAACGACCTGAACCAGAGCCGGATGACCTACGAGCTCGCCGGTTGCTGGGGTTGCCACAACACCGAGGGGTACGAGGACCGGCGCGAGCGCGGGCCGTCGCTGACCCGGATCGCCGCGAAGATCGACCGCGACTTCGCCGCCCGCTGGGTCGAGAACCCGAAGGCGTTCCGGCCTTCTACCTGGATGCCGCGCTTCTGGGATCTCGACAACAATTCCGACGCCGACCTCCGGGAGCGGAACGACACCGAGGTCGCGGCGATCGTCGAGTACCTCTTCGAGCATTCGAGCGCGGGCGCCGGCTACCCGGACCCGCCGCCCGGCGACGCCGGGCGCGGCGAGACGCTCGTGAACGAGGTCGGCTGCACCGGCTGCCACCTGCTCGACGAAGCGGACTACGACGCGGCGAGCATCTACCGGCGGCGCGGCCCGGCGCTCACCGGCGTCGGCACGAAGCTCGACGGCGGCTTCCTCTACGAGTGGGTCCGGAACCCGCAGCACTACTGGGAAGAGACCTTCATGCCGAGCCTGCGGCTCACGGACGGGGAGGCGGCCGACATCACCGCCTTCCTGCTCGGCCGCCACGCGCCGGAGTTCGCCGCCTCGGAGGTTCCGCAGGCGGACGCCGGGCAACTCGATGCGATCACGCTCGAATTCCTGCGGGCCGGGCTCCCCGACGCGCTCGCTTCCGAGCGGCTGGCCGGATTCTCCGAGCGGGACAAGCTCCTCTATTCGGGGGAGCGGCTGATCCGGCGCTATGGCTGTTTCGGCTGCCACGAGATCGCGGGTTTCGAGGACGCGCAGAAGATCGGGGTGGACCTCTCGACCTGGGGGTCCAAGATGGTCACCCGGCTCGACTTCGGGTATGTGGAGGTCCCGCACACCCGGCAGGGCTGGCTCGAGCAGAAGCTGGCCGCGCCCCGCAGCTACGACCGCGGCAAGGTGAAGAGTCCGGGCGAGAAGCTCCGGATGCCGCAGTTCGATCTGACGCCGGGCGACCGCCAGCATGTCGTCCGGAATGTCCTCGGGCAGGTGCGCGACGCCTTCCCGCAGGAAGGCGTCAAGACGCTCTCGGCGCCGGAGGCGGTCGCGGAGACCGCCCGTTCGCTGATCCGCGACTACAACTGCCGGGGCTGCCATCTGATCGACGGCGTCGGTGGCGGGATCTACGAGACGATCGCCGATACCGGGATGCGCCCTCCCGACCTGCACACCCAGGGGAGGCGAACCCAGGCCGATTGGCTCTACCACTTCCTCCGGGAGCCCGACGAGGTCCGGTTCTGGCTCCAGGCGCGGATGCCGACCTTCGACTTCACTCCCGAGGAGGCGAACACCCTGGTGTCCGGGTTCCTGGCGATGGACGGAGGACAACCCTTCGACGCCGAGCAGGAGCGCGTGTACGACCGGGCGGAGCTACAGGTCGGCGCCGACCTGCTCGATCAGCTGCAGTGCGAGCGCTGCCACATCGCTTCCGCCGCCGGCACGATGGAAGCGTCGCAGCTCGCGCCTTCGTTCCGCCTCGCCGGCGAACGGCTCACCCACGAATGGATCGTGGACTGGATGACCGACCCGCAGTCGGTCACTCCGGGGACGCAGATGCCGCAGTTCTGGCCGCTCGACCAGGCGGGGAACCGGGTGACTCCCCTGCCGGACATCCTGGGCGGCGACTCGCTGGCGCAGATGCGCGCGGTCGCCTCCTACCTGATGAATTACGACCGCTGACAGGCTGTGGAGAAAGTCCCTCGCGCGCCGACGCGGCGCGAAGCGCCGCCGGGGAGGGTCCTCCCTCCCCGCGAAAGCGGGCGGAACGGATCGCGCCAGCGATGCGGGCCGCCATCCGGTGGGGAAAGCGCCCCGCGTCCGCCCGGACGAACGGGGTTCCCCATCTCTTCGAGGACGGATGCCCATGCGGGGCGTTCCATCCACCGGCTGTCGATGGCGGGAAGACGAAGAGTCGCGGCGAACCGGAGCAGCCGAACTTCGAGGAGGCAGTCCCATGGCGGATGAACCGAAGGCGGGCGGAGGGAGTCTCCAGGGGATCGCGCTCGCGGTCGCCATCTGGGTGATCGTCGTCGTGTCGACGCTCTACTTCCTGAAGTACGGCGTCCCCGAGCTCGCGTCCGACCGGGGCTACCTGGACGACCTCTACTACGTGATCCTCGGCATCACCGGGGTCGTCTATGTGTTGTTCCAGATCGCGCTCGGGTATGTGATCTACCGTTACCGGGGCGACCGCCAGGGGGCCCGGGCGAGTCATTGGCACGAGAGCCATCGCCTCGAGTTGACCTGGACCATCGGCACCGCGGCGATCATGGCCCCGATCGTCCTCACCGGGTTGACCCACTGGAATCGGGTGGTCGCGCCGGCCCCCGACGATGCGGTCACCGTGATGGCGCTGGGGGCCCAGTTCCAGTGGGACTTCCACTATCCGGGCGCCGACGGCGAGTTCGGGCGCTTCGATCCGGCCCTCTACGACATCGACAACCAGATCGGACTCGACGAGACCGACCCGGCGGCGGCCGACGACTGGGTGCTGACGAACCAGCTCGTCCTCCCGGTGGATCGCCCGGTGCGCATCCTGCTGCGCGCGAAGGATGTGCAGCACTCCTTCTTCCTGCCGAACTTCCGGGTGAAGCAGGATCTCCTTCCCGGCATGGTCACCGAAGCGACCTTCACCCCGACCAGGGCCGGCAGCTATGAAATCGCCTGCGCCGAGCTCTGCGGGCTCGGCCACTATCGGATGCGCGCGTTCCTCGAAGTCATGGAAGACGCCGACTACCAGGCCTGGCTCCAGGAGAACGCACCCGCGGCGGCGGAGTGAAACCGGGGATCGCAGTCAGTCCCGCAGCGAATCGGAGAGCAAGGATGGAACACGGCGGCAAGCAGAGCTTCGTGAGCAGGTACATCTTCAGCTTCGATCACAAGATGATCGGCAAGCAGTACTTCACGCTCGCGATGACGATGGGCTTCATCGGCGGGATACTGGCGGTCCTGATCCGGCTCCAGCTCGGCTTCCCGTCGCGCCCGTTCCCCTTCCTCGAGAACTTCTTTCCCGTGGGCATGGCCGGCGGGATCATGACGCCCGAGTTCTATGTGTCGCTGTTCACCATGCACGGCACGATCATGGTGTTCTTCCTGCTCTCGCTGCTTCCGGTCAGCGGCTTCGGCAACTTCCTGATCCCGTTGCAGATCGGCGCGAGGGACATGGCGTTCCCGTTCCTGAACATGCTGTCCTTCTGGACGGTCGTGCCCGGAGCGATCATCATCCTCATCTCCTTCTTCGTCGAGGGTGGAGCGGCGGCGGCGGGCTGGACGGCCTATCCGCCGCTCTCGGCGATCCGCAGCGCGATACCGGGGTCGGGGGCCGGGCAGACGCTCTGGCTGATCGGGATGGTCTTCTTCGTGGCCTCGTTCACGATGGGCGGCCTGAACTTCGTGGTGACGATCCTGAACCTGCGGACGAAGGGCCTCCGGATGATGCGGATGCCCCTCACCACCTGGGCGCAGTTCATCGTCGGCATCCTCGGCCTGCTGTCGTTCCCGGCCCTCGCCGCCGGAGCGATCCTGCTCACCTTCGACCGCTCGCTCGGCACGAGCTTCTTCCTCCCGGCGGGGATCTTCATCGGTGACACGCTGATGCCGCACGAGGGCGGATCGCCGCTCCTCTGGCAGCACCTCTTCTGGTTCCTCGGCCACCCCGAGGTGTACATCATCATGCTGCCGGCGATGGGCTTCACCTCGGACATCCTCGCCGCGTTCTGTCGCCGCCCGATCTTCGGCTACCGCTCCATGGTCTATGCGATCGTGGCGATCGGCGGCCTCAGCTTCCTCGTCTGGGGTCACCACATGTTCGTGAGCGGGATGAGCCCGTTCCTCGGCAGCCTGTTCGTCATCACGACGCTGATGATCGCGATCCCGTCGGCGGTCAAGGCGTTCAACTGGCTGTTCACGATCGCCCGGGCGAAGATCCGGTTCACCAGCGCGTCGCTCTTCGCGCTCGGAGTCGTGTCCCTCTTCGTGACCGGCGGCCTCACCGGCATCTTCCTCGGCACGAACGCGACGGACATCCAGCTCCACGACACCTACTTCGTCGTCGGCCACTTCCACTTCATCATGGCCGGGGCGGGTCTGTTCGGCGCGTTCGCCGCGGTGTACTACTGGTATCCCAAGATGTTCGGCAGGATGCTGAGCGAGCGGCTCGGGAAGATCCACTTCTGGATCACCTTCCTCGCCTACTACGCGGTGTTCTTCCCGATGCACTACCTCGGTGTCTCGGGAATGATGCGGCGCATCTACGACCCGAACACCTACGAATACCTCCAGCCGCTCCAGCCGGTGAACCTGTTCATCACGATCTCCGCCTTCGTGCTCTTCCTGGGGCAGTTGCTCTTCATCTGGAACTACTTCGCCAGCATGAGGCGCGGAGCGGAAGCGACCGCGAACCCGTGGGATTCCGTCGGCCTCGAGTGGTCCACTCCGGCGCGTCCGGGCCACGGCAACTGGCCGGGCGAGATCCCCCAGGCCCACCGCTGGCCCTACGACTACAGCCGGCCCGGCGAAAAGCGCGACTTCACGCCCCAGTGGGAGGCGTGACGGGCCGGCCCGCCAGCCGAGACGCACCCGAAGGATGACGACCGTGGCGCAGTCCCTCGCGGACGCCGGGACGAATGCCCTGCCGGCGGGCTCCGACCGGCGGCAGGTGAACCGGCTGGGGCTCTTCGTCGGCCTCGGCGGGATCACCATGCTCTTCGCCGCCTTCACCTCGGCCTACATCGTCCGGAGTGGCGGCGGCGACTGGGTCGCGCTCGAGCTCCCTCCCGTCGTCTGGCTCGGTACCGGGCTCCTGATCGGGAGCTCGCTCACGCTCGAACTGGCCCGGAGGGCCTGGGAGCGCGGCATCCTCGCCTCGTTCCGTTCGTGGAGCGCGCTGACGCTCGCGCTCGGCGCCGGTTTCCTCGGCGCCCAGTTCGCATCGTGGAACGCGCTGACCGAAGCCGGGATCCATCTCCAGAGCCACCCGAAGAGCTCGTTCTTCTTCGTGCTGACGGGAGTTCACGGCGCGCACCTGATCGCCGGAGTGGTGGCGCTCCTCGCCCTCTTCGGGATGGCCGTCGCCGGCCGCCTCGTTCCCGGGCGCTCGGACGCGCCCACGCTGACCGCCATCTACTGGCATTTCATGGGTGGCCTGTGGCTCTACCTGCTGGCCATCCTGTCCTTTCTCGGATGACGGCGTAGCGCCACGGGACCGGAGAGGAGGAGGCATGAGCCAGACCGCGATCGCCCGGGCCGACTGGGGGGGCGCTGCGAGTCCCTTCGGCGTGACCTGGCAGAAGATGATGATGTGGTTCTTCATCGTCACGGACGCGCTGTTGTTCGCCGGCCTGCTCGTCAGCTACGGCGTGGTCCGGATCGCCACCGGCGACTGGCCGGCGCAGGCCGAGGTCTTCAGCCTCAGCTACATCGCCGCCATGACCTTCGTCCTCATCAGTTCCTCGGCGACGATGGCGTGCGCGGTGGCGGCCGCCGAGCGCGAGCGGCGAACGACGGTGACCCTCTGCCTGTGGCTGACGATCCTCGGCGGTTTCGGCTTCCTCGGGATGCAAGCGTACGAGTGGGCCCACTTCATCGGTGACGGTGGTTCGATTTCGGGCAACCCCTGGGGTTCGCCCACCTTCAGCCAGTTCTTCTTCGTCATCACCGGCTTCCACGGATTCCATGTCCTGACGGGAGTGATCGTGCTCCTCGTGGTCGCGATCCGCTCGGCGCTCGGAAAGTACTCGGCCGCCGGCGTGGAGAACGCCGGCCTCTACTGGCACTTCGTGGATCTCGTCTGGGTCTTCGTGTTCGCCTTCTTCTACCTGGTCTAGCAGTCCGTGGATAAGGCGCCCCGCATGGGAATCCGTCCTCGAAGAGACGGGGAACCCCGTCGTCCGGGCGGATGCGGGGCGCTTTCCCCACCGGATGGCGGCCCGAATCGCTTGCGCGATCCGTTCCGCCCGCTTTCGCGGGGAGGGAGGACCCTCCCCGCACGCTTCCCCGGCGGCGCTTCGCGCCGAGCCGGCGCGCGAGGGACTTTCTCCACAGCCTGCTAGTGGCCGGCGGAAAGATCATGCGACATTCGGGCGGCCCTCTGGCCATGCGTCCCGGCTGGACCGCCCGGTTCCATCGCTCGACCCGGATCGAAGCCGGTCGGGCGTCTCTTCCGCGCGCACCCGGTCAGCCGGGCGCCTGACTGCTCGCGCCACCTCACCCACAGACCTGGAGACGATCCGGATGTCGAACGAAGCGGCTCACCCCTATCGGGGCTACTGGATCATCTGGGCGGTGCTCCTCACCGTCACGCTGCTCATGATCGCGATCGAGGGAGCGGGGCTGCCGGCGTCGCTCGCCGTCGTGCTCCTCCTGTTCGGATCGGCGATCAAGGCGACGCTCATCATCTTCTACTACATGCACCTGAAGTTCGAGCACCTGAGCCTGATCCTCACGGTGCTCGTCGGGTTGTTCGTCACGGCGATCCTGATGTTCGTCCTCCCGGCCCACGACGGCGGCCACATCCTGGATTCGTTGCGGAGCCTCCGGGAGTTCGGGAGCTGAACAGCCTGTGGAGAAAGCACCCCGCATGAGGCTCCGTCCTCAAAGAGATGGGGAACCCCGTCGTCCGGGCGGATGCGGGGCGCTTCCCCCACAGGATGGCGGACCGAATCGCTTGCGCGATCCGTTCCGCCGTCTTTCGCGGGGAGGGAGGACCCTCCCTGCACCCCTCCCCGGCGGCGCTTCGCGCCGCGTCAGCGTGTGAGGGACTTTATCCGCAGCCTGTGAAGTCCGGGTCCGAGAGGCAGGGATTGCGCCGTATCCGCTTCCGCACCGGGCCGGCGCCACTGCTCGTGGCGCTCGCACTCGTGGTGCTTCTCCCCGGCGAAGCCCCGGCGCAGTGCGCGATGTGCCGGACCGCGCTCGAGCAGAATCCCGAGATCGCTTCCGGATTCAACCGGGCGATCGCGTTCCTGCTGGTGACGCCGTACGCGGTCTTCGGATCGCTCGCCGGGTACGTCCTGCTGTCCCGCCGGAAGCGGCTCCGGGAGCGCGCCGACGGTGGCGGGCAGGATCACTCCTCCCCGGGAACCGCCTGACACCAGCTCGGGGGTCGGGCGGCCAGCGCCGGCCCGGCCCGGATCCCGATCCGGGAGAAACAGCCGATCCGATCTTCGGCGCGGTCCGGGAAGAGTGCCCGTCCGCCGGTTTCTCCGGCGAGCCGACCCCGAGAGAGATCTCCAGCTCGGGCGCCGGTCGCGCCCCCTCGGAGCGCGGGAACACCGGTTCGCCGAGGGCGGCAGGCGGTATTGCTCTCCCTCGGGAACCGCGTGGCAGGCGTCCCGGGTTGGCGCGGTCGGCTCGGGGCGGTCGCGGAGCCTGACCTCGCGGCGGCGCCACTCGCCGGTTCCCTCGGCGTTCGTCGGGGCCTGGGCGCGGCGGCGCCGGGCCCGGATTGCAGCCCCGATGCGGGAGGAGCTGCCGATCGGTTCTCCGGCCCGGTCGGAGAAGAGGGCGCGTCCGCCGGCCTCTTCGGCGAGCCTTCACCCGAAGTGCCGGTCCACGCGCACCGGGGCTCGGTGGCGTCCGCGCACCACGCCACGCGGAACACCGGTCCGCCGAATCGGATCACTCGTCTTCGGGAACCGCGTAGTAGCCGTTTCGGGTCCGTGCGGTCAGCTCGGGGCGGTCGCGGATCCGGACTTCGATGCGGCGCCACTCGCCGGTTCTCTCGGCGTTCGTCGGCACATAGGCGAGCCGGTACTGGGCGTGGATATCGGCCTCGATGCGGGAGAAGCTGCCGATCAGGTCTCCGGTCCGGTCGGGGAAGAGGGCGCGTCCGCCGGTCTCTTCGGCGAGCCGCCGCAGGAAGCCCCGGTTCACGCGACCGCCGCGCCCCACGAAACCGATCGCGTAAACCACCGCGTCCGTGAGCCGGGACGCCTCGATCACATCGCCCGCGTTCGCCTCGCTGCCGAAACCCATGTCGCGGGTGTCGTCGCCGTCGGTGAAGACGAGGAGCGCGCGCCGCTCCGCGTCCGCGAAGTGGAGCCGTTCCAGCGCCAGGATCGAGGCGTCGTAGAGCGCGGTGGGGCCGATGGGACGGAGCGCCATGATGCTCGAGGTGAGCCGGCGCCGGTCATCCGTGAACTCGCCACTGAAGCGCACGCGGTCGTTGAACTCGCCGATCATCGCCCGGTCCCCCTCCCAGAGCCGATCCACGAAGGTCGCGGCCGCCTCCTTCACATGATCGAGGCTGGCCCTCATGCTCTGCGAGGCGTCGAGCAGGATGAGGATCGTGACCGGGGCGGCCTCGGCGGCGAAGAAGGTGATCCGCTGGGGGACCCCGTCTTCCAGGACCTCGAAGTCCGAGGCCAGAAGATCGGGGATGAAGCGACCCCGGTCGTCGGTGACCGCCACGCCGAGATCCACCGCCTCGACCTGGATCTGGATGCGAAAGGGGTCCTGCTGCGCCGGGGGACCGGCCGATGCGGGCGCACCCGAGAGCCCGAGGGCGGCGGCGAGAGCGGCGGCAGGCGCGCGCATCAGGAGAGAGCCCGGTTCTGGGAACCGGGCCGGCGTCGGGTCGGCAGGACGGCCGGTCTCCGGGTAGTGCGGGCGCCGGATTCGGCGGGAGTCACGGGACCGGGACGGTACCGCGTCGCCGGGGCCGCCGGTTTCCCCGCAACCTCGAAGCGGGTCCGGTCCCGAGTTCCGGAATCGGGACGATCCCGCACCGCCGAAACCCCCGCAAGGTGGTCGTCTCCGGTTTGCCCGTACCCGGCTGCCGCCGTAGAATTGGCAAGGTCCCCGGGTGTTCCACCCCGATGAGCGGGGACTCCGGGTGTTGCGCGTCCAACCGGCCGGTCTGGACCCGAGGCGCAGATCCGGTACTCGTCCCATTCGACGGAACGGAGGTTCCACGGAAGATGACCTATCGCCCCCAACACGCCCTCGCTTCGCTGGCCCTCGTCCCGGCCGCGCTGTTCGCCGGATGCGGCGGCGGTGGATCGGAACCCGCCCTGGATGCGGCTCCGGTTGCCGAGATGGCCACGGTGGATCCGGCGACCGCCGGCGTGATCGAAGGAAGGATCGCGCTCGACGGCGAGGCGCCGCCTGCCGATGCCATCCAGATGGCCGCGGACCCGAACTGCGCCTCGATGCACTCCGGTTCGGTCATGACCGAGTTCGTGCTCACCGACATGGAGGGCGGGCTCCAGAACGTCTTCGTGTACCTGAAGGGCGGACTCGAGGGGATGCAGTTCCCGACGCCGCAGGAACCGGTGACCCTGAACCAGGAAGGCTGCGTCTATGTCCCTCATGTCTTCGGCATCCAGGTCGGGCAGCCGCTCGATATTCTGAACAGCGACGCGACGCTCCACAACATCCACGCCACGCCGACGGAGAACCGGGAGTTCAACATCGGCCAGCCGGTCAAGGGCATGAGCACCACCCGCACCTTCGACCGCGCCGAGATCATGGTCCCCTTCAAGTGCGATGTGCACCGCTGGATGAACAGTTATGTGGGAGTCCTCGATCACCCCTACTTCGCGGTCAGCGGCGCCGACGGTTCGTTCCGGATCGGGAATATCCCTCCGGGCGACTACACCGTCGGGATCTGGCACGAGCGTCTCGGCGAGCAGGAGATGATGGTTACCGTCGGGGAATCGGCGACGGTCGAAGCGAGCTTCAGCTATAGCGCCGAATAGACCGGCGCAGCTCACCGGGGCGCCGAACCTTCCGGCGCCCCATCCGGCCACGGGGTCTTCCGCAGGTCCCCGGCCCAGTCGTCGAGCACCTCGTCGGCGCCGATCTGGCGCACCCGCAGGTAATCGAAGAGCGCTTCGCGCCGCCGTCCGAGGCCGTCCCGGGCGTTGCCGCGCCGGAAGTGCAGCATCGCCCGCAGCTCGGAAACCGGCGCTTCCCCGAGTCCGCGCGAGAACATCTCCGTGGCGGCCTCCCAGTCCTCATCGAATAGCAGCGCTTCCCCGAGGCGCAGTTCTGCGAGCCCGTTCTCGGCGAGGCGATAGTTCCCGAAGCCGGTGTCCCGGCGCCGGAAGAACTCCTCGGCCTCGTCGCGGGCTTTCGCATACTGCTTCCGGGAGAGGAGGATCCCGATCTCCTCGAGAACATAGTCCGGGTTCTTCGGGAATTCGGCGCGGAGCGCCCGGACCGCTTCGTGAGCTTCCTCGAACCGCTGCTCGCGCTGCAGCAGGACCGAGAGCGTCCAGAGCGCTCCGACCCGCGCGCGCACGCCCTCCCTCGCGGTTCGCGCGACCCACTCGAGTCCGCGCTCCGCGTTGCCCCGCGCCCCGAACAGGAACGCGATCACCCGGAGCGCCCGGGGCAGGGTAGCGAGGCCGTAGGCGAAGGCGCCGGGAACGACGAAGGCGTCCACGAACCCGGCGTCGGCCTCGAGAATCTTCCGGTGCCGTCCGACGGCTCGGCGGATCGCGAGGAAGCCCCCGACGTACGAACGTCGGACGACGACCTCCCACCCGGAAGCGAGCGCCTCGGTCGCGCCCAGATAGTAGAGCGCCTCGAGATCGCCGGGGTCTCTGGTGAGCGCCTGCTCCGCGCGCGCGGTCGCCTCTTCGAGGCGTCCGCGAAATCGCTCGTCCTCCTCGAAGGCCACTTCGGGCTTCCGCGTCTGCGTCCAGTAGCGGTCGCCCTGGTGGGTGGACCCGCGCATTCCTCCGCTCCGCCGGGCGACGAGCGTCCAGAGGAGCGCCGCCTCGTTGTAGGGGCCGGCGGGGTGGTCGGGGAACGCCTCGGTCAGCCGGCGGTAGATGCGTTCCGCGTCCTCGAAGTCGTAGTCGAAGAGCGCCCGGGAGCCCTCGAGTTCGAGTTCGGCCACCGATTCGCCGTCGCCGGCTGCTGTCGGAACCGCGAGCGCGACGATCCCGCACAGGGCTCCCGGCAGGAGTCTCCGGACGAGTGCGGACCGGCCGGCGGCTGGGAGGGCGGTCATGAGGGGTGTCGTGGGCGGCCTATTCTCGCCTGCCCCGCGGTCGGTACACTGACTCGGCACGCATGACGGACGCCGCCCGCCCGGGAAGCCGGGGCGACCGACCGGCCCGCCTTCCTCCGGCCCGGGCGCGGGCCCGTCCCCTCTCGCGGCGCCTCCGGACGGCGGCCGGATTCCTCGCGCCGCTCTTCCTCCTGGCCTGTGCCGACCGGCCGGAGCCTCCGACCAGGGGGGCCGTCGCGCCGCCGTTCGAGCTGCTCGATCTCGACGGACGCCCCTGGGGGCTCACGGACTTCGCCGGCAAGGTCGTCGTCCTGAACTTCTGGGCGACCTGGTGCCCGCCGTGCGTCGAGGAGATGCCGTCGCTCCAGCGGCTCGAGGATCTCCTCGGCGACGAGGGGCTCGCGGTCGTCGCGGTTTCGGTGGACGAGCGCCACTCGGACATCGGTCCCTTCGTCGCCGATCACCGGCTGCGGTTCCTGGTGCTCCACGACCTCGGCAAGCGGGTCTCCCGCCGCTACGAGATCCATCAGTTCCCCGAGACCTGGATCGTCGCGCGAGACGGCACCCTCGCCTCGCACATCGTCGGGGCGCGCGACTGGGCCGCGCCCGGCTCGCTCGAGATCTTCCGCGGCCTCCTCGAACGAGGCCGGCAGGTCACCCGGAGTTCGGCTCCCGAGGCATCCGGCCAGGAACGACCGGTCGCCGAGCGCCCGTAGCGTCCGAGCCGCCCGGCATCCCGGCAAGGCCGCCGGTGTTCGAGGCCGGGTGGAGCCGGAGCGAGCGGTCCGGCATCTCGGGAAGGGCCGTCGGTGGAGGCGGCGGCGCGGAGCGGGAGCGAACGGTCTGGCATCTCGGGAGAGCTGCCGGTGGAGGCGGCGGCGCGGAGCGGGAGCGAACGGTCTGGCATCTCGGGAGAGCT
>CAYGAO010000061.1:0-12852 GCA_964347715.1 uncultured Acidobacteriota bacterium
GGATCGAACCCCGGGGGTTTCACGATCCAGCCCTGGATGTCGAGCCCGTCGGGCGACTCGTACCAGACCTCCTCGACCTCGCCGAGACGGACCGATTCGAGCACCGAAGCGTTCGTCCGGTGGAGCACCCGCGCGTCGTCGGGAGCATCCACGGCGAACGCCACGAGGTCACCCGGCGTGTGGTACGCGCTCCGTACTCCCACCGCGGTGCCGTCCGGGCTCACCGTCGCGACGGAGAGCATGTGGTTCCCGGAACTGACCGGGCGGACCTCGCCGTCGAGCGGCGCGAAGTAGAGGTTGTTCGTGCCGCGCAGCTGCGCGCCGAAGTAGATGCCGCTGCCGTCCGGGGCCCAGCCGACGATCCCGGGGCGCCGGCCCATCTCGGTGGCGACCACGCGCGGGTTCGACCCGTCGCTGCCGATCACCTGGAGCGCTTCCTCGCGGTAGGTGTCCGTCGTCCGGTCCATCCCGGTGTAGGCGATCAGGCTCCCGTCGGGCGAGGGAACCGGGCCGGAGTCGGGGCCCCGGCGGTCGGTCAGCGCCGTGATCTCCCCGGTGGCCACCTCGACCCGGTAGATCTCGGACTCGCGCCAGGCGTGCTCGGCGTCGGGGGTGCGGAGCGAGGTGAAGACGATCGCCGAGCCGTCGCCGAGGAACCGCGGCCCGTCGTGGTGGAAGTCCCCGCTCGTGAGCTGGCGCGGGGCGCCGCCGTCGGCGTCCACGAGGAAGATGTGCCGGAACCCGGCGGGGGTGTAGCCGGACCCGTCGCGCCGGTAGTTCAGCCGGGTCACGATCCGCGGCGGCTTCGTCCACTCGGCCCCTTCCGGGGCCTTCGGCATCTCGATGGCCCAGGCGCCGTCGTCCTTCGGCGACACGACCGCCCGGAAGGCGAGCGAAGCGCCGTCGGGCGACCAGACGACCTGCGAGGGCGTCTCCTCGATCCGGGTCACCTGGCTCTCGGCGCCTTCGGCGTCCATCCAGCGGACGAAGACCTGCCCGTCGCGCAGGAACGCGATCCGGGCGCCGTCGGGAGACCAGCGGGGGCTCGCGCCCTCCGTGAGGAACCGGTTCCGCGAACCGTCGGCGCCGATGACCCAGAGCTCGCTCTTCCACCGGTCCTTCAGCGCGTCCACGAAGCGCCGCTCATAGACGACGCTCGCGCCGTCCGGGGCGATCCGCGGATCGCGCACCGCTTCCCAGGAGAGATAGTCGGAGAGCTCGAGGAGCCGGCTCTCGTTCGCGGCGGAACCGGCCGCCAGCAGGCACAGGGACGCGGCCAGGACCAGCCGCAACGGACGAATTCGCATCGGGAAACACCTCCGCCGAGCCGGGCGGCCCGACCCCGCGAGTCTATGGGAGATCAGGTGACCGTTTCCCGCCGCCCGAAACGCGGGTCCCGGTATTCGCCGCTCTCGAGCACCCGGGCGAGCGCCCGGGCCGCCTCCCGGATGTCCTCGAACCGCAGGTAGAGCGGTGCGAGTCCGAAGCGCATCAGGTCCGGCTCGCGGAAGTCGCCGACGACCCCGCGGGCGATCAGCGCCTTGACCACCCGGAAGGCGTCGGGGTGGCGGAACGACACCTGGCTGCCCCGCTCCCGGGCGTCGCGCGGGCTCGCCGGGACCACCCCGAACCCGGCGAGCCACCGGTCGGCCAGGTCGAGGAACAGGTCCCCGAGCGCTTCGCTCTTCTCGCGGAGCGCCGCGAGATCCACCCCCTCGAACACCCGGAGGCCCTCTTCGAGGGCGATCAGCCCGAGGACCGGCGGGGTCCCGGCGAGGAAACGCCGCATCCCGGGAGCGGGGCGGTAAGCCATCTCGAAGTCGAAGGGCCGGGCGTGGCCCATCCAGCCCCGCAGCGGCGACACCAGTGAATCCTGGAGCCCACGCTGCACGAAGAGGAAGCCGGGAGCGCCCGGCCCCCCGTTCAGGTACTTGTAGCCGCAGCCGACCGCGAACTCGACGCCGTCACGGTGGAGATCGAGCGCGAGGGCGCCGGCGCTGTGGCTCAGGTCCCAGACGACCGGCGTCCCGTGGCGCCGCGCCGCCGCGGTCTCCCGTCGCAGGTCGCGCATCCGGCCGGTGCGGAAGTCCACCTGGGTCCGGGTCGCCACCGCGACCTCGGGCCCGAGGCTCGCCTCGAATTCGTCGGGATCCACGAGCCGCAGTCGCACCCCGCGCTCGCGCAGCAGACCAGCCAATCCTTCGGCCAGGTAGAGGTCGGTCGGAAAGTTGCCGCGGTCGGCGAGGAGCACCCGGCGGCCGCCGGCGCGCTCGAGGAGCGCTCCGAGCAGCTTGAACAGGTTCACCGAGACGGAATCGGCGGCGATCACCTCGTCGCTCGCCACTCCGAGGAGCGGGGCGATCCGCGCTCCCACGCGCTCCGGGAGTTCGAACCAGCCGTGGCGGTTCCAGGAGGCGATCAGATCCCTGCCCCACTCCTCCGAGACGAGCGCTTCCAGCCGCTCCGCGACCGTTCGGGGGGGCGGCCCGAGCGAGTTGCCGTCGAGGTAGAGGACTCCGGGCGGCAGCCGGAACCGCTCGCGGAAGCGGGCGAGCGGGTCGACGCGGTCCCGCTCCCGCAGCTCCTCGCGGCCAGGGGCGATCACCGCGCGCGATTCTAGGCCCGGTCGAGGCCACCGCTCCCGAACGGAAATCCATCCCGCCCTCGCCCTTGGCCCCGGCGAGGCCGCCCGCCCTTCGCGGCGCTTCCTCCAGCCACCGCCGCGACCACCCCGCGTTCCCGCGATGCGAATCCGGGCGAGGCCGCCGGCCCTTCGCGGCGCTTCCTCCACCGCCTACCGCATGGAGATCGACGGCCCGGACCCGGACTGCCCCGCCTGCGGGCGGCGCGACGCCACCGGCGCCGCGACCGGCGTTCCCGCGGGCGAATCCCGGGCGAGACCGCCGGTCCTCCGGGGCGTATCCTCCCGGCCCCCTTGTCCTCCGCCCTCGCGGGCTTCGACCCAGCGGTCGCCGACTGGTTCCGGAGCCGCTTCCGCGCCCCCACCGAGCCCCAGACGCGGGGCTGGCCGAGGATCGCCGAAGGCGGGGATGTGCTGATCACCGCTCCCACCGGATCGGGGAAGACGCTCGCCGCCTTTCTCTGGGCGATCAGCCGCCTGACCGGAGAGGCGCGGGCGGGCGCGCTCCCCGACGAGACCCGGGTCGTCCAGGTCTCGCCGCTGAAGGCGCTGAGCGCCGACATCCACCGCAACCTCGAGGTCCCCCTCCGCGAGATCGGCGAACGCGCCGGCGCGCGCGGAGCGCCGCTCCCCGAGGTCCGCGCCGCGCTCCGCACCGGCGACACGCCGGCCGCCGAGCGCGCCCGGATGACCCGGAAACCGCCGCACCTCCTCGTCACCACCCCGGAATCGCTCTACCTGCTGCTCACCGCGGAGCGGGGCCGCGCGCTGCTCCGCACCGCCGACACCGTGATCGTGGACGAGATCCACGCCCTCACGCGCGACAAGCGCGGCAGCCACCTGGCGCTCTCGCTGGAACGGCTCGACCGGCTCGCCGGGCGCCGGCTCCAGCGGATCGGGCTCTCGGCCACCGTGAACCCGGTCGCCGAGGTCGCCCGGTTCCTGAGTCCCCGGGATCCGGGACCGGCCATCGTCCCGGTCGGACACCGGCGAACGCTCGATCTCCGCGTCGAGGTTCCGGGCACGGAACTCGGCGCGGTGGCGACCCACGCGGTGATGGAGGACCTCCGCGACCGGATCGCCGCGCTGATCGAGGCGCACCGGACGACGCTGGTCTTCGTGAACACCCGACGGATGGCCGAGCGCCTCGGGCACGCACTCGAGGAGCGCCTCCCCCCGGGCGCCGTCGCGGCGCATCACGGGAGCCTCGCCCGCGAAGTCCGCCTCGAGGCCGAGCGCCGCCTCGCCGCCGGAGAGGTGCGGGCGGTGGTGGCCACCGCCTCGCTCGAACTCGGGATCGACATCGGCTCGGTGGATCTCGTCTGCCAGCTCGGCTCGCCCCGGTCCATCGCCGGCGCGCTCCAGCGCGTCGGGCGTTCGGGGCACTGGCTCGGCGCGACCCCGAAGGGACGCCTGTTCCCCACGACCCGCGACGATCTCGTCGAGTGCGCCGCACTCGTCCGGGCGGTCTCGTCCGGCGACCTGGACCGGATCCGGATCCCCGCGGCCCCGCTCGACATCCTCGCCCAGCAGCTCGTCGCCGAGGCCGGGGCGACCCCCGAGGAGCACCTCCCGCTGGACGGGCTGTTCGCGCTCGTCCGCGGGGCGTATCCCTTCCGCGACCTCGACCGCGCCGCCTTCGACGGCGTGATCGGGATGCTCGCCGAAGGCGTCGCCACGACCCGCGGGCGCTCCGGGGCGCTGCTCCACCGGGACGCTGTCCAGGGGACGGTGCGGGCCCGGCGGGGCGCCCGGCTCGCGGCGATCCAGAACGGCGGCGCGATCCCCGAGACCGCGCAGTACCCGGTCGTCGCCGAGCCGGACGACCGGGTCGTGGGCCAGCTCGACGAGGACTTCGCGGTCGAGAGCTCCGCCGGAGATGTCTTCCTGCTCGGCGCCACCTCCTGGCGCATCCGGCGGATCGCGGCGGGACAGGTCCGGGTCGAGGACGCGAAGGGCGCCGCCCCGACGATCCCGTTCTGGCTCGGCGAGGCGCCCGGGCGGACGGCCGAGCTGAGCGCGGCCGTCTCCGGGCTCCGCGAACTCGTGGACGGGAGCGGCCCGGAGGAAGCGCGGGCGCTGCTGACCGGCCTCGACCGGGAAGGCGCGGACCAGGTGATCCGCTACGTCGCCGCCGGGCGGGCCGCGCTCGGCGCGCTCCCGAGCCAGCGGACCGTCGTCGCCGAGCGCTTCTTCGACGAGGCGGGCGGGATGCAGCTCGTGATCCACGCCCCGTTCGGGAGCCGGATCAACCGCGCCTGGGGCCTCGCGCTCCGCAAGCGGTTCTGCCGTTCGTTCGACCTCGAACTCCAGGCCGCGGCCACCGACGACGGGATCGTGATCTCGCTCACGGACCTCCACTCGTTCCCGCTCGCCTCGGTCTTCGGCTTCCTCGGACCGGAGACCTGCGAACCGGTCCTGACCCAGGCTCTCCTCGGCGCTCCGCTCTTCTCCGCGCGCTGGCGCTGGACGGTCACCCGGGCGCTCGCCGTCCCCCGCCGCCGGCGCGGAAAGCGGGTGCCGCCCCCGGTCCAGCGGATGCTCGCCGACGACCTGCTCGCCGCGGTCTTCCCCGACCAGGCCGCCTGCGCCGAGAACCTCGCCGGCGAGATCCGGATCCCGCGGCATCCGCTCGTGGACGAGTCCATCGCCGACTGCCTGCGCGACGCGCTGGACCTCGACGGTCTCCGCAGCCTCCTCGATGACCTCCGCTCCGGGCGGATCCGCACCGTGGCGGTGGACACCCCGGAGGCCTCTCCCTTCGCCGCCGAGATCCTGAACGCCAACCCGTTCGCCTTCCTCGATCCGGCGCCGCTCGAGGAGCGCCGCGCGCGGGCGGTGCGGATGCGGCGGGCGCTCCCGCCGGAACTCGATGCGGAAGCGGCGCTCGACCCCGAGGCGATCGCCAGGGCGGAGGACGAGGCGGCGCCGCTCGTCCGCGACGCCGACGAGCTCCACGACGCGCTGCTGACGCTCGGGGCGATGCCGGAGCGCTCCGGATGGAGAGCCTGGTTCGCCGAGCTCGAAGCCGGACGCCGCGCCGGGGCGGTGGACGCGGGGAAGCGGCTCTGGGTCGCCGCCGAACGGCTCGCGCTCGCGCGCGCCGTCTGGCCCGAGGCGTCGTTCCCCGAACTCCCGGATCCCGCCCCCGCAGCACTCCCGGACACCCGCGCCGGAGCGGTCGCCGCCATCCTCCGGGGGACGCTCGACTGCTCCGGACCGACAACGGCAGCTTCGCTGGCCGAACGGCTCGCGCTCCCGGAGGCGCGGGTCGAGGCGGCGCTCGGCCTCCTCGAGGGCGAGGGTATCGCGCTCCGCGGGAGTTTCCGCAGCCAGGCGACCGAGTGGTGCCACCGGCGGGTGCTGGCCCGGATCCACCGGCTCACGCTCGCCCGGCTCCGTCAGCGGTCCGCCCCGGTGAGCGCGGCGGCGTTCCTCGACTTCCTCGCCGCCTGGCAGCACGCGACCCCGAGAACGCGCCTCCACGGGCCCGAGGGAGTCCGCCGGGTGCTCGCGCAGCTCCAGGGGCTCGAAGCGCCGGCGGCGGCCTGGGAGTCGCAGATCCTGCCGCTCCGGATCACCGGCTACCGCCGCGACTGGCTCGACGAGAGCTGCCTCTCCGGAGAGGTGGTCTGGGGCCGGGTCTCGCCGCCCGAGGGAACCGCGCCGGCTCGCCCGACGCGGGCGGCCCCGGTGGCGCTCCTGCTCCGCCGGAACCTCTGGCGCTGGCTCCCGCCCCGCACCGGGGAAGTCCCGCTCTCTTCGGCGGCGCGGTCGGTCCTCGACCTGCTGGAACGGGGCGGCGCCCGGTTCTTCGCCGAACTCGAGCGCGCCTCGGGCCTCCTCCCGGCAGCGCTCGAGGACGCGCTCTGGGAGCTCGCCGCGCTCGGGAGGGTCACCGCCGACGGCTTCGACAACCTGCGGGCGCTCATGGACCCGCGGCGACGGAGCGCCCACGGCCGCTACCGGCGGCGGAAGGCGCGCCATTCCCCGGGCCGCTGGGCGGTGCTCGCCGCCGAGGCGCCGGCGGAGGAGGAGTCGAACCCGGACGAGGCGCTCGCCCGGCAGCTCCTCGACCGCTGGGGCGTCCTCTTCCGGGACCTCCTCGAACGCGAGCGACTGAAGGGCCGCTGGCTCGGACTGCAGCTCGCGCTGCGACGGCTCGAGATGCGCGGCGAAGTCGCGGGAGGGCAGTTCGTGAGCGCGGGGGCGGGAGAGCAGTTCGCCCTCCCCGGGGCGGTCGAGGCGCTCCGGCGGAGCGGCGGCGGCGAGCCGCTGACCATCGGGGCGGCGGACCCGCTGAACCTCTCGGGGATCCTGATCCCCGGCCCCCGGATCCCGGTCTCTTCGGCGGAGGCGCTCACTCTGGAGCGGGGCGCGCTCGCTCCGGCGGGGAAGCGCCCGATCCGGCCCGACTTCGGCGCGGCGGTCGCCTGAACCGTGGACCGGGACCCGGCGAACGCCGCCCGGGCGCGGTTCCGGGATCGCTTCGGACGCCCTCCCGAGGGCGTCGCCTTCGCTCCCGGGCGCGTGAACCTGATCGGCGAGCATGTGGACTACTGCGGCCTCCCGGTGCTGCCCGCCGCGCTCGCCCGCGGGGTGGCGCTCGCGTTCGGGGCGCGTCCGGACTCCCGGATCCGCTGTGCGACCACCGAGCCGGGCCACCCGGAGACCCGGTTCGCGATCGGGGGCGCCCCGCCGGCTGGCTTCGGGCGCTACCTCGCCGCCGGCGCTCTGGCCTGCGGGGATCCGGGGCCGGGGTTCGACGGGTTCCTCGCCTCGGACCTCCCGGCCGCCTCCGGCCTCTCCTCCTCGTCGGCCCTGGTGGTGGCGACGGCGCTCGCGCTCCACGCCGTCCGCGGGCGCGAGCCGCCGGCCCGCGAGCGGCTGGCGATCGCCCTCGCCGAGGCCGAGCACGGGGTGGCGATCGCCGGGGGCGCGATGGACCAGTCCATCTGCCTCGGCGCGCGGCCCGGACACGCGCTCGCGATCTCGTTCGACCCGCCCGCGTGGAGGCCGGTCCCGATCGATCCGGAGCGCTTCGCCTTCCTGGTCGCCTTCAGCGGCGAGCGCGCCGAGAAGGGCGGCGCCGCGGGAGCGGTCTTCGATGCGCGGGTCCGGGAGGCGAAGGAGGCGCTCCGGCTCGCGGGGCTTCCCCGAAACCGGCTCGGGACGCCGGCAGCCCTCGCGCGCGCCGAAGCGCTCCCGCGACCGCTCGACGGGCGCCTCCGCCACCTCGCGTCCGAGGCCCGCCGCACCGCCGCCGCCGAGCGGTGTCTCCGGGAAGGAGACGCGCCGGGACTCGGCGCGCTGCTCGACGGCTCGCACCGGAGCCTCCGGGACGACTACGGCGTCAGCACCCCCGAACTCGACGCCCTCGTCGCCGAGGCGCGGCGCGGGGGCGCGCTCGGGGCCCGGCTCACCGGCGCCGGGCTCGGCGGCTCGGTGGTGATCCTCTCTCTGCCGGAGCGGCGGGCGGCGGTCCGCTCCCGTCTGCGCGAGCGTTTCTTCGCCCCCCGCGGGGTTCCCGACCCCGACGGGACGCACCTGCTCGACGGGACTCCCGCCGGCCCCGCCGAGCTCCTGCCCGGCGAATGAGACAATGGGGCAGACGATGCCCGACGGACGAGCCGGCAGACGGCGATTCCTCCGCTACCTCGCCGGAAGCCCGCTCGCGCTGGCGAGCTGCTGGGAGCGCCGCGAGGAAGCGCCCCCTGCCGCGGCGGACCCCGAGCGCTTCGGCTGGAGCGGTTTCCCCCGCGCGCCGATCGCGGCGCCCGAAGACGCCGCCGATGTCTTCGATTTCCGGGCGGTCGCCGAGCGGAACCTCCCGCCCGCGCACTACGGCTACATCGCCACCGGCGTGGACGGCGAGGGGACGCTCGCGGCGAACCGCCGCGCCTTCGAGGAGGTCGGCATCCGCGCCCGGCGGCTGGTGGATGTCTCGGACCCCGACCTCTCGGTCGAGCTCTTCGGGCGGCGCTGGACCTCGCCGATCGGGATCGCTCCCTGCGGCAGCCAGCGCGCCTTCCACGCCGAGGGCGAGCTCGCGGTGGCGCGCGCGGCGCGGACGGTGGACCACCTGCAGCTCCTCTCCACCGTGACCACCTCCTCGGTCGAAGCGGTGAACGAGGCGCGGGGCGAGCCGGTCTGGTACCAGCTCTACCCGACCACCTCGTTCGCGGTGACGAAGCAGCTCGTGTCCCGCGCCGAGGCCGCCGGCTGCCCGGCGGTCGTCCTGACCGTGGACCTCCCGGCCGGCAGCAACCGGATCACCCAGGCGCTCGCCGCCCGCCTCGACGCGCGCGAGTGCGGGATCTGCCACGAGCCCGGCTTCCAGAACTACGTGTCGCGGAAGCCGATGTTCGACGAGGTCGAGGTCCTCGACGCCGTGGGCCGCAGCCGGTTCGCGGGGCTGAACCAGCCGGCGCTGACCTGGGAGGTCGTGCAGCGTCTCCGCGACGCCACCTCGATGCGCGTCCTGCTGAAGGGGATCGTCACCGCCGAGGACGCCGAGCTCTGCCTCGAGCACGGGGTGGACGGGATCGTGGTCTCGAACCACGGCGGCCGCGCCGAGGAGAGCGGCGTCGGCGCCCTCGAGAGCCTTCCCGGAGTCGCCCGGGCGATCCGGGGCCGAATCCCGGTGCTCATGGACAGCGGCATCCGGCGCGGGGTGGACATCTTCAAGGCGCTCGCGCTCGGCGCCGACGGGGTCCTGATCGGCCGCGCCTACCTCTGGGGTCTCGCCGCCTTCGGCGAGCCTGGCGTCGAAGCGGTGCTGCGCATGCTCCGCGCCGAGCTGCGCCTCGCGATGCAGCTCGCGGGAACCCCGCGCCTCGCCGACATCGGCCCCCGATCCGTCCTCCGCCGCTGAGCCGCTGAATCGAACGCCCACGCCCGGAGCACCGAACTCGCGGGCGGTCTCCTGCCCGCTCCTGCCGAGGACCGACCACACCGAGACGATCCTGTGGTCCTCCCGCACCGGCGATCCGCACCCGCATCCCGCGGGCGGTCTCCTGTTCGCTCCCGCCGAGGGCCGGCCACACCGGGACGATCCTGCGGTCCTCCCGCACCGGCGATCCGCACCCGTATCCCGCGGGCTGTCTCCTGTTCGCTCCCGCCGAGGGCCGGCCACACCGGGACGATCCTGCGGTCCTCCCGCACCGGCGATCCGCACCCGTATCCCGCGGGCTGTCTCCTGCTCGCTCCTGTCGGGGAGCCGGCCAGAGCGACACGATCCAGCGTTCAGCTCGCGGGAACCCCGCGCCTCGCCGACATCGGCCCCCGCTCCGTCCTCCGCCGCCGCTGAATCCGCCGCCCGCCAGAACGAGCGCGCCGGCGGGGGGATTCGTCGCTCTCGCCCGGACCGGGGGGCGTTCTCCTACTCGCCCCTGCCGAGGGCGGGCCAGAGCGAGACGATGAAGCGTTCCTGCCGGACGGGGATGCGGACGCGGCCGCGCATCCCGTCGAACAGCGCGTACTCGGCCCCGGCGGCGCCGGTGAGCACCTCGGGCAGTCCCGCGTAAACGAGCGCCAGCGCGCCCGACTCGTCGCTGATCGGGAGGCCCCGGCCCATCAGCGCCCGCGCCTCTTCGGGTCCGACGACTTCGGGGCTCACGGCGTCTGCCGCGAGGTGGAAACGGCTCCCCGGAAACTGGTCCAGCTCCGCCACCACCGGGAGCCCGGCCTCGAGCAGCGGGCGGTAGTTCCCCGGGATCGCCGCCACGATCTCGAACGCGCCGCCCCCGGTGCGCACCGTCGCCACCACCTGCCCCGGCGACACCAGCGCTCCCACGCGCACCCGCACATCGGCCAGCACTCCCGCGGCCGGCGCGGTCAGCTGCCGCTCCGAGAGCGCCGCCCGCGCTTCGACGCTCGTCGCCCGCAGCGCCGAAAGGCCGGCTCCCGCGCCCGGGTCGTCGGGCTGCCGCAGCAGCCGCACCAGCGCGTCCTCGTATTCCTGCTCCAGCCGTTCCACCCGCGCGAGCTCGGCCTGGTCGTAGAGCGTGCCGATCACCTCGCCGGCCCCGACCGCACCGTTCGGCGCGAGCCGCACCGAGGCCACCGTCCCCGCCGCGTTCGCGATCACCGGGACCCGGCCCCGACTGCGCACGATCGCGTTCCCTTCCGCGTACTCGGTCGCCCGCCCGAAGACCAGGAACGCCGCGAACGCCAGCAGCAGCGCGGCCATGCCCGCGACGAGCCAGGTGCCCCAGCGCTCGGACACATTCAGGATCGAGCTCGGGCCGTCGGAGCGCCGGTGCTCCTCGAGGGCTTCCGTCCGGAAGAGCGTCGGGTCTGCGCCCGCCTCTTCGAGGCCCCGGTCGCGAGCCCGGAGGGCGGCGAGCGGCGCGGCGAACTCGTGGGCGACGAACTCCGCTGCGCCCGAGAGGTCCGGGCGCAGCCGCGCGTCTTCCTCCGCCGGGTGGCACGCGAGCACTCCGAGCACCGTCCCCGAAACGTCCCGGATCGGGACCGCGAGGAGCCCCCGTCCGGCGCCGGGCGCGAGGTCCAGATCCGCATCGAAGAACACCGCATCCGCCGCGCGTTCCTCCAGCACGCTCCGCCCGGTGTGCGCCGCCCAGGCGACGAGCCCGAGCGCCGCGCTCTCGGCGAACTCGCCGTCTTCGACCGCGCGCGGCCCGAGCAGCACCTCGGCCCACTCGTCGCGGGCGTACACCGTCGCGGTGGTCCCGGGGAGGCGTCGCTCCGCCCGGGCCGCCAGCTCCCGCAGCGCCCCCTGCACCTCCCGGCGCTGGCCCAGCGCCGCCCCGTCGTACCAGGCGAACACCGGGAACCCGTCCTCGGTCTCCGCCCGTTCGGGCGTCAGCTCGAGGAATGCCCGCCGGAACGACGCGTTCTCGACCGCCGCGAGCACGAGCGGCCCGAGGCGATCCGGTTCCGGCCAGCCGCTTCCGGCGAAGAAGACATCGCCGGAGCCGACGAGGTCGGCCCGGTGCTCCGAGGCCGCGCCGCTCCCGGCGAAGAGGATCGGCCGGAGACCCGGATGATCCCGAATCGCGGCCCGCACCGCCTCGGCTTCCGGCTCGCGCCCGGGGGCGCAGCCGAGGAGCAGCGCTCCCACGGCCCGCCGGTCCTCGACCTCCCGGACGCGGACGACTTCGACGCCCCCGAGCGCCGGCAGCGCGCGGCAGGCCTCGACTCCCCGCTCGTGGTCGGCGGCCACGATCACCGGAGCCGCCCGGCCCGGCGCGTCTGCTTCCACGCTCAGGAACAGGGTCCGCACCGCGTTCCGGCCGCTGCCGTGCGCCGGGCCGAACCGCAGCTCCGACGCTCGCGTCCAGGCGCCCCCGGCGAGCCGCGCGGCGAGCCCCGAACCCTCCATCGCGCGTTCCCGCGCCGCGACCGCGTTCACCTCGCGGAGGCGAAGGCACATTCGCCCGGACCCCGCCCCCGAGAGCCACGCCGGAAAGGCCGCGCCCTCGCCGACGCGCAGCTCCGCCGGCGCGGAAACCCGGCGGATGACGCCGGTCACGACGGCGGGGCGTCCTGCTCGTGCGCCCGCACGAGCGACGCGTACTCGCCGCCCTGCCGCATCAGCTCGTCGTGGCTCCCCTCCTCGACGAGTCGCCCGTCCTTCAGCACCAGGATGCGGTCGGCGTTCCGAACCGTGTTCAGCCGCTGCGCGATCACGACCCGCGTGCACGAGAGGCGCTGCAGGCGCGCCTGGATCTTCGCCTCGAGTTTCGCGTCCAGGTGGCTCGTGGCCTCGTCGAGGAGCAGCACCGGAGCCCCCTTGGCGAGCGCCCGCGCCAGCGCGAGCCGCTGCATCTGCCCACCCGACAGGAGGAAACCGCCGTCGTAGAGCATCGTGTCGTAGCCGAGCGGCAGCGCGGCGATGTCGTCGTGGATGCAGGCGAGCCGCGCCGCCTCGATCACCTCGGAGAGCGACATCTCCGGGTTGCCCAGCGCGATGTTCTCGCGCACCGTATCCGCGGCGTACCACCCGGTCTGGGTCACGGTCCCGATGTTCCGCCGCACCTCGCGGAGGTCGAGGGTGGCGATGTCCGCCCCGGAGACCAGGACATGGCCCTTCGTCGGCGGATAGAGGCCGAGCAGCAGCTTCGCCACCGTGGATTTCCCGGCTCCCGACGGCCCCACGAAAGCCACGAACTCTCCCGGCCGGATGGTGAAGGAGAGGTCGCGCAGGATGTCCGGCCCCGAATCGGAGTAGCGGAACGACACCTCGC
>CAYGAO010000062.1:0-12698 GCA_964347715.1 uncultured Acidobacteriota bacterium
GATGGGGTTCCCCATCTCTTCGAGGACGGATTCCCATGCGGGGCGCTTTATCCACCGGCTGCTGACGGCCCGCGCGGCGGTATCCCGCCGCGTCAGTTCTCCTCCGGGGGCTCGGGAATCACCGTGCGGACGCGCTTCGGCGGCAGGGCGCTCCAGAGGAGCTTCTTCCGCAGCACGCGGAAGTAATTCTGGTCGGGCAGGCTGAGCAGCTGCAGCCGCACCGTCGCCTTTCGGACCCGCACCTGATCGCCCGGGTGCATCGTCTGGCTCGCCTGTCCGTCCACGGTGACGTTCACCTCGCGCCGGCGCCCGCGGAGGGTCAGCGTCAGCTCCTCGCTGTCCGGGAAGACCATCGGCCGCTGGGTGAGGGTGAGCGGGACGATCGGCGCCAGGATGATCGCCTCCACCGCCGGGTGCACCACCGGGCCTCCGGCGCCGATGTTGTAGGCGGTGGAACCCGTCGGGGTGGCCACGATGACCCCGTCGCCGAGGACCATCGCCACGAAACCCTGGCTGGTCGTGATCCGCACTTCGAACACCCGGGCGATCGCGCTTCCGGTGATGACCACATCGTTGATCGCCCGGTCCCGATGGACCACCCCGCCGTTCCGGAACACCGAGGTCCGCAGCGTCGAGCGCTCGTTCACGATCCCCTCGCCGCCGAAGATCGTCTCGAGGCCCGGATAGAGCTGATCCACCGGCGCGTTCGTGAGGAACCCGAGGCTTCCGAGGTTCACCCCGAAGATCGGGACCTGCTCGTCCCCCATCGCCCGGGCCACCGATAGCAGCGTCCCGTCGCCCCCGAGGACGAGCACGAAGTCCCGGCCCGCGCCGATGTCCGAGAGCGGCACCGTTTCGCCATCCCAGGCGGTCCGCTCCGCGAGTCTCGTCTCGAGCGCGGCGTGGACGCCGCGCCGTTTCAGCCACTTCGTCAGCCCCGCCGCGGTGTCGAGCGTCTCGGGGGCTTCGATCTTGGCGGCGATCCCGATCCGGGGTTCGCGCCCGGCGGGCAGCCCGAAGCGCCGCGTCGCGTGGCCGGCGCCGGCGCGGTGCGGGCGCGGGGACCTCTTCTTCACGGGTCGGAGCACGGTTGGCGTGAGCCGGGCGCCCGGCTGACGGCGCGCGCGCGACGAAAGCCGAGTGTACCGACCGCTGCGGCCCGAAGCGCGCGGCGATTCCGTCCGGACCGACCGTCGCGGGCTTCGACCACCGGCCGGTCAGGAGCGGCGGTTCACGACGCGGGCGGCCAGCGCGTGGAGCACCCGCCGCCCCGCGGGGGCGTGGGCCTCGGCCGTCCCCGCGCCTACGCCGCCCCGCCCGGCGCGGGCCGCCGCGGCCCGGCGGGCCGCCTCCGCGCCCGCCCGGTCCGCGCCGTGGAACGCGGCCCAGGAAGCCTTTCCCCGAGCCCGGTCCTTTCCGGCGGCCTTTCCGAGGGTGGCGCTCGTCTCCCGTTCGTCGAGGAGGTCGTCCACGATCTGGAAGACGAGGCCGAGCTCCGCGCCGAAAGCCGCGAGCGCCTCGACCTGGCCGGGGCTGCCGCCGCCGCCGAGCGCCCCGAGCGCGGCGGCGGCGCCGAGGAGCGCCCCGGTCTTGCCCCGGTGGATCGCTTCGAGTCCGGCCCGGTCGGGCGGAATCGTCTCGGCCTCGATGTCGAGCGCCTGCCCCCCCGCCATCCCGCCCGGCCCGGCCGCGGCGGCGAGCCGCCGGATGCACTCGAGCCGGATCGCCGCGGGCGCCTCCATGACGGCGAGCGTCTCGAAGGCGAGAGTGTGGAGCGCGTCCCCGGCGAGGACCGCGATCGCTTCGCCGAAGCGGACATGGACGGTCGGCTGCCCGCGCCGCAGATCGTCGTCGTCCATGCACGGCAGATCGTCGTGGACCAGCGAATAGGCGTGGATCATCTCGACGGCCCCGGCCACCGCGAGGGCGTCCCGGGCGCGCCCCCCGACGCTGACCGCCGCCGCCATCGCGAGCGCGGGCCGGATCCGCTTGCCCCCGCCGAGGAGCGCGTAGCGGATCGCGCCGGGGAGCGTTCCCGCCCCGCCGGCCTCCGGCGGCAGCGCGGCGTCGAGAAACGCCTCGACTTCCCGGACGCACCCCGCGAGAAAGCCCCCGAACTCGACGGCGCGAGGAGGCGCCGCCGGGACGAGGTCAGAACGGGAAGGGGCCGTCGTCGGCATCCGGCTCGTCACCGGGCTCCCGCGAGGCGTCCGGGAGCTGCCCCACCCGCTCCTGCGCGCCCATCAGGATCGCTTCGCAGCGGGCCGCGAGCCGACGCGCCCGCTGGTGGAGCGCGAGGACGCGCGCGAGCGGCAGGCCCTCGGTCTCGAGAGCGGTGACGGTCTCCGCCAGTTCGTCGCGGAGGGTCTCGTACGCGGCGTCGTCCGCCGCCGCGTCGGCGGTTACCGGCTCGGCGAGCGTTCGGCGCGCCTCGGCGAGCGCGGCTTCGAGCCGCTCGTGGATCCGGGTGGCGAGCGCGTGGAGACGGAGCCGCTCCTCGAGCGGGAGTTCGGCGTCTTCGAGCCGGGCGGTCGCTTCCCGGACCTCGGCCTCGAGCGCCTCGAAGGTCTCCTTCGGGTCGGCGCCTTGGGATTCCGTCATCGAATCGCTCCTTCCGCCGCGGGGCGAACCTGCTCCACGCGAGCGTCGAGCTCGCCCTCGCCGAGGAGGAGCCGCAGCGGGTCGCCCACGCCGACGCCGGCCGCGGAGACCACCGCGCGTCCGGCGGCATCGAGCGCGAGACTGTACCCACGGCGCAGCACCGCGCGCGGATCGAGCGCTTCGAGCCGGGTGCCGAGTTCCGTCACGCGCGAGCGGCGGGCTTCGAGCTGCCGCGCCGCGACGCTCCCGATCTCGATCCGGCGCGCGGCGAGTCCGGCGAGTCCGTCCCGGATTCGCCGGTGGATCGGCTCCGGCGAGAGTCGGGCGCGGCTCGCCGCGAGCCGTTCCTCGGGGCCCCGCAGGGGCAGGAGGGCCGCGAGCCGCTCCCGGAGTTCGCCGAGCTCGCGGAGCTGCCCGGCGAGCCGCGCTGCCGGACGGGTCGCCTCGATCCGGCGTCGCGCGTGCTTCAGGCGGTCCGCGCGGAGGTCGAGAGCCCGCATCGCCGCTTCCCGGGCGGTCTGCCGGTCCCGCAGCAGCCGGGCGTGCTCCCTTTCGATCCACTCCGGCAGCGCGGCGGTGGCGCGGTGGGTCCGAAGCGCCTCGATCCGCTGCCCGGCCGCCCGAACGAAGTGGCGCGCCGCTCCGTCGGCCGCGTTTCCACGTTCCTCGATCTCGCGCTGCAGCTCGCTCCGTTCCGGGAGGAGGTCGCGCGCCGCCGCCGACGGGGTGCTCGCCCGCAGGTCGGCGGCGCGGTCGAGCAGCGGGCGGTTCTGTTCGTGGCCGATCGCGCTCACGAGGGGCAGCGGGCAGGCGGCCGCCGCGCGGATCACCGACTCGTCGCTGAACGGGAGCAGGTCCTCGACCGAGCCGCCGCCGCGGGCGACCACGATCACATCGAGGGGCAGGCGGCCGAGCGCCCGGATTCCCGCGACGAGGTTCGTCGGGGCGGTGGCTCCCTGGACCGGAGTGTTCCGTTCCCGGATCCTGACGCCGGGAAAGCGCGCGTTCGCCGCTTTCGTGAAGTCGGCCCAGGCGTCGCTCCCGACCGCCGTCAGCAGGCCGATCCGGAGGGGAAGGAACGGGACCGGGCGCTTTCGCGCGGGATCGAAGAGTCCTTCGGCTTCGAGGCGCTGCTCGCGCTCGAGGAGCTCCTGGAGGAGCGCCCCGAGCCCGGCTCGCTCGAGGCGGCGGATCTGGAACTGGTACCGGCTCCTTTCGGCGTAGGTCCGCAGCCTCCCGAACGCGCGCACCCGGTCGCCCCGCTGCGGTGCGAAGTCGAAGCCGCGGGCGTCGGACTCCCAGGCGACGGCCTCGAGAACGGTGCTCCCCTCGCGAAAGGAGAGATAGAGATGACGCCGATCCGTCACCTGGGAGAGCTCGCCCTCGAGCCAGATACCCGCGGGGAAACCGTCCTCGACGACGCGCCGCACGCCTTCGGCGAGCTGCCGGACCGTGTAGGGGAGCTGGCGGGAGCCGCTCGGGGCCGCGCTGGCCCGTCGCGGAACCGCGCCTCCGGGCGCGGGCGGCGGGTCGAAGAGCCGGCGCGACGGCATGGCGACTAGCGGCCGGTGGACGAAACGGAGTGCGCCCGGGGAGCGGTTCGGCGTCCCGCGAGCGCGGTCCGGCGCCCCGCGAGCGCGCGAGGAATGCCGGGATCGAACGAGGCGGAACGGAGCGCGGAGCGGTTTCCCCGGGGGGAGCGCCCGCCCGAACCCCGCGCGACCCGGACGACGGCGGGGAGGGGCGGGACCACCGCCGGAGCGAGGCCGGCCCGGGCCGGGATCGTCGCTTCCCGGCTGCGGAGCGTGGCTCGCCGGGTCAGCCGCGCCCGCGCCGGCGTCTCGCGCGGCGCTCCGCTTCGGCCTTCCGCTCGGCGCGCTCCTGGCGGCGACGCTCGCGGGCGGCTTCCTTCTCGCGTTCGCGGACCGCGTTCATCGTGCGGGACAGGAGCCGGGTGATCGCCGACTGCGCCTGGCCGACGGTCCCTTCCGTCTCGATCATGTGCTCCACGACGAGCCACCGCCGGATGCGGGTGCGCCGCTTCGACTCCTCCCGGCTGATCGTCTTCATCTCGTGGCGCAGGTGGAGACGCTTGAGCGCCAGCGCCAGGCTGCCGACGGTTCCGTCGCGTTCCTGGGCGGTGATCAGGTCGAGCCGCTCGGCGGCGTCCTCGATCGTCGGCTCGAAGTCCGAGCCGAGCACCTCCCGCATCGTCCCCGGCGAATCGCCCGCGCGACGGATCCCACGGGCGGAGAGCTGGTCGAGCGGCACCAGGATGCGGTTGCCGGGCTCGGCGTCGCGCGGGTTCAGTTCGAGGAGATCGAGCTCCATCCGCTCGTCCCGGATCACCTCGCCCACCTCGCAGTGGCCCACCTGCGGATAGAAGACGAGATCCCCGGGTTCGTAGGCAGTTCCCGCGGGGATCGGTGTCTCCCCCGTTTCGCTCAAGTCGTCAGGGCTCCGGGAAGGAGGCGGATCGCGCCGGTCGATCCGCGCCGCTCACCCGTCCGGATCAGCGGGGGCAGGTGGCCAGCGCGGCGTCGTAGTCCGGCTCTTCCTTGATCTCGGGCACGAGCTGGGAATGGACGACCGTCCCGCTCCCGTCCACGACCACCACCGCGCGGGCGAAGAGCCCGGCGAGCGGCCCTTCGGTGATCCGCAGGCCGTACGCATCTCCGAAGGAGGCGTCCCGCATCTCGGAGGCGCAGGCGACCCCCTCGATGTTCTCGGCGGAGCAGAAGCGCCCCTGGGCGAACGGCAGGTCCTTCGACACGCAGAGGACCGAGACCCCCTCCCGTCCCGCGGCTTCCGAGTTGAACCGGCGCACCGAAGCCGCGCACACCGGAGTGTCCACGCTCGGAAAGATGTTCAGGATCAGGTGCTTCCCGGCGTAGTCGCCGAGCGAGACCTCGCCGAGATCGCCGCCGGTGAGCGTGAAGGCGGGGGCGGCGGAACCGACCGCGGGAATCTCGCCCGAGATCGCGAACGGATCGCCGCCGAGGGTCACTGTGGCCATGAGCCGTGGTCTCCTTCGTACGAGAAAAGCGCCCCCGGGAGCCGGGGGGCGCGGCGGGAACGCCGCGCCGGTCAACGATTAGGATAGCAGCGGGCCTCGCTCCCGCCGAACCGCCCGGAAGACCCCCATCGGAGCGACCCAGGAGAGACCTCGTGCCCCGTCCCCCCGGCAGAGCCCGGCGCCTCGTCCGGAACGCCCTGGTCCTGATCGCCGCCGCTTCCTGCGCGACGCCCGAGGAACCCGCCCCCGAGATGTCCGTCCCCGAAGCGCCGCAGTGGAACCGGATCGCCAGGCTGCTCGCCGAGGGGGAGGTCGTCTTCGGCATCTTCTCCGGTGAGAAGACCCCCGACACCGCGCGGCAGCTGGCCGCGCAGGAGCTCGTCGACTTCGTCTTCTACTCGCTCGAGTCCGGCCCCTTCGACCTCGACACGCTGGCCGCCTACCAGGAGGCGCTCCGGGGGGCGGAGGACCCGCATCCGCTCGCGCTCCGGATCCCGCCGATCCGCGACGGCCGGGAGGAGGCCGCCCGGCGAACCGCCGCCGGACTCGACGCCGGCGCCTCCGCGATCGTCTTCCCGCATGTCGAGAGCGCCGACGAAGCCCGCCACGCGGTGGCCTCGATGCGCCCGGCGAGCTCCGGGGGACTGCGCCCCGAACCGGCCGCCGGGGCGGCCCGGGTGTTCGGCGTCCCGCCCGGCGACCACGCCGCGCGCGCCGATGTCTGGCCGCTCGATCCCGCCGGGGAACTGATCTCGATGGTGCTCATCGAGGACCGGGTCGGGGTCGAGGCCGCCGCCGACATCGTGAGCGTGCCGGGGGTGAGCGTCGCCTTCCCCGGACCGGGCGATCTGCGCCGCGCGTACGAGGGCGACCTCGAAGCCGTCGAGCAGGCGATCCGGACCGTCCTCGCCGCCTGCCTCGAAGCCGGGACGCCGTGCGGGATCACCGCCGGCCCCGACGACATCGCCGCCCGGATCGAGCAGGGATTCCGGGTGTTCATCGTGACCTCGCCGGAGGCGCTCGCCGTCGGCCACCGCGCCGCCGGGCGCTGATCCGCCCCGAAGGGAAGAGTCCCATGTCCGATCACGAAAAGACCGCGCTCCTCGACCGGGACGCCGCCCACCTGATCCACCCGATCCACAGCGGCGCCCAGGTTGCCGGCGGCCATGTCTGGGTCCGGGGCGAGGGGGCCCGCCTTTTCGACGCCGACGGCCGGGACTATGTGGACGGGCTCTCGGGGCTGTGGAACGTGTTCCTCGGGCACGGGCGGCGCGAGCTCGCCGAGGCGGCGGCGAAGCAGATGCGCGAGCTCGGCTACGCCTCGGGCTACGCCGGCAGCTCGAACCCCCGGGCGATCGCGCTCGCCGAGACGCTCGCCGAGATCACCTATCCGCGGATCAACCGCTTCTTCCTGACCTCGGGGGGCGGCGAGTCCACCGACTCGAGCATCAAGACCGCCCGCTACTACTGGAAGGTCCGCGGAAAGCCGGAGAAGACGAAGGTGATCTCGCGGATCTGGGGCTATCACGGCGTCACCCTCGCGGCGATGTGCGCGACCGGGATCAGCTCCTACTGGCCGATGTTCGAGCCGCGGTTCCCGGGCTTCCGGCACATCGGCTCCCCGTATCCCTACTTCTACGACCCGCCGCCGGGGAAGACCCCCGGGGAGGCGGCGGCCGACGAGCTCGAGGCGGCGATCCTCGAGGAAGGGCCGGACACCGTGGCGATGTTCCTCGCCGAGCCGGTCCAGGGCGCGGGCGGGGTGATCGTCCCGACGGACGACTACTTCCCGCGCATCCGCGAGATCTGCGACCGCCACCAGGTGCTCTTCGTGGCCGACGAGGTGATCACCGGCTTCGGCCGCACCGGGACGATGTTCGGACTCGAGCACTGGGGCGTGGAGCCGGACATCGTGCAGTTCGCCAAGGGGATCACCTCGGGCCACATCCCCCTCGGCGGGATCGGGCTCTCGGACGAGGTGGCGGCGACGCTCGACGGCGGCGATCCGGTGTGGATGCACGCCTACACCTACAGCGCCCACCCGGTCTCCTGCGCGGTCGCGCTCGAGAACCTCCGGATCATCCGCGAGGAGGGTCTCGTCCAGGTGGCCGCCGAGAAGGGGGCGACGCTGATCCGGAACCTCGAAGCGGCGGTCGGCGACCATCCGCATGTCGGCGAGGTGCGGGGGAAGGGCCTCATGGCGGCGGTCGAGATCGTCGCCGACCGGGGCTCGCGCGCGCTCTTCCCGGCCTCCGAGAAGGTGGGGCCGCGGGTCCTCCGGGCGGTGGACGACCGGGGCGTCTTCAGCCGGGTGCGCGGCGAGGTGTTCGTCTGCGCGCCGCCGGTCTGTTCGACCGAAGCCGACCTCGCGCAGATCGCGGACGCCCTCGCCGGCGCCCTCGCCGAAGTCCTCGGCTGACAGCCCGTGGAAAGAGCCCCCCGCATCCGCACCCCTCCGGAAAGGGAACAGGAATCCGCCTCGATCCGGGGATGCGGGGGACTCTTCCCACCGGCAGGTGACCCGAATCGCTTCCGCGATTCGCTCCACCGTCTTTCGCGGGGAGGGAGAACCCTCCCCGGCGGCGCTACGCGCCGCGTCCGTGCCCGGTCGACTTTCTCCACAGCCTGCTGAGATGCGCTCGGGGCCCTGCGGGGCGCCGGGAAATTACCCGGTCCTCGGCAGCCCCTGGGAGCGTCCGGCGCGGCACTGGCGGCTCGATCCGCAGTTCCGGGCCACCGAGGAATGCGTCGCGGGAAGGCGTCCTTCCGGGGCGTACCTGCCGGCCCCGCTCCCGGAACGCCCGGGGGCGCTCCTGCCCCCGGCGACCGACCTGCCGCCCCATCGGCGGGTGAACCGGATCCGGGACCGGGTGGACGACTGGCGCGCCCGGAAGTGGTGCGGAGTCTCGGCGGCCACCCGCGAGCTGCTCGCCCACTGGTCGGGCGAGGCCGCCCACCCGCGGCCCTTCTTCTGTCAGCTGGAGGCGGTGGAGACGCTCGTCTGGCTCCACGAGGCCGCCCCGGCCGACGATGAGATCCGGCGCGAGCTCGAAGCGGTGAACCGGGAGGCGAACGACGGGATCCCGCGGCTGGCGGTCAAGATGGCCACCGGAACCGGCAAGACGCTGACGATGGCGATGACGATCGCCTGGTGGTCCCTCTGGCGCGGCGGCGGCGCCGATGTCCTGCTGATCGCGCCGAACCTCACCGTCCGGGACCGCCTCCGGGAACTCGACCCGGCGACCGACGCCGGCCGCGAGTCCTACGCCGGGCTGCTCCCGGGAAAGCTCCGCGCCCGGTTCGACCCCCGGGTCTCGGTCCTGAACTTCCAGGCCTTCCGCCAGCGGGACCTCCTGGGGGTCTCGGGCGACGAGGCGGCCTCGGGCGCGGCGAAGAGCCTGCTGCGGCGCGACCCGCGCCGGGCGGGGCGCGAAGCGAAGTGGGAGGAGACGCCCGAGGCGATGCTCGACCGGCTGCTCCGCGCCCACCGCGGCGCCCGCCGCCTCCTGGTGCTGAACGACGAGGGGCACCACTGCTACCGCCCGCCGCCCCGGCTGCGCCGGGCGACCGGCGAGGAGAAGGAGTTCGAGGAGACCGCGGCGCTCTGGTTCAACGCGGTCCGGTCGCTCGATTCCGCCGGGCGCCTCGCCGCCGTCCTCGACTTCTCGGCGACGCCCATGTACCTGCGCCTCCCGCCCGGGGCCACCACGCCGGTCTTCCCCTGGATCGTCAGCGACCATCCGCTGATCGAGGCGGTCGAGGCCGGCCTCACCAAAGTGCCGCGCATCCCGGTGGCCGACGACACGGACGCCCCGGAACCGGTCTTCCGGAACATCTTCGCCCACACCCCGAAGAAGACCCTCGACGGCGACGACCTCCCCGACACCGTGGAGGCGCCGCTGCTCCAGCTCTACGAGCACTACCGGAAGACGGACGAGAAGTACGCGCCGCGGATCCCGGTGATGATCGTGGTGGCGAACACGGTCCGGAACGCTACCGAGCTCTACCGCTGGATCGCCGGCGAAGAGAAGGACGGGCGGTTCGTCCCCGGCCGGCTCCTGCTCTTCTCGAACGTGCGCCCCGACGGCTCGGGCTTCGTGGAGAGCCCGCCGACGATCCTCGTCCACTCGAAGCTCGACAGCCCGGACGAGCTCGGCGGCCGGCTCGCCGCGGTGATCGCGAAACAGGCAGAGCGGCTCGCTCCCGAAGCGACGACGAGGGCCGAGCGCCTCGAGCGCCTGCGCGAGATCGCCGGGACGGTGGGCAAGCCCGGGAAGCCGGGAGCGCGGGTGCGCTGCGTGATCTCGGTCTCGATGCTCTCCGAGGGCTGGGACACCCGCACTGTGACCCACATCTTCGGCTTCCGCCGGTTCGGGAGCGAGCTGCTGTGCGAGCAGGTGGCCGGGCGGTCGCTGCGCCGCTCGGCCTACGACGACTTCGTGGACGACGAGAACCGCCGGCTGCGGGTCGAGGTCTCGAACATCTTCGGGGTGCCGTTCTCGTTCATGCGCGCGGCCGGCGAGGCCCCGGCGCCGCCCCGAGAGCCGTACGAGGTGTTCAGCGTCGGCGGGCGGGAACGCTTCCGCATCCGGTTCCCGGACCTCGCCGGTTACCGGTGGGAGCTGCCCTCCGGTCGGCTGCGGCTCGACCCGGAGCGCGTCCGGCCCTTCGCGCTCCGGGAGGAGCCCCGGGCCGCCGAGCCGATCGTCTGGGAGGGGGTGGAGATCCCGGAAGAGACGCTGGTCGGCGGGACGGTGGGGCCGTGGGAGATCTTCTGCGACGGACGGCGCGAGAAGGAGTTCCACTGGCGGCTCGCGCACGAGGTGGTCCGCGCGGTCGAAGACCCCGATCGGGAGTCGCCGCGGCGCCGGCGGCTGCTCTTCGCCGACGCCGTGGTCGCGGCCCGGGAGTGGCTCGACCATCCGAAGGTGGGGTGCGGGACCTTCGGCGAGCTGGGCCGCACCGGCCAGATCGCCCGGGCGGCGGGCGAGATCGTCCGCGCCGCCTCCGGGGGGCCGGGCGGCGTTCCCAGGGTGCTGCCGGTGTTCGCCGACGAGCAGGATCCCGCCGCCGGGCGCTGGTCGGACACCGGGTCCGTCGCCTACACCACCGCCCGGCGGCTCGCGCGCGACGCCCGGCGGTCCGAGCTGAACCGGGCGCCCTGCGACAGCGCCCCCGAACTCGCCGTCGCGGCCGCGCTCGACCGCTCGCCCGGAGTGTCGGCGTGGGTGCGGAACGACCGGCTCGGCTGGAGCATCCCGTACCTCGCGCCCGACGGGACCGCGCGCCGCTACGAGCCCGACTTCGTGGCGCGGCTCGAAGGCGGCGCGCACCTCGTGGTCGAGTTCAAGGGGCGCCCGGACGCCGACAGTCGGGCGAAGCGGCGCGCGGTGGAGAACTGGTGGATCCCCGCGCTCGGGAACAGCGACGATCCGGAGTGTTCGGGCGTCTGGCGTTTCTGCGAGCTGACCGACCCCGAGAGCGTCGCCGCCGACCTCGAGCGCGCCATCGCCGCAGGAACCGGAGACCGATGACCCCGAAGCAGAAGACGAAGGGCGCCCGCCCGCCCGAGTCCTGGACTCACCCCTCGGCGGACCGCCCGAACCTGGCCTCCGAGGAGACCGCGCCCTACATGACCGCTGCGGACCGGGCGCCGCGCCGCCACGCGCCCCCGGTCCGCAGCGAAGGGGGGCCGCGCCTCGCCTGGGACCGGGACGCTGGTCTCGAGGACTTCTCGGTGGACGCCCACCCCCTCTACATCCACGAGAAGCTCCACCCGGAGATGTTCGCCCGCTCGCTGACCACGACGCCTCCCGACCGCCGCGAGACCCGGTCGGTCTTCGGGAGCGCCTACAACGACCTTCCCGCCGGGGCGGCCTACGAGTGGTACCGGCACCGGGGCCGCTGGCAGAACCGCATCATCCGGGGCGACTCGCGCCGGATCATGGCCTCGCTGCTCGAGCGCGAGAAGATGGCGGGGAGGGTTCAGATGGTCTATTTCGACCCTCCCTACGGGATCGGGTTCCGGAGCAACTTCCAGTGCTCGGTGAAGAACCGGGATGTCGGCGAGGGCGCGCGCGACCTTCCCGCCGACCCCGGCATCGTGCGCGCCTTCCGCGACGCCTACCAGAACGGCATCCACTCGTACCTCGACGCCATCTGGCGGAACGCCACCCTCGCGCGGGCGCTGCTCGACGACTCGGGCAGCCTCTTCCTGCAGATCGGATCCGGCAATGTGCACCGCCTCGCGGTGCTCCTCGACGAGGTGTTCGGCCCGGAGAACCGGGTGGCCTCGATCCCGTTCGTGAAGAGCGGCGGCACCAGCGCGAAGACGCTCCCCGAGGTCGCCGACTACCTGCTCTGGTACGCGAAGGACCGGAAGTCGGTGAAGTTCCGCCAGCTCTACGAGTCGCTGGATCGCCGGCAGAAAGTGGAGTACATGAGTTCCTACGCGATGGTGGAACTGCGCGACGGAAGCGAGCGGCGGTTGACCCCCGAAGAGGCTCGGGATCCCGACGGAAAACTTCCCGAAGACGCCCGGCTGTTCCGGAGGTCGGGGCTCTTTTCCCAGGGTCATTCCGCAACCGGTCGCTCGGAGCCGTTCGTCTGGCGGGGGGAGGCCTACCTGTGTCCTGCGAACGCCCAGTGGCGAGTCAGCGCCGAAGGTCTCGAGGAACTGTCGCGCCGCGGGCGGCTGGTGGCGGCGGGGGCGGGCAGGTCGTTGAGCTGGAAGTGGTACGAGCACGAGATGCCCGGGCGCCGCATCCACAACGTCTGGAGCACGCCGCTTCCCCCGAACGACCTCCACTATGTGGTGGAGACCGCCGAAAAGGTCGTCGAGCGGTGCATCCTGATGTCCACCGATCCCGGCGACCTGGTGCTCGACATCACCTGCGGCTCGGGCACCACCGCCTTCTGCGCCGAGAAGTGGGGCCGTCGCTGGATCACCACCGACGCCGCCGGGGTGCCGGTGGCGCTCACCCGGCAGCGGCTGCTGACCGGGGTCTGGCCCTACCACCTGCTTCGGGACTCGGCGGAAGGGGCGGCGAAGGAGCGCGAACTCGCTCCGGCGGCGGCGGGG